>DATAWZ010000094.1:0-3550 GCA_036266975.1 Solirubrobacteraceae bacterium
CGTAGGCGACCCACCCGTGCCCGATCGGGTCGGTCAGGCCCGTCGCGGCGTAGGCGATCTGCTCGCCCAGCCACAGCACGGCGAGCAGGATCCCGGGGATCTCGAGGATCGTGCCGAGCATGATCATCATGAGGACGGTGACGATCCGCACGCGCGGCGCGAGCACGAGCGCACCGGCGACGACGGCGGCGATCGCGCCCGAGGCGCCGACCGCCGGCGCGGTCGAGTGGGGGGCGAGCACGACCTGCAGGGCGAGCGCGACCAGGCCGCCGAGCACGAAGAAGATCGGGTAGCGCACCCGCCCGAGACGATCCTCGACCACCGGCCCGAACAGGAAGAGGAACAGCGCGTCGCCGGCGAGATGCAGCAGGTCGGCGTGCAGGAACATCGCGCTGAGCGCGGTGAGCAGCGCCGGCCACTGCCCCGAGGGGCGGTGGTGCAGCCCGCAGTGGACCCGGCCGTGGGCGAGCGCGCAGTAGCGGCCGAGGTGGGCGAGCTCGTAGGGGATCGCCCCGGCCTGCACGATGGTTGCGTGGCTCGGGCCGTGCCACAGCGTCGAGAAGCCCAGGTGCGAGAGCGAGACCAGGTAGGCGATCACCATCGCCAGCAGCAACGCGAACGTCACCAGGGGCGCACGGTCATCCTCGATGTTGGCCTTGAGGGGAAACACTGATCGGGCCGCGCGGGAGGGCGGCCGTCAGGCGAGCGCGAGCGGCCCGACGCCCGGCGAATCCTGGGCGACGTGTTCGTCGGCGTGATAACTCGAGCGCACGAGCGGTCCGGCGGCGACGTGCTCGAAGCCGAGCGCGAGCGCGTCGCGCTGCAACGCGGCGAACTCGTCGGGGTGCCAGTAGCGGACGACCGGCAGGTGCGCCGCCGACGGGCGCAGGTACTGGCCGACGGTGAGCACCTGGACGCCGTGGGCGCGCAGGGCGGCGAACGTCTCGACCATCTCCTGGTGGGTCTCGCCCAGGCCGACCATCAGCCCCGACTTGGTCGTGACCTCCTCGCCGCCCATCTCCTTGGCCAGCTCGAGCACCCGGCAGGAGCGCGCGAAATCCGAGCCGCGGCGGGCGACCGGGTACAGGCGGGGGACCGTCTCGACGTTGTGATTGAAGACGTCCGGGCGCTCGGCCACGACCCGCGCGAGCGGGACCTCCTGACCCTGGAAGTCGGGGGTGAGCACCTCGACCCGGCAGCTCGGGGCCTGGCGGCGGATCTGGCGGATCACCCCGACGAAGGCCGAGGCGCCCTTGTCGGGCAGGTCGTCGCGGTCGACCGAGGTGATGACCGCGTGGCGCAGCCCCATGCGCGCCACCGAGCGGGCGACGCGCGCGGCCTCGAGTGGGTCCTGGAAGGTTGGGCGGCCGGTCTTGACGTTGCAGAAGCCGCAGCGGCGGGTGCAGGTGTCGCCGAGGATCATGAACGTCGCCGTGCCGCGCTCCCAGCACTCGCCGACGTTCGGGCAGGCCGCCTCGCGGCAGACGGTGTGCAGCCCCGCGTCCGCGAGCAGGCGCTCGAGCCGGCGGTAGCGCGGTCCGCCCGGGGCGGGGACCTTGAACCACGGCGGCTTGCGCTCGCGCAGCGGGCGAACGTCGGGGCCGAGGACCTCCAGGACGTCCATGCCGCCGGGGTTCGCCCGCGAGCGGGTGGGAGCGCTCATGAGACCGCGCTCGGCGCGCGGGGCGACGGCGCGTGCGCGATCCCGATACGCGCGGGCGAGACGAGCCGCTGGCGCCGGCCGTGGGCCTGTGCGAACCGGTGAGCCATGCGCCGGCGGAAGCAGCGCAGCGCGCAGTCACCCGCCTGCGCGCCCTCGCGCGCGACCGACGTGACGGCCACGCCGGCCAGGCCGCAGGGGACGATCCAGCCGAACGGCTCCAGGTCGTTCTCGACGTTGACCGCGAACCCGTGCATGCTCACGCCGCGCTCGATGTGCACGCCGATCGAGCCGATCTTGCCGCCGGGCGCCCACACGCCGGTCAACCCGTCGCGCAGCTCGGCGGCGACGCCCGCGTCGGCGAGCGCGGCGATCATCGCGCGCTCCATCGTGGCCACGAAGTCGCGCACGCCGCGCACGCGCATGATCGGATAGCCCACGAGCTGACCGGGGCCGTGGTAGGTGACCTTCCCGCCGCGGTCGGTGTCGACCACGTCGATCCCGCGCTCGCGGTAGTGGGCCTCGCCGAACGGCAGCTCGCCGGGCTCGGTGCGTCGCCCGCGCGTATACACCGGAGGGTGCTCGAGCGCGAGCAACACGTCGGGCAGCTCATCGGCCTGGCGCCGGTCGCGGAGCTGGCGCTGGATCTCGACGGCCTCGGCGTAGTCGACGAGGCCGAGCTGGCACACCCACAGCTCCGGCTCGGACATGGCCTTAGCGTAGTGGCTGGACGGCGGGTACTCTGGATGCGATGCACGCTTCCGAGCGCTGGCCGGGCCTCGGGCGCTGGCGCTGGAGGGTCAGCGGCGCCTGGCAGTGGCCGACGTTCGCGCTGCTCGTGGTCGGCGAGCTGGTCATGCTGCCGGCACTCCCACCCTGGGGCGAGCAGTTCGGCTTCATCAGCGCGTTCGTCATCGTCGGCGCGCTGAACCTGGTCATCGTCGCCGCCGTGGGACCGCTCGCCGGCGCGGTGCTGCGCCGGCGCCGGCGCGACCTGCCGACGATCATCGCCCAGGATCGGGCCAGCGCGATGCTCATCGGCGCGCTGTTCCTCGCCTTCCTGGGCCTGGGCATCGCCCACGAGGGCCAGATCGATCGCCAGGCGGCCGAGTACGACGCGCAGTCCAACGCGGTGCGCGCCTACGTCGCCGCCCACGGCGCGGCCGTGTACCGGCGCAACATCGACCGGGCCAACAGCTGGCAGGTCGACCCGCACCTGTACCGCACCTGCGTACCCTCGCAGGACCCCGGCCGCGACCTGTGCCTGTTCGTGGACACCTCGCACGCACCGCCGACGCTGCGGATCGACTCGAGCGACACCCCCAACGCGCAGGAGATGCAGTCCTTCGACCGGGGCGGCTGACGCTCGCCGAGAAAAGTGCTCAAGTTCCGGCGCGCCGCTGCCGATAGGGGCCACGGATGCGTGCCACACGTGGACTGATGGGCGCACTGGGCGCGGGCGGATCGCTGATCGCCGCCGCCGCGGTCTCGCTGCTGCTCATCAGCGCCGTGTTCGCCCAGCAGGGCTGGCCCGGCCTGGGCAGCACGCTCAGCCCGGTCGAGCTCGTCGCGGGCGTGCAGCACCCGCACCCCGGCACCAAGGCGACGCCGCCGCGCGTCGCCACGCTGCGCCTGTCCGAGCACAGCGTGGCGCCCCCCGCGGCGCTGCACGGCGCCGTCGGTCCGCGGACGATCGGCGCGACCACGCACCCCAGCCACACGGCGCCCGCGACGCCGCCCGCCCTGCCGCCCCACCATCACGTCGTCTCGGTCACGCCCACCCCGCCGGTGAGCCCGCCCGCGACCACGACGCCGTCCTCCTCGGCGGGCGGCTCGCCGCCCGCGAGCTCCACGACGCAGCACAGCGCGCTGGGCAGCGCCGTGTCCGTC
>DATAWZ010000095.1:0-1880 GCA_036266975.1 Solirubrobacteraceae bacterium
CTATTCCGGCTCCCTGCGTCCTGGCCATGCTCGATTTTCGCTCGCGAATCGACGACCGGATTTACCGGAGGCACCACTAGTCGCGGACGCGGACACGGCGGGCGCGCGGCCGGAGGGCTGCAGCGCGGGCCCGTCGTCGAGGTACGAGCCCGCTCGTACCTCGTGGCGAGCTCACCGTGCGGCGACGGAATAGACGCCGCGTCACGGGTGCGGGGACACTCGGGGCGTGGCCGCACAGGACGGACGTGAAGCGCTCGCCGGGCGGCTCCAGGACGCCTTCGTCCTGGGGCTGCTGAGCGAGCAGACGCTCTGCGATCGCCTCGCGCTGCTCTACGGGTCGCCGGTCCTCCACGGTGAGCGCGTGGTCGGCGACCTCACGGTCCGGCGCTCGGGCGCTGCGCGCTCGCTCGAGCGGACGCTCGGCCGTCTTGATCGCCTGCTGCAGCGGCGCGAGAGGCCGACGATCCTCGTGCTCGAGCGGGCGACGGCCGAGGGCGAGGCCCTGATCGGGCGTAGCGCGTCCTGCCCGGTCTGCCTGCAGGACCCCTCGGTCTCGCGCCGGCACGCGACGCTCGCGCGGGTCGACGACGGCTACCTGCTGCGCGACCTGGACTCAACCAACGGCACCTGGGTCGGGCGCCGGCGGGTCGGCCGGGTGATCGTGCGCCCCGGCGACCGCGTCTGGTTTGGCGGCCTGTCCGTGGTGCTCGACTGAGTCCTCGTCGTCGTTGCGAGGACGCACACGGCATGCTGCGGACGGCGGTCGCCGCCCCACGACCATACGGTTGACGAACTTGTCAGGGCTCCTGCCACATATGGGACTGAAGACCGACAGGTCCGCTGATCGTCAGCGGCACGCGCGCACCGGGGCACGGGACGGCCGCGTCCGCGCCCCGGGCGCCGCATCACCGGGCGACCGTCGCCGCCCGGCAAGCACCAATCCCGCTAGGGCACCGTGATCGGCTTCTTCCACACCGACCACCACCCGACCGCCCAGCGCTGCGACGAGGCCGACCGGGACGTGCTGTGGGCGTTTCGCCGAGGGCTTCGGCCACCTCTACCAGCGATCGGCGCTGCTCGAGCGCCTGGCCGCCCAGCGCGACCGGGTTCGCTCGACGCTGGCCACGCTGGACGGGCGGCTGACTCAGCTCACCGACGCCGAGATCGAACTCGCGTCCGTGGCCGAGGCCGAGGCGAGCGTCGCGCACCTCTCGCTGCCCGGGCTGCCGGTCTCCGGCGTGGCCGTCCAGGAGCTCACCCCGCGCGAGCGCGAGGTGCTCGACCTCGCGATTGCCGGCGCCTCCAACCGGGCGATCGCGACCGCCCTGCGGGTCTCGATCACCACGGTCAAGAGCCACGTACAGCACATCCTGGCCAAGCTCGGGGCGAGCAACCGCGCACAGGTCATCGCCCGTGTGCACGGGCTGGCCAGCGACCGCTGAGACCGTCCGACGCAGGAATCAGGCTCGCCACGCCGAAGCTCGTTGCTGGCCGGGGACACCGTCTTCTATGCCTGTAGAAGGTGGGACGACTACAGGTGTAGATCCTCGACAGATGTAGAGAGTATGCTCTCTGCAGTCGTAGAAGGCTGCCGATGCCCGCCTCTCCCGTCCGCCAGAGTCCCCGCCGAACCGCGATCGGACAGGCCGCGGTCGAGGTGCTCGCCCGCCACGGCAGTCGGGGGCTGACCCATCGCGCCGTCGACCGCGAGCTCGGCCTGGCGCCGGGATCGACCAGCGCCTACTTTCGCACGCGCGCGGCGCTGCTCGGCGCCGCCGCCGAGCAGCTGGCCGAACTCGACCGCGACGACCCACCTGCGCCCGCGCTCGCCCTCGAGGACCAATCCTCCCCCGCCGCGGCCGCGCTCGCCGCCGACGCGG
>DATAWZ010000096.1:0-12771 GCA_036266975.1 Solirubrobacteraceae bacterium
TGAAAGCCCCGGCCGGGGGCCTCGAAGGCGCGTGCGAGGGGCGAGCCGATCATCACCGCGTCGGCGCCGCAGGCGATCGCCTTGGAGACGTCGCCGCCGTTGCGCATGCCGCCGTCGGCGATCACCTGGCAGTAGTTGCCGGTCTCGAGCATGTGGGTCGAGCGGGCCGCCGCCGCGTCGGCGATCGCCGTCGCCTGCGGCACCCCGATGCCCAGCACGCCGCGGGTGGTGCAGGCCGCGCCCGGTCCCACGCCGACGAGCACGCCGGCGGCGCCGGTGCGCATCAGGTGCAGCGCGGTGTGGTAGGAGGCGCAGCCGCCCACCACGCACGGCACCTCCAGGGCGGGGATGAACTCCTTGAGGTTGAGCGGCTCGCTGGTCTGCGAGACGTGCTCGCCCGAGACGACCGTGCCCTGGATGACCAGGATGTCGAGCCCGGCCTCGAGGGCGATCTCGTAGTAGCGGCGCACGCGCTGCGGCGTCAGCGAGGCGGCGCATACGACCTTGCGCTCCTTGATCTCGCGGATGCGGCGGTCGATCAGCTCCTCCTTGACCGGCTCGACGTAGATCTCCTGCATCTCGCGTGTGGCGGTCTCGCGCGGGAGCTCGGCGATCCGCTGAAGCTGCTCCTCGGCGTCCTCGAAACGCGTCCAGATCCCCTCGAGGTTCAGCACGGCCAGCCCGCCGAGCTCGCCGATGATCCCGGCCGTCTCGGGCGAGACGACGCCGTCCATCGCCGAGGCCATCAACGGCAGGTCGAAGTTGTAGTCCCCGAGCTTCCAGGTGATGTCGATGTCGTCGGGGTCGCGGGTGCGCCGCGAGGGGACGATCGCGATGTCATCGAAGCCGTATGCGCGGCGCGCCTTCTTGCCGCGACCGATCTCTACTTCCATTGAGGCATCCTCCCATGCGCGGCGGACATACCGGGGAGGGCAGCCGGCCGCTGGAACCGGGCCCCTCGGCTGGTGTTCACGGGGTGGACGCCCCTCCGACGATGGCCGCCCGCAGAAGAGAAGACCCCGCTTGCGGCGGGGTCGTATCGGCGGCGGGCGAGCCGGCCGAGCGCGGGCTCTGGGACGAGCGGCAACCTGCGATCGAGGATACCAACCGGGGCCGTCGCCATCGCGCCCCTGGACCCCGCAATCTGCGAGGAAGGCGCGAGCTTCAGCTGACCTCGGCCGGCCGCTCGACCGCGCGCACCTCGACCTCGCCGAGCAGCCGCTCGACCTCGCGCGAATCGATCAGCCCCGCGCCCAGGCGACCGGTCGACTCCGCGCCGCAGGCCACCCCGAAGCGCAGGCAGTCCGCCGGCGACTGTCCGCCGTAACGGGCGGCGACGTAGCCGGCCAGGAAGGCGTCGCCCGAGCCGACCGCGGCGACCGTCTCGCGCGGCTCGATGCTCGCCCGCAGCAGCCGCGGGCTGCCGTCGACGATGACCTGGGCCAGGCAGCCGTCGGGCAGAGTCATGATCGCCTCGCGGGCGCCGAGCTGGGCCATCTCGCGCACGGCGATCGTTCGGTCCTCCTCGTCGTTGAACTCGTGCCCGACGAGCTCCTCGGCCTCGAGCACGTTGGGCGAGACGACGCTCGGCTCGGCGCGCACCGCCAACCGCAGCGGCTCGCCGTCGGTGTCGATGACGGTGAGCACGCCGACCTTGGCCAGGTCGCGGGTCAGGCGCGCGTACAGATCGGGCTCGACCCCGCGCGGCAGCGAGCCGGCGAACACGACGATCGCCGCCCCGCGGGCGAGGTAGACGAGCTTGTCGCGGAAGAGCTCGACCTCCTTCTCGGACACCGCCGGGCCGCGCTCGTTGATCTCGGTCGTGTCGTTGTTGGTCGGATCGAGCACGGCGGTGTTCGTGCGCGACTCCTCGCGGATGCGCACGAAGTCGTTGAGGATCGACTCCTCGGTGAGCTGCTCGACGATGTGCGTCCCGGTCGCCCCGCCGGCGAAACCGGTCGCGATCACCGGCTGGCCGAGCGTCTTGAGCGTGCGGGCGATGTTGACGCCCTTGCCGCCGGCCATCGTGCGCTGCTCGACGGTGCGGTGGCGCCGCCCGAGCCGGAAGTTGGGCACCGAAAGCGACTTGTCGATCGCCGCGTTGAGCGTGACGGTGATGATCATTGTCGATCGTCCAGCTCGAGCGTTCGGCCCGCCACGCTTCGGCGGGTGGCGCGCCGACGCAAGTCGACCAGAAGCAGGCTACAGGCAATGACGCCGATCAGGAGCACGATCGTGAGCGCTCGGCCCAGATAGTTGCGCAGTCGCTCGCCCACGGTCGCCTTGGCCACCGAGTCGGCGAGCACGAGCGCGGTGTGGGCAACGGTGCGACCGTCGAGGCGCACGAGCACGGTTCCCTCCCGGCGGCCGGCTCGGGCCGGCCCGAGCACGCTCGAGGGAACCCCCTCGACCTTCAGCGTCACCCGCTCGCCGCGCGGGAGCAGGACCGAGACCGCGCGCGCGGCGACGAGCGCCACCCGCCCGGAGCGGTAGCGCTCGCCGGTGCTCGCCAGGCGCTGGCCGGCGGTCAGCACCGTGCGCTCGCCGAAGGCGGCCAGCCCCGAGCGCAGCAGCGTCAGCGTGTCGGCGTCGCGGGCGGTGCTCGAGGGGTCGCCCATGACGGCCGAGAGGACGCGCACGCGGCCCGCGCGCGCCTCGCCGACGAGGACGTAGCCGGCGCCGTCGGTGTGCCCGGTCTTGACGCCCACCACGTAGGAGTAGCGACCGACGAGGTCGTTGAGGTTCTGCACGCGCCGGGGGAAGGCGCCGCTGCGCAGCTCGGCCGACGGCTCGGCGACGACCTCATCGATGAACGAGTAGTGCAGCAGCAGGTAGTTGGCCAGGCGCACGAGGTCGCTCGCCGTCGAGTAGTTGCCGGCCGTGTCCAGGCCCACCGGCGTGGAGTAGTGGGTGTGCGCCAGCCCGAGTGCGCTCGCCTGCGCGTTCATCATCGCCACGAACGCGGGGACCGAGCCGCCGACGTCGACCGCGAGCGTCTGCGCGGCCTCGTCGGCCGAGGGCAGCAGCATCGCGCGCAGCAGGTCGGCCACCGTCAACCGCTCGCCCGGCTGCAGGCCGATCGTCGACTGGCCCTGCCCGGTCGGGTAGCGCACGACGGGCAGCCGGGTCGACAGGCGCGGCTCGTGCTCGAGCGTGACCAGCGCGGTCATCAGCTTGGTCGTGCTCGCCATCGGCAGCTCGACGTCCGCGTCGCGCGAGGCGACCACGTCGTTCAGGTCCGGTTCCCACGCGATCCATGCGCGCGCGCTGAGCGCCGGCGCCACCGCCCGCGCGCTCGCCGCGAGCAGCGCGCACAGCAGGCAGGCGCCCGCCGCCCATGCCGTCACCCGACGGACGATCACCGCCGCGTCCGGCTTCGCCGCTGGGCGTGCGAGGGGCGCGAGGCGTGGTGCGCCGGCGCCTTGCGCGGCGGATTCGCCCGGGTCCCGGAAGACCCCTTCGCCTTCGACGGCAGGTGCGGGAGCAGGTTGATCGCCTGTTGCAGGCCGGAGCTCAGCGGCGAGGAGCCGCTCGGCGCCGGATGCGCGCTCGGGCGCGAACGGGCATCGGCCGGGGGCCGGGCCGCCCGGTGCGCGGCCGCATGGGCCGGTCGGTGCGCGGGAGCCCTCCGGTGCGACGCGCGCCGATGGGTCACCGGGTCACCGCGGTGCGGGACGCGAGCAGGAGGAGGCCGGCGGACGGGCGCGCTCGTGCGGACGATCGTCGTGGTCGTGCGCCCCGCGAAGCGGTGGATGTCGACAGCGAACAGCGTGACCGTCGCGGCGGCCGCCATGATGGCGAGCGGCGCCAGGTACCGCGCTGAGGTTCGGTGCATGAGGCGCGGGCATCATAGGGCGGCCACCAGCGGCAAGTCGCACGTCCGCCGTCAACGGGCCTCTCCGCCGAGGCCCCAGGCCAGCTCGCGCAGCCGCTCGGCCTCGGCACGGGCCGCCGCGCCGGGGTCTCCCGCGCGATCGCGGTGCGCCCCGGCGATGCTCCGCGAGGCGGTCACCAGCCCGAGATGACGTCCGGGCGCGAACGCCGGCGCGAGGTCCTCCACGCGCCCGCCCTGGGCGCCGACGCCGGGCAGCAGGAACACCGCGCGCGGCATCAGCTCGCGCATGCGCTCGAGGTGGGCGGGCTCGGTCGCGCCGACCACCGCGCCGACGTCGGACGGGTCGCCCTCGCCCAGGCGATCGACGAGCGCCGCCAGGCGCTCCCACACCGGCGAACCGTCCTTGAGCGGAAGGTCCATCACGTCGGCGGCGCCGGGGTTGGAGGTCCGCACGAGTACGAACGCGCCGGCGCGGGCGGCGCGGGCCCCGCGCACGAACGGGTCGAGCGCGTCCTCGCCGAGCAGCGGATTGACGGTGATGGCGTCGGCGCCGAGCCCGGGGACCTCGCCGAAGGGCGTGGCCACCGACCCGACCAACCCCTGGGCGTAGGCGACCGCGCTGACCGGCACGTCGCCGCGCTTGCCGTCGGCGAGCACGAGCAGGCCGCTGGCGCGCGCGCTGGCGACCACCTCGCAGAGCGCCCCCCAGCCGGCGGCGCCGAGCCGCTCGAAGCACGCGAGCTGCGGCTTGACCGCCACGCACGCCGGGCCGGCGGCGTGGATCAGCAGGCGGCAGTGGGCGGCGATGGCCGCCGCCGCCCGGCGGGCCGGCGGCCCGTCCCCCGGCGCCTCGGCGATCGCCTCCGGCCACAGCGACATCGGGTCGGGGTCGAGCCCGAGGACGAGCTGGGACTCGCGCCGCTCCACCTGCGCGCGCAGCCGCGCCCCGAACGTGCCGACCGCCGCCCCGCTGGTGGCCGCCATCAGCGACCCCTCCCGCCGGCGCCGCGCGCGTCTGCCTCGGGCCCGTGCATCTCCCGACACGCTAGCTTCCAGGACGACCGAACGCGCACTGACCGCGCGCACGGCCCGCCCCGCTACCCCGCCGGGCCGCGACTTCGACGTTCCGGCGCCTACGAATCCGCCCGCGCATCGCTGGCCGCCTAGCTATCCGCCGTGGGCGGGCCTAATCCTCATTCCGGTGGGGATCCTGGGCGAACGGCACAATACGCGCCGATGAGCCCGTCCCGCATCGCCTGGCTGGTGACCGTCCTGGTCGCCCTGATCACGAGCGTGCTCGTGCTGATCTCGGGCTATCACGGCTACGCCGCGGTCTTCTTCGCCGTCGGCGTCGCGGCGGCGATCAACCTGTTGTAGGCCTGAGGGCCTCCGCCATGCGCCGCAGCGCCCGCCCGCGATGGCTGATCGCGTCCTTGTGCTCGTCGCTCAACTCGGCCATCGTACGCCCGTCGCCGACGTCGTCGGGCATGAACACCGGGTCGTAGCCGAAGCCCCGCTCGCCGCGTGGCGCCGCGGCCATCCGCCCGGCGCAGCGGCCGCTGAACAGCCGCTCGCGCCCGTCGCCGCCGTCGACCAGCGCGATCACGCACACGTAGGCCAGCGGGCTGCCCGCCGGCGCCTGCTCGATCAGCAGCGCAAGGTTCTCGGCGTCGCCCGCCGTCTCCCCGGCGTAGCGCGCGGAGTGGACGCCGGGCCGGCCGCCGAGCGCGGCGGCCTCGATCCCCGAGTCGTCGGCGACGACCAGCCGTCGGGTCGCGCGCGCCGCCGCGCGCGCCTTGCCCAGGGCGTTGGCGGCGTAGGTCGCGCCGTCCTCGGGCGGCAGCTGCACGTCCTCGCCGAGCGAGTCGATCTCGATGCCGTCGAGCACGCGGCCGACCTCGCGCAGCTTGTGCGCGTTGCGCGTCGCCAGCAGCAGCTTCACGTGCCGAGCACGGCGTCCTGCGCGGCGCGCAGCCGCTCGATCCCGCCGGCAGCGAGCGCGAGCAGCTCGTCCAGGCTCGCGCGCGAGAGCGGCGTGCGCTCGGCGGTCATCTGGACCTCGATCAGCCCGCCCTCGCCGGTCATCACGACGTTCGCGTCGACCTCGGCGCGCGAGTCCTCGTGGTAGTCGAGGTCGAGCAGCGCGGCGCCGTCGACGACCCCGCACGAGACCGCGGCGATCGAGCCGGTCAGCGGCCGCGCCTTCAGCTTGCCCTCGGCGATGAGCCGGTCGCACGCGAGCACGAGCGCGACGTAGGCGCCGGTGATCGACGCGCAGCGCGTGCCGCCGTCGGCCTGCAGGACGTCGCAGTCCAGCGTGATCGTGCGCTCGCCGAGCGCGGCGAAGTCGATCACGCCGCGCACCGAGCGGCCGATGAGCCGCTGGATCTCCACCGTGCGCCCGTCCGGGCGACCGCGCGAGATGTCGCGCGGCTTGCGCTTGTCGGTCGAGGCGGGCAGCATCGCGTACTCGGCGGTGACCCAGCCGCGCCCCTGCCCGGCCATCCAGCGCGGCACGCTCGCCTCGGCCGAGGCGGTGCAGATGACCCGGGTCTCCCCCGCGCTGATCAGGGCCGAGCCGGTGGCGGTGCGGACGAAGCCCGGCTCGATCTCGAGCGGGCGCAACTCATCACAGGCGCGGCCGTCGTGGCGGCACGAGGGTGGCGCACCCCGTTCGGGGCACGGACGGCCCGGCCGGCCGGTGCCGGCCGGCGAGCCGGGCCCCTCGCTCTTGGGGATCTCGTCGGGCACGGGCGCCATCATGGCAGCGTGGACGCGCTGATCGTCTCCAACATGCGTGCCGAGGAGGCCCATCCCGCGCGCGGCTGCTTCGTGCGCGACCAGGTCGCCGCGCTGCGCGAGCAGCCCGACCTCGACGTCGAGCTGTTCGAGTTCCCGCCCGGCGCGCGGGCGCTCGCCGCCGCGCCGGTCCAGCTGCGGCGCCGCTACGGCCGGCGCCGCTTCGACATCGTGCACGCCCACTTCGGGCTGTCGGCCTATCCGGCGCTCGCCGTCCGCGCCCGCGCCCGCGCGCTGACCGTCCACGGCACCGACGTGCGCCACCCGCGCACCGGCCCGGCGACGCGGCTGGTCGCCTGGCGCATGGACATCGTCGCGGCGGTCTCGCAGGAGCTGGCCGGCGAGCTGCCCACCGACGCGGTGCTCCCCTGCGGGGTCAACCTCGAGCGCTTCCGGCCGCTGCCCCGCGCGCAGGCGCGCCGCGAGCTCGGGCTCGACCCGGCGGCGCCGTGCCTGCTGTTCCCGGCCGATCCGGCCCGCGCGGTCAAGCGCTTCGACCGCGCGGCGGCGCTCGCCGACTCGCTCGAGGTCCCGCTGCTGCGCGCCGGCGACGTGCCCCCCGAGCGCATGCCGCTGCTGATCAACGCGGCCAACGCGGTGCTCGTCCCCTCCGACCAGGAGGGCTTCGGCCTGGCCGTGGTCGAGGCGCTCGCCTGCGAGGTTCCGGTGCTGGCCACGGCGGTCGGCGTGCATCCGCTCGCGCTCGAGGACCTGCCGGGGACGCTGTGCGCCCCGTTCGAGCTGCACCGCTGGCGCGACGCGCTGGTGCCGCTCGTGCTCCAGGACGACCCGCGCGTGGACGCGCGCTCCCGCGCACAGGCGTACTCCAGCGTGCACATGGCCGAGCGCGTGCATCGCGCCTGGCGGCGAGCGCTGACCCCCGGCCTGTCGGCCCGCGAGCCGCTCGGCACCCTCGCGCCCCCCCGATAGCATCGACGGATGCCCCGTCTGTCCCTGCGCAAGCGCAGCAAAGCCGAGCCGGCGCGCGAGCCCGAGGCGCCGACCGCGAACTTCGCCGCCAGCCCGGTGGAGGCGCCCGCGCCGCCGCGCGCCGAGGGCTACCTGGACCGCGGGCGCATGCGCCGGCGGCTGCGCTACCTGCGCCGGGTGCGCGAGCTGGCCCTGCGCGACCTCGGCGGGCTGGTGTTCGAGCTGCACCACCGCGACCGCGCGCGCGATGACCTGGTCAAGGCCAAGCTCGGCACGCTCACCGCGATCCATCGCGAGATCGGCACGCTCGAGGACGCGCTCGGCGATCCGCAGTCGGTGATCGTGCTGCGCGAGGCCGGGCTGGGCGCCTGCGCGCAGTGCGGAGTGCTGCACGGCAGCGACGCCCACTACTGCCCCAACTGCGGGCGCCCGGTCGGCCGCACCCGGCTCGAGCGGCCCCGGTCGACCTCGCTGCGCAGCGACTCGACCGAGGGCTCGGCGTGAACGCCGCGGCGACCGCGGCCAGCGAGCCGGCCGCCGACGAGCACTGCCCCGCCTGCCGCGCGCCGCTCGGCCGCGATCAGCAGTGGTGCCTGGAGTGCGGCGCCGCCGCGCGAACCCGCATCGCGCCCACGCCGGGCTGGCGCGCGCCGCTGGCCATCGCCGCGGCGATCATCGTGCTCGCGCTCGCGGCGCTCACCTTCGCCCTGGTCCACCTCGCCCGGCCGGGCGCCACGCCGCGGACCGTGTCGGTCACGGTGACCACCCCCGCGCCGACGACGCCGCCCACGTCCTCGGTGACGGGGATCAATTCGGGCCCGACGGTCGCCTCACCGCCGGTGGTCAGTACCCCGGCGACCCCATGAGCGGCCAGAACTCGCGCAGCCGCTCGCGGGCCCGGAGCGCGAGCGGATGCTCGGGGGTCCCCGCGCCGGCCGGCGCGGGCTCCTGGCCGAGGGTGCGCAGCACCGCGGGCACGCAGCGGGCGAGCACCCCGAGGTCGTAGCCGCCCTCCAGGACGAGGCCGAGCGGGACCTCGAGCTCGAGCGCCAGGCGGCGCAGCGCCGCGGTCATCGCCACGTAGCCGGCGTCGCTGACCCGACAGCCGGCGAGCGGGTCGTCCTCGTGGGCGTCGAAGCCGGCGGAGACGAGCACCAGGTCGGGCTCGTAGGTGCGCCCGAGCGGCAGCGCGACATGCTCGACGAGGCTCACGAACGTCTCATCGCCCGAGCCCGGCGGCACCGGCAGGTTCGCGGTGAAGCCGTGGCCGGGCCCCTCGCCGACGCTGCTCGCCGCGCCGGTGCCGGGATACAGCGGCGACTGGTGGATCGAGCAGAACAGGACCTGCCGGTCGGCGCGGAAGATCGCCTCGGTCCCGTTGCCGTGGTGCACGTCGAAGTCGACGATCAGCACCCGCCGCGCGCCGGCGGCGAGCGCCTCGCGGGCGGCGATGGCGATATTGCCGAGCAGGCAGAAGCCCATCGCCCGGGCCGGCTCGGCGTGATGCCCGGGCGGGCGGTGCACCGCGAGGCCGCTGCTCGCCGGGCCGCGCTCGAGCAGCGTGCGGGCGAGCGCCGCGGCCCCGCCGGCGGCGTGCAGCGCCGCGCTGAACGAGCCGGCGCCGACGATCGTGTCCGCGTCCAGCGCGCCGCCGCCGGCGGCGCAGAACGCCTCCAGGCGCTGGACGTGCTCGAGCGGATGCACGCGGGTGATCTGCTCCTCGGTCGCGGCCGGCGAGGTGATCCGCTCGAGCGCCAGCGGCTCGGCGACGGTCAGCCCGTGCTCGATCGCCAGGATCCGCTCGGCGCGCTCGGGATGCGCGCCGGTGTCGTGTTCGAGCGAGGAGGGATGGCTCAGCAGCAGGGGCGCGGGCGCCATCCGGGATACGGTAACCGCTGGCATGGGAGCATCCGAGGCCGACCTGGTCGTCGTGGGGGCTGGCGCGGCCGGCCTGTTCACCGCCCTGTGCGCCGCGCGCGCGGGCGCCAAGGTCACGCTCATCGCCGCCACCCCGCTGGCCCAGACCGCGAGCTACTGGGCGCAGGGCGGCCTCGCCGCCGCGGTCGCCGCAGACGACTCCCCCGAGCGCCACCGCGAGGACACCGAGCGGGCCGGGCGCGGGCTCGTGCGCCCGTCCGCGGCGCAGGTGCTGTGCGAGGAGGCCCCCGAGCGGGTGCACGACCTGGAGGCGCTCGGCGTGCGCTTCGACTCCGACCGCGCGGGCCGGCTCTCGCTCGGGCTCGAGGGCGGGCACTCCGCCCGGCGCGTCGTCCACGCCGGCGGCTCGGCGACCGGCCGGCGCGTCGTGCGCCAGCTCTCCGCGGTGGTCGCCGAGGACGCGCGCATCGCCGTGCTCGAGCACGCCCGCGCGAGCGAGCTGCTGCTCGCCGACGAGCGCTGCGTGGGGCTCCGCTGCGAGGACGGGCGCGAGGTGCACGCGCGCGCCACCCTGCTGAGCGCCGGCGGGGCGGCCGCGCTGTGGTCGCGCACGACCAACCCGCCGGGTTCGCTGGGGACCGGGATGGCGCTCGCCCACGCCGCCGGCGCCGCGCTCGCCGACCTGGAGTTCATGCAGTTCCACCCCACCGCGGTGATCGGCATCCGCGGCCGCGAGGGGTTCCTGGTCACCGAGGCCATCCGCGGCGAGGGGGCCACGCTGCACGACGCCGGCGGCGCGCGGTTCGTCGAAGAGCTCGCGCCGCGCGACGAGGTCGCGCGGGCGATCTGGCTGCGCCTGCGCGAGACGGGCGCCACCTCGGTGGGCCTGGACATGCGCGCGGTCGATCCCGCGCGCTTTCCCAACGTGTTCGCCGCGCTGCGCGAGGCCGGGCTCGACGCCACGCGCGAGCTCGTCCCGGTCGCGCCGGCCTCGCACTACGTGATGGGCGGCGTGGTCACCGACCTGCACGGGCACTCGAGCGTGCCCTCGCTGTACGCCGTCGGCGAGACCGCATGCACCGGCCTGCACGGCGGCAACCGGCTCGCCTCCAACTCGCTCAGCGAGTGCTTCGTGTTCGGCCGCCGGGCGGCGCTCGCCGCGCTGGACGAGCCCGCCGCAACTGCGTCGAACGCCGCGGTGCAGGCCGCGGCACCCCACTCTTTACCCCTGAAAAGCACCAAGGCGGCCCTCTGGACGCACGCGGGCATCGAGCGCAGCCCGGAGGGGCTGCGCGAGCTGCTGCGCGACGAGCACCCGCTCGCGCGGCTGATCGCGCGCTGCGCGCTGGCGCGCGAGGAGAGCCGCGGCGCGCATCAGCGGACCGACTTTCCCACCCCTCGCGAGGACCTGGACCGCATGCACGCGGTCGTCCGCGGCGAGGCCGAACCGGTGTTCGAGCGCTGGGATTGAGCGGTTTTTGAGACCGCTCGCTTAACGCTGACTTAACACCAGTCTTGTCTTCACCTTCACATCAGGCCTCCATACTCGCCCTCCGGAGAGTGGACGGATGTTCGAGGGGACGTTGTCCGAGGAGGAGCACGGAACGCATGTACCAGTTCAGTAGAGCGATCTTCAGGGAGCTCGCGCCCCACATCGAGCCCGGGCCCGATTCGTGTGCCTCCCAGCAGGCCGTCCTGCGCGCGTGCGAGGCGACGATCGAGCGTCTGGCCACCGACCGCCACTACTTCGCGCGGCCGTCGCGCACGCTCTTCAACGAGATCCGCAGCCATTTCCCGATGTCCGACCAGGCCTACGTGTGGCGCGTGGTCTCCTGTTATGTCGACTGCGCCCGCGAGTTCGTCATCGCCAATCCGTTCGCCGGTCTGGGGATGAGCGGCGAGCCCGCCCAGTGCCGGGCGACGACGCGCAAGGGCACCGCCTGTCAGCGCGCGCCGCTGCCGCACAACGGCTACTGCCCCTCCCATCAGCACCTCGCCGAGACCGAGGACGGCGCGGCGCTCGCCGCATAACCAGCTTCCGTAGGGGTACGGACAACGTACGCGCCCGGATGCCCCGGCATCCGGGCGCGCGTACGCTCCGCTGGTGCTCCTGGGCGTCGACGTCGGCGGGACCTTCACCGACGCGGTGCTGCTCGACGGCGGTCGGGTCCTCACGGCCAAGGCCCCGACGACCCCCGCCGACCAGGCCGAGGGCGTGCTCGCGGCGGTCGCCGCGGTGCTCGAGCAGGCGCGGCGCCCGGCGAGCGCCGTCGAGCGCTTCGCGCACGGGATGACCGTCGCCACCAACGCGCTGCTCGAGGGGCGCGCGGCGCGCACGGCGCTGCTCGCCACCGAGGGGTTCACCGACCTGATCGAGCTCGGCCGCCAGGCGCGGCCCGAGCTCTACCGCCTGTGCGCGGCGCCGCCGGCGCCGCTCGTGCCCCCCGAGCGCCGCTACGGCGTGGCCGAGCGGATGGGACCGCGCGGGGTGCTGCGCGCGCTCGAGGGGGCTGATCTGCTCGAGCGGCTCGCGGCGTGCGAGCCCGAGGCGGTCGCGGTCGTCCTGCTGCACGCCTACGCGCACCCCGAGCACGAGCGGCGCCTGGGCGAGCTGCTCGCCGAGCGGCTGCCGGGCGTGCACGTCTCGCTCTCGCACGAGCTCGTCGGCACCGTGCGCGAGTACGAGCGCGCGGCGACCACCGAGGTCGATGCCGCGCTCTCCCCCCTGGTCGGGCGCTACCTGGACGCGCTGGCCACGCGGGCGGCCGAGGCCGGGCTGCCCGAGCCGGCGGTCATGCAGTCCTCGGGGGGCCTCGCCACCGCGGCGCAGGCGTCGGCCCACGCGGCGCTGACCGTGCTCTCCGGGCCGGCGGGCGGCGCGCAGGCGGCCGAGCTGATCGCCTCGCTGTGCCGGGAGCCCGACCTGCTGTGCTTCGACATGGGCGGCACCTCGTGCGATGTGAGCCTGATCAGCGCCGGCCAGGCGCGCGAGACGGCCGAGCGGATGCTCGCCGGACGGCCGCTGGCGCTGCCGATGCTCGACATCCACACCGTCGGCGCGGGCGGCGGCTCGATCGCCTGGCGCGACGGCGGCGGGGCGCTGCGCGTCGGGCCCCGCTCGGCGGGCGCCGAGCCCGGGCCGGCGTGCTACGGGCGCGGCGGGCGCGAGCCGACGGTGACCGACGCCAACCTGCTGCTCGGGCGCCTGCCGGCGGTGGCGAGCGGCGTCGCGCTGGACCGCGGCGCGGCGCTCGCGGCGGTCGGCGAGCTCGCCGGCGCGCTCGGCGTGGAGGCGCCCGAGTGCGCCGAGGGGATCGTGCGCGTGGCGA
>DATAWZ010000097.1:0-5118 GCA_036266975.1 Solirubrobacteraceae bacterium
CCGGGCGGTCCTCGGTTGTCGCGCCGCCGGCTCGCGGCGCCATCAGATCAGCGGTGCGTCGAGCGCGACGAACCCCTCGGGCTTCTCGAACTCGATCGTGCGCTCGCCGCGGTCCAGGCGCTCGGCCGAGGCGACCATCGAGTTGAGCATCGAGGTGGCGAACTCGGCGATCGCGCCCGCCGTCGAGGAGCCCTCGGTCATCATGAACGAGTAGCGCGGGGTGGTCGCGAGCTGGCGGATGACCTCGGGGTCGGCCTCGCCGACGCCGAAGGCGAGGATGTTCGGGCGCTCGCCCCAGCCGGTGTCCTTGATCTCGGCCAGGCGCTGCTGCCACTTCTCCTGCTTCTCGGTCGGCAGGCCGTCCGAGAGGAAGAACACCGACGGGCGGTGGACCTGGTAGCCGGCGCCCTTGAGCAGCGCGACGTCGCCGGGGATCGTGTGCCGCAGCGCCTCGAGCGCCGCCGCGTAGCTCGTGCCGCGCCCGCGCGGGGCCAGCCGCGGCAGGACGATGTCCTCGCTGAGCTCGGAGAGCTCCAGGCGCGTCTGCGCGGTGTCGGCGAACGTGATGATCCCGAAGCGGACCTTCTTGCCGATCAGCGGGTGCTTGGCGACCTCGTCGCGCAGCTCGAGCAGCCCGCGGTTGACGGCGTCCATCGACGGCCCGGCCATCGAGTGCGACTCATCGCCGACGAAGTACATCGGCAGCACCTGCCCGGTGCCCGGCCGGATCCCGCGCGACTCGGGGGTCGGCGGTGGGGCCGGATCGGTGAACTCCGGACCGGCGGGGTCGGGCTCGGCGACGGGGGTGGCGGGCCCGGACTTCGTGGACGGCAGTCGTAGCTTCATGACGAAGACTCTCTCCTATCAGCCTGAGAGAACCATAAAGGGGCCTTACCGTGGCGCGGGCCGGATGGCGAGGATGGCGGTGTCGTCGCGCCGCCACTTGCCGTGCGCGGCGGTCGCCCGCTCGAAGAGCCGCTCGACCAGGTCCCGGGGCGCGAGCCGATGAAGGTCCGTCAATAAGTGGGGGAAAAAGTGAGGCGCGGTCGCGGGCGTGATCGTTTCGCGCGGGAGCAGCCCGTCGGTGTAGAGGATCAACGTGTCACCGGTGCGCAGCTCGCTGTCCTCGGCGTGCAGGGTGAGCCGCTCGAGCAGGCCGGGCGGCGAGCCGGGCTGGCCGAGCGCGCGGATCTCCCCGTCGGCGGAGAGCAGCAGGGCGGGGGGATGGCCGGCGAGCACGACGCGCACGCGGCACGGGTCTTCCCCCACGCCGAGCACGGCCAGGCACAGCGTGCAGTAGCTCAGGTCGCTGTACTGGCGGCGCATGATCGTGTTCAGCCAGCCGATCAGCCGCACCGGGTCGGTCTCCCGGCCCATGCGCGTGCGCAGCGTGTGGCGGACCATCCCGGTCACCGCCGCGGCGCGCTCGCCCTTGCCGACCACGTCGCCGATCACCGCCAGCCACTGCCCGTCGGCGAGCGGGAACAGGTCGTAGAAGTCCCCGCCGGCGAGGTGCTCCCCGTCGGCGGTGCGGTACAGGCCGGCGGTGGCCAGGCCGGGGATCGGCGGCAGGTGCTCGGGCAGCAGCGCGCGCTGCAGCGTCGCGGCGATCTCGTGCTCGACGCGAAGCCCGCGCGCGAGCGCCTCTCGCAGCGCCTGCTCGGCGGCCTGGGCGCGGCGGGTCTCGGTGACGTCCTGGCGCACGGTGCCGATTCCGACCACGTCGCCCGCCGGGTCGCGCACCGGGTAGTAGCTGACGCTCCACGTGCGGTCCTCGCCGGGGCGGGCGGGGGTGCGTCCGGTCGTCTCGTGGTCGAGCTCGGCGCGTCCTTCGCGGACCACGCGGGCCATCAGCTCGGGGACGTCCGGTGGGATGTCGGGCAGGACGTCGGGGATCGTGCGGCCGATGTGCTCCTGGGGTGGGACGCCGTTCATGCTCGCCAGCGTGCGGTTCACCCGCTGGTAACGCAGCTCGCGATCCCAGAAGCCCAGGCCCACCGGCGCAGTGTCGAACAGCGCGTCGAGCAGCGCGTGGGCCTCGTCGCGCTCGCGCCCCAGGCGCGCGTTCTCGATCGAGACCGCGGCGCGGCCGGCCAGCCGACGCGCGACGCGCGCGTCCTGCTCGGTGAACGGCGCCCGCCCGGTTCGCACGCCGAGGATGACGGCGCCGAGCGCGCGCTCGCCGAGCTGGAGCGGCAGGTTGAGCAGCGTGGCCGAGGATCCCTGCGCCGAGTCCGCGAGGCGGTGCTCGACGTCGCTCGCGCGGGCGCTGACGCGCAGGCCCCGGTCGTCCCCGTCGACGCGCAGGATGGCCCAGTCGGCCAGGTCGGGCACCGCCGCCCACACGATGCTCTCGAGCGTGAGGCGCTCGTCCTGGCCCCAGTTCAGCGCGCCGGCGGCGGCGAGGATGCGCGCGTCGCGCAGCTCGCGCACGGCGCGATCGCGAGCCTGGCCGGTGGCCAGGGCGGTGGCCATGCGCTCGGCCAGCGCGTGCAGGAAGGCCAGGCACCCGTCGTCGAGCGCGACCAGCGGCGCGAGCTCGAAGCGCACGTAGCCGAGCGTCTGCGCCTCGGCGCCGAGCGGGAGCAGCAGCGTGCGCGGCTCGCCGGCGCCGGCCGGCTCGCCGAGGTCGAGCGATGGCGGCGCGGCGCGCTCGCCGAGCAGCAGCTCACAGCGCGCGACGTCCTCGGAGCCCTCGAGCGCTTCGAGCAGTGCGCGCTCGGCCGCGTCGGCGCCGCCGGCGGCCAGGCCGGCCCCGCCGACCCGGGCCAGCGTGCGGGCGCGGCGGACAAGCTGCGCACGCTCGGTGGTCTCCACCGCCGCGCAGAACAGGCCGAGCGTCTCGCCCGCCGGGTCGCGGATCGGACTGCACGAGAACGTCACGAAGCCTTCGCGCAGGCGCCCGGCGTGCCGGCGGGGCAGCGGCAGGTCGACGGCCCAGGTCGCCTCGCCGCTCCACGCGCGTTCGGCGAGCGGCGCCAGCAGCGGCCAGGTCTCGCCGTACACCTGTCGCGCGGGCTGGCCGAGCGCCGCGGGATGGCGCTCGCGCCCGAGCAGCGGGATGTACGCGTCGTTGTAGAGCAGCGCCAGCTCCGGTCCCCACGCGATCGTCATCGGAAAGCGCGAGGCCAGGCAGACGCTCACGGCGGCGCGTAGCTCGGCGGGCCACTTCTCGAGCGGGCCCAGGCCGGTCGCGGCCCAGTCGCGCGTCCGTGCGACCGCCGCGACCTCGCCCTCCAGGGCGAACAGCACGAGCGCCCCGTCGACTCAGCCGGCGCGGGCGGCCGGCGACGCCTCGGCCCGCGTGGCGCAGAGGTCGAAATAGCCGGTGACGGCGGTGAGCTCGAGC
Organism: Solirubrobacteraceae bacterium; assembly: GCA_036266975.1. Classification (GTDB taxonomy): domain Bacteria; phylum Actinomycetota; class Thermoleophilia; order Solirubrobacterales; family Solirubrobacteraceae; genus DATAWZ01. Next base: position 3,350 of record DATAWZ010000097.1, read on the forward strand.
AGTCGGCGCACCGGCCCGGGCGGACACACGGTCGTCAGGTGGCGCCCGCAGGCGTTCAGGCGGCCCACCGCCTCGATGATGGTCTTCAGCCCGGTCGAGTCGATGAACGACACGTCGGTGAGGTCGAGGATCAGCACCTCGCTGTCGGCCGCCTCGGCCCGGTGCAGCGCGTGGCCGAGCGCCCCGCAACTGTCCGCGTCCACCTCCCCGACGACGTTCAGCGCGACGGCGCCGGGCTCGATCTGGTGGGTGAGCTCGAGGGAGTCCCCCATTTGCTGGGCAGGCTACCGCACGGTTTCACGGCTGGCTCACTGGGTAAGTAAAACCTGTGTGATGTGCCTACGGCAGCGATGCCGCGCCGTCGCTGGTGCCCTCGACCAGGGAGGCGGTAGATGACCGCAGTTGCGACATCAGATGCGTCGCTTGATCTTCATTCGCTGACCGATGAGGCGCTGTTTCGGCGCCTGCGTCAGACCGATGAGCACGCGGCGCGAGACGAGCTGTTCGCCCGTTACGCGAGCCTGTCCCGAACGATGGCCCGCCGCTACACGCGCTCGAGCGAGCCGATCGAGGACCTTCAGCAGGTGGCGAGCCTCGGCTTGCTCAAGGCCATCGACCGCTTCGACCCCGAGCGCGGCATCCGCTTCGTGTCCTACGCGACGCCGACGATGCTCGGCGAGCTTCGCCGCCACTTCCGCGACACGACGTGGGCAGTCCACGTGCCGCGCGGAATGCAGGAGCGGGCCCTTCAGGTCGAGCATGCGACCGCGGAGCTGACCACCCGATCCGGGCGCTCCCCGGGCGTCGACCAGATCGCCCAGTACACCGAGATGAGCATCGAGGACGTCCTCGAGGGCCTGCAGGCCGCGCGCGGCTACGACACCCTGTCGGTCGACGCGCCGCGCCGCGGCACCGATGGCGAGACCGAACCCCTCGCCGAATCCGTGGGCGACGTCGACGACGGCTTCGAGCTGGTCGACGCCGCGCTGACCGTGCGCGCGGGCCTGAGCATCCTCGCGCCGCGCGAGCGCGAGATCCTGCGCCTGCGCTTCAACGAGGACCTCACCCAGACCGAGATCGCCGACCGCGTGGGCCTGTCCCAGATGCAGATCTCGAGGTTGCTGCGGCGCTCGCTGCAGCAGCTCAACGAGTTCGCCGAGGCGGCCGAAGCCAGGGTCTGAGCGGCACGATCAGCCACACCGCGGCGAAGGCGGTCAGCGCGAGCGCGCCGGTGACCGTCCCGGCGCCCGGCCCGAACAGCGTGGTCGCGATGAGCAGGAGCGAGCCGGTCATCGCGAGCGCGAGGAAGGCCAGGCCGGTGAGCGTCAGCCGGTTGGCGTTGCGCATCAGGCGGGCCTTGTCGTGCTCTCGGAAGACGAGTCGGTGGTGCGCGCTCGGCGCGATCATGCACAGCGCCGACAGCGCCGCGCACACGAGCGCCACGAAGTAGGCGCCGCGCTCGAACGAGGTCGCGCGCGAGAAGCGCGAGTCGAACGGGACGACGAGCAGGAAGGCGAACAGCGCCTGCACGCCGGTGATGACCACGCGCAGCTCGCCCATCAGCTCGCCCAGGTTGCGGTCGACGCGCTCGTGGGGCGTCTCGTCGCGATCGGGCGTCGGGCCGCTGGACGTCATCACGCTTTCCGCTACCCCCTCGCCGCCGGTTCGGACCCCGTGCCGCGGGTACTCGCCGAACTGCCATCGATCCCCGAGAAAGGAGCAACATGCCTCCTCGCGCAGTCAAGCCCGGCACCAAGCGCGCCCGGCAG
>DATAWZ010000098.1:0-13202 GCA_036266975.1 Solirubrobacteraceae bacterium
TGACCCCGAGGGCGGCGTAGATCTTGGCCTGGATCTCGCTGGCGATCTCGGGATGCTCGTCGAGGTAGCCCTTGGCGTTGTTGCGCCCCTGGCCGAGCCGCTCGTCGCCGTAGGAGAAGAACGACCCCGACTTGATCACGATGTTGTGCTCGACGGCCAGGTCGATCAGGCAGCCCGAGCTCGAGATCCCCTTGCCGAACTCGATGTCGAACTCGGCCTGGCGGAACGGCGCGGCGACTTTGTTCTTGACGACCTTGACCCGCACCCGGTTGCCGACCGCCTCGGTGCCGTCCTTGAGCGTCTCGATGCGCCGGATGTCCAGGCGCTGGGAGGCGTAGAACTTCAGCGCCCGCCCACCGGGCTGCGTCTCTGGCGAGCCGAACATCACGCCGACCTTCTCGCGGATCTGGTTGGTGAAGACGCACAGCGTCTGGGTCCGGTTCAGGTTCCCGGCGAGCTTGCGCATCGCCTGGGACATCATCCGCGCCTGCAGGCCGACGGTCTGGTCGCCCATCTGCCCCTCCAGCTCGGCGCGCGGGGTCAGCGCCGCCACCGAGTCCACGGCGACGACGTCGATCGCGCCGGAGCGCACGAGCATGTCGGCGACCTCCAGGGCCTGCTCGCCGTAGTCGGGCTGGGAGACCAGCAGCTCGTCGATGTCCACGCCGATCTCGCGGGCGTACAGGGGGTCCATGGCGTGCTCGGCGTCGATGAACGCGCACACCCCGCCGAGCCGCTGGGCCTCGGCGAGCACGTGGTAGATCAGCGTCGTCTTGCCCGAGGACTCCGGTCCGAAGACCTCGACGATGCGGCCCCGCGGAACTCCGCCGATCCCAAGGGCGAGATCGAGTGACAGCGCCCCCGTGGGGATCGCGTTGACGCGCACCTGGGCACCCTCGTCGCCCATGCGCATGACCGTGCCCTTGCCGAACTCGCGCTCGATCTGGCTGAGCGCGCCCTGCAGGGCGGCATCCCGGGCCTTCGCGGCCTTCTCCTGCTCGGTGACCGGCATCTCTCTGATGGCTCCTCGTGCGTGATCTATGGGATCGACCAAGGTACCCCGCGCTTCGGACGGAATCCGTCAGGGGTAGCGTGGCGGCCGATGAGGCCGCTGCACTCCGCCGAAGGCATCGGCGAACGCGTCATCGAGCGCATCCCCCACGCCGCCTGGCCGGTCGCCCAGACCACGGCCGCCGCGGGCCTGGCCTGGCTGGTCGCCCACCGCGTCCTCGGCCATCCCCAGCCGTTCTTCGCGCCGATCGCCGCCGCGGTGTCGCTCGGCACCACCGACCTGCGGCGCACCCACCGCGTGGTGCAGATGGTGATCGGCGTGCTGCTCGGCATCGGCGTCGGCGAGGCCGTGTACTCGATCGCCGGCGCCGGGGCGCTGCCGATCGCGCTCGCCGTCGCGGCGACGATGCTGCTCGCGGTCGTCGTCGCGGCCGGCGCCGACCTGCTCGCCGACGGGATGATGTTCGTCAATCAGGCCGCCGCCTCGGCGATCATCGTGGTGGCCCTGCACCGGCAGGGCACGGGCTCCGAGCGGGTGGTCGACGCGCTGGTGGGCGGCGCGATGGCGCTCCTGTTCGCCACCCTGCTGTTCCCGGCCGATCCCGAGCGGCTGGTCGCCCGCTCGCGCCGGGCCCTGCTGCTCGCGTTGTGCGAGACGCTCGCCCGCACCGCCGCCGACCTCGAGGGCACGCGGTCGGCCGACCGGGAGTGGACGATCAACACCGGCGAGCGGATCCACGCCCGCCTCGGCGAGCTGCACGCCGCGTGCGAGCGCGCCCGCGAGATCGTGCACATCGCCCCGCGCCGCTTCAACGTCCGGGCGCCGGTCCTCGCCGGCTGCGCGCGGGCCCGGCGCCTGGACGCGGTCGCCGACCGCGTCCTCGGCCTGATGCGCGCCGCCCCCGAGGCCCTGGCCGAGGGGACGCTGTTCTCCCCCTCGCTCACCGACGCGCTGTGCACGCTCGCCGGCGCCCTGAGCAGCGCCGCAGCCGGCGGCGAGGCGGCCGCGATCGAACAGGCCCGCCGGACCCAGGCGCTGCCCAACATGCGCCCGGGCAGCGCCGAGGCGGTCGTGGCCCACCTGACCCGCGCCTGCGCCCGGGAGCTGCTCGACGCCCTGGGGGTGGGCGGCTAGCGCCCCTGTGCGCATACAACCCCCGGAACACCGGGGACACCTCACCCTTTACCCCCCTTTACCCCCCTTTACCCCTTTTCAGGACGGCTCTCGGAATGATCGGCACGCGTCTGGCGGCCGCACCCCATTCGGGGCACAAGCGGACACATCGCGCTGCGGCGTCCTTGCATCGCTCGGTCCGGGGCACGCCAGCCACGCACCGCCCATCCCGAAAGACGTCCTTAAATCCTTCGGCCCGCCGGGAGAGCGGGCCGAAGAGGGAGGTGCGGCTATTTGGGAGGGTTACTACAGGGAGGGTGCTACAGGGAGGATTACTACAGGGAGGTATTCGCTTCATCGGCACCTGCCAGATGCACCTTTAGCGCTAGTTTCTAAATTCATGGCGCTCCCCGCCGAGGGCTACCAGCTCAAGGACATCTCCCCGCGCGCCTTCCAGCATCCGGCCGACCGCGCGGCGACCGGCGCGCTCGCCGCGATCCCCTTCCTGGACACGATCGTGCGCAAGCTGATCGAGCTCGGCTACGAGCGCGCGCTGCGCCAATCCTTCCTCGGCGCCTCGGTCCGGCTCTCCGAGGATCAGCTGCCCGAGGTCCACACCCGCCACCGGCGCGCCTATCTGACGCTCGACGTGCCCGAGGTCCCCGACCTGTACCTGACCCAGGTGCCGTTCGCCAACGCGATGACGATCGGCGCCGGGCATCCGATCGTCGTGGTGCAGTCCGAGCTGATCCGCCTGCTCGACCCCGAGGCCCAGCGCGCGGTGTTCGCCCACGAGGCCGGGCACGTGCTCTCCGACCACGTCCTGTACCGCACGGCGCTGGAGATCATGCTCAAGCTCGGCGGTAGCGCCCGCCTGCCGCTCGCGGTCCTGCCCGTGCGCAGCGCGCTGCTGGAGTGGTTCCGCGCCTCGGAGTTCAGCTGCGACCGCGCCGCGGCGGTGGCCACGCGCGACCCGCTGACCGTCTGCCGCTCGCTGATGGTCATCACCGCCGGCGCCGAGGCCGAGAAGCTCAACCTCGACGCGTTCATGGCCCAGGGCAACGAGTACCGCGAGCAGGGCGGCGCGGTCGAGCGCCTGAGCCGGCTGCTGATCGACCTCAACCTCACCCACGCGGTGCCCGTGCGCCGCGCCGGCGAGCTGATGCAGTGGGTCCGCAGCGGCGAGTACGACCGCATCGTGGGCGGCGAGTACCCCAAGCGCGACGACCCGGTCGATCCGCGCGCCGACGCGGCCGACGCGGCCCAGCACTACGCCGAGCGCGTGCGCTCCCGTTTCGAGGAGGTCGGCGAGAGCATGGCCGATGCCGGGCGACAGGTGAGCGACTGGCTCTCGCGGCTGGGTAGATAATGGGGAAAGGGCCCGGGGGCGCCTACTCGGGGACGCGCGCGATGGTGATGTATTCGGAGCCCGAGGGCCGAAGGTACGATCGATAGAGGCTGACCGCTTCGGCGTCGAAGTCCAGCGCCGGCGTGAAGGCCAGCTCGCGGCGCTGCGGCGCCGCTCCGGCGCGCAGGCGGGCGACGGTCAAGTGGGGACGGAAGCGGCCGCGCTGCGGCGTCCAGTCGATCTGCGACTGCAGCCTGCGGGTGATCAGCGCGGCGAGGTCGGCGAGCTCGCCCGCCGGGTCGTGGACTTCGACGGCGAGCACGCGCGGGCGGCGCGGCGGCAGCCACAGCGGCGCGCCGAGCGACAGCGCGGCGGTGAGCGGCGCCTCGGCGGCGCAGGCGCGCACGGCGGCGGCGATCTCGTCGATCTCCTCCAGCGGGCGGCTGCCCAGGAAGCACAGCGTGATGTGCAGCCGCTCGGGGTCGAGCACGCGCAACCCGGGGCGGTGGGCGGCGCGCAGCGCGCCGCGGGCCCAGCGCGCGAGCTGCTCGCACACCGATGGCGGGGGATCGGCGGCGACGAACAGTCGCGCGCCGGCGCTCACCGCGGCGGACGGTTCAGCGCGCCGATTTGCACGGAAGACGAGGGGCCCGGCTCGCCGGCCGACCCAGCAGGCGCGGGTGTGCCACCCTCGTGGGCCGGTTGAAACCAGTCGCCGGTGTCGAGCTCACCGGTCAGCACCCGCCGCAGGAGGTGCAGCGCGACCGTCGTCGAGCGGTCGCGGACGTCGCTGCGGTTGCCCGGCAGCTGGACGCTGCGGGTCAGCGTTCGCTCGCCGCCGGCGCTCACGCCGAACCACACGAGCCCCACCGGCTTCTCGGGCGTGCCGCCGTCGGGGCCGGCGACGCCGGTGACCCCCACGCCCAGCTCGGCGCGCAAGCGCGCGCGCACGCCCTCGGCGAGCGCGGCGGCGACCTCCTCGGAGACCGCGCCGTGGCGCTCGATCAGCTCGGGGGCGACCCCGGCGAGATCGATCTTGGCCTGGTTGGAGTAGACGACCAGGCCGCCGAGCACGTAGGCCGAGGAGCCCGGGCGGTCGGTCAGGCGGCCGGCCAGCAGGCCGGCGGTGCAAGACTCGGCCAGCGCGATCGTGTGCGGGCCGGCGGCGAGCTCGCGGCCGACCAGCTCGTCGATCGTCGCGCCGTCCTCGCTGTAGAGCAGGCGGCCGTGGCGCTCGCGGATGAGCGCGAGCAGCCGCGCGTAGAGGTCGGCCTGGCCGGGCTCGTAGCGGGTGACGACCTCGAGCTCGCCCCGGCGCAGGCAGGTCGTGATCTGCAGCGCGTCGATGTCGATGCCGCCCGAGCGGGCGGCGCGCAGCGTGGCCGCGATCTCGGACTCGGGCATCCCGAACAGCCGCAGGATCGAGACCTGGTAGTCGATCGCGCCGCCGATCGCCGCGCGCATCGCCTCGGTGGCGACCGCCTGCATCCACATCGGCTGCAGCTCGCGCGGCGGGCCGGGCAGGACCACGACCGTCGGCCCGGCGTTGGTCGGCGGGACGACGAGGCCCGGCGCCGTGCCCACCGGATGCAGGATCGTCGAGCCCTCGGGGATCATCGCCTGCGAGCGGTTGGCCTCGCGGACCGCGTCGGTATCAAGGCTCGGGTAGCGGGCGGCGAGCGGGCGCAGGATCCCGGCGATCTCGGCCTCGAGCTCGGGGTCCAAGACGATCTCCCGGCCCTGGAAGCGGCCGACGACCTCGGCGGTGAGGTCGTCCTCGGTCGGCCCGAGCCCACCGCTGGTGACGATCAGATCGACGCCCTCGCCGGCCTGGAAGCGCAGCGCGGCCTCGACGTCCTCGGGGCGGTCGCCGACGATCGAGATGTAGGCGACCTCGACCCCCAGGTCGGCCAGGCGCTCGGATACCCAGGGCCCGTTGCGGTCGCTGACGCGCCCGTCGATCACCTCGGTGCCCGTGACGACGATCCCGGCGCGCGCACTCATACCGGCCTGCTCGGCACTCGGTTGGGCGACGCGGCACGCGCGGACGCGATCGCCGGTCGGCTCAACCAGCCGGCGTCCCGCAGCCTACTCATGGGCAGTTCGGAGCGTCGCTGGCGGGGAGCAGGCGGCGCCCGTGCGAGGAGACCGCGTAGGTCAGCGGCGTGCTCGACTGCGGGACGGTCATGACCTTGCCGTTGACCTTCATCGTCAGATCGCCGTTGCCGAGGGTGAGGATGAAGACATGGGCGCGGTGGACGGTCTCGGGCTCTCCGGGGCTCAGGATGACCCCGTTGAGCACCTTGTGCCCGAGCGAGGTCACCAGGCACACGTATACCGCGGCGGTCGGTCGCAGCTGCAGCGAGGCGTAGGCGGGTGCCGTCGGCGGCGGCGTGGTGACGGCGTGGGTGTGGTGCCGGGGCGTGGTGACCGCGGTCACCGTCTTCAGCGGCGTGGTCGGGTGGTGCTTGCTGCCGCCGCTGCCGAGCGAGCCCAGGACGACCAGGAAGATGACCAGCACGACCGCGCCGCCGGCGGCCAGCCAGATGCCTGGGATCGGGCGCCGCGGACCTGATCCGCCGCGGCGTGAGGGGGCCGGGCGGCTGCGCGTCGAGGAGGGCGCGAGCGGGACGAGCTCGTGCTCGGTGGGGCGCTCGTAGTTCAGGCGGTACTGCTCGACGATCAGCCGCGCGTCCAGGCCCAGCGCCTGGGCGTAGGTGCGCAGGAAGCTCTTGACGTAGGTGGGACCGGGCAGCAGGTCCCACTCCTCGTTCTCCAGCGCGCGCAGGTACTTGGCGCGGATCTTGGTCTGGGCCTCGATTTCGGACACGTCGATGCGAGCGCGCATGCGCGCTTCCCGCAGCATCGCGCCGATCTCGGCCACGTGCACAGGCTATCCGGCTGACCCGCGGGCACCGGGCGGGTGCTGGCGGATCGCCGACAGGAGCGCCTCGGCGCGCAAGTGGATCTCGGAGGCAGGCACGCCGAGAGCGGCCGCGATCTTGAACACGTTGGTGAGGCTGACGTTCCGCTCGCCGCGCTCGATCCCGCCGAAGTAGCTGCGATCGAGCCCGCTCTCCAGCGCGAGTGCCTCCTGCGAGAGCCCTCGCGCGCGCCGCAGGTCGCGGATCGACTGTCCGAACGCCAGGTGCGCCGGTGAGCGAGCAGACACCGCCAGAACCTGGCGGCTTGACGACTATCAGTCCACGGTTTATAAGTATCATCGGGTGCCGCGCCCGGCAGGGCGACGCCGGCCTGGGCATCCAGACGATCGAGGAGGCACGTGCGACGACGCCGAGCAGGGACGCGTGGCTGGATCGGCGCCTGCGGCCCGGCCATCGCGCTGCTGGCGGTGCTCGCCGCAACGGCGACCGGCAACGTGATCCGGACGGGCACTGCCCGCTCGGCCGCCCGACCGCGACTGCGGACGTTGCTGGTGACCGGCGACTCGCTGTCCGTCCCCTTGGACGACGATCTCTCTCGGCGCCTCGCGCCTGCCGTGCGGGTGATCCGCGATCCGCATATCGGCACCGGGATATCGAGCGACTTCCTGCTCGACTGGCGAGCCGAGGCTCGCGCTCAGGTGCGCCGCGACCATCCCGACGCGGTCGTGATGTTCATCGGCGCCAACGACGGCTTCCCGCTCACCGGCCCAGGCGGCGTTCAGGTCGCCTGCTGCGATCGGTCCTGGGAGGCGCTCTACGCGCAGCGCGTGCGGGCCATCGCCGAGGCCTACCTACGGGGCCGCGCCGCGCGGGTGTACTGGCTCACCCTCCCGGCGCAGCGTGACCCGGCGCGCGAACGGGTCGCGGTGGTCGTGAACGCCGCGATCAGCTCCGCGCTCGCGCCGCTGCGAGGACGCGCCTGGATCATCGACACGGTCCCGATCTTCTCCCCCGGCGGTCGCTGGCGAAGCTCGATCTCGATCGGCGGGCGGCCGACCGTCGTGCGAGCGCCGGACGGAATCCATCTGAACGCCGCCGGCTCGTCGCTGCTCGCCGGGCTCGTCCAGCACTCGCTCGCCAAGGGATTCACGTGGTGACCCGCCCGGGCCCGCCCAAACCGAGCCGAGCAGGACGCGAGACGGCCCGCAGCCGCCGGCGGCGGCTTCCGATCACGCTGATCGCGACCACCGCGCTCGCGGTCTGGTGCCCGGCGCCCGTCGCGGCCCATGCGTCCGGGGAGGGAGCGTTGATCGTCTCCGTCTCGTGCGCTCCGCGCTCGTCCTTCTGCGTGGCGGTCGACCTCGGCGGCCGAGCGTTCGAGCTGCACGGTACGACCTGGACGACGGCCAGGAGCCCCGTCGACCGTCGCGGGCTCACACAGGTCTCCTGCACGTCCGCTTCGTTCTGCATGGGCGTCGATGGCCGGGGCCGCGCCCTGATCCTGAACGGCTCCTCCTGGCGGACCTCCATGCTGCCGGGGGCCTTCCCGGCGACCCTGGTCTCGTGCGTGACGGCTCGCTTCTGCGTCGCGGCGGACGCGTTCGGCGCGGCACGGACGTACAACGGCCGCTCGTGGTCGAAATCGCGACGCCTGGGCCCGGTGACGGGGTCGGACTCGGGGCCGGCGGTGCAGGGCGTCTCCTGTGCGACCACGAGCTTCTGCGGGGCGGTCGACAGCTCCGGCGACGCTGCGACCTTCAACGGGCGCTCCTGGTCGGGCGGCTTCGTCGACTCCAACGCCGACTTCTCGCTCTCCTCGATCTCCTGTCCGTCGGCGGGCTGGTGCATGGCGGTCGACGGCTACGGCGATGCCCTGTCCTACCGCAGCGGACAGTGGAGCGGTCTGGAGCCGGTCGAGCCGGACTCCCGCCTGGCCTCGGTCTCCTGCGTGAGCAGCGCGTTCTGCCTGGCCGCCGACGAGGACCAGGGAGACGTCCTCGCCTTCGACGGGGCCGGCTGGGGCCCTCCGACCACGATCGCCGATGTGTTCGCGGTCTCCTGCGCGTCGCCCCGCCTGTGCGTCGCGGGCACCAGCGCGGGCACGGTCGCGCTCTTCGACGGAACCTCGTGGTCGGTCCCGGCGGCGCTCGCCCCGTCGTCCGCCAGCGGGCGGCGCGGCACCGCTCGCGGGCCCGGAAGCGGTGCGTCGCGCGCTTGACCGTGCGCCGGCTCGCCGCGTTGGCGATCTCCGTCATCGTCGCGATCGGGACGGTCGCGCGGGCCGAGGCGATCGGCGGCAACAAGCGCGTCTCGAGCGACGAGGTTGCGATCGGGGCCGACGCGAACGCGGTGCTCGCGCACCATCGCTACGCGACCTTACGCTGGGCTCCGGGCACCCCGGCGCTGTTCGCGGTGGCTACGCGGCTCAGCGGTCATCGCTCCCTGCGCGTCGGCACGCATGCCCACGGACCGGCGCAGTACGCCCAGCTGGCGGTCGAGCTGGTGACGATGCTCGCCGCGACCGCGATCGCCTGGCGGCTGGCCGGGCCGCTCGGCGGAGTGCTGGCGGCCTTCCTACTCGCCTTCTACGGCCCGTTGATCTTGGTGACCCGCACCTACCTGAGCGAGCCGTTCGGCGGTCTGGCCATGCTCGCCACCTTTGCCGTCGCGGCGTGGGCCCGGCGACGCGGCCTGCGGGCACTTCTGCTCGCCGGCCTCGTCGCGGGCCTGGCGGCGTTGGTCCGCGAGGACCTCATGCCCGGGATCGTGCTGATCGCGGTCGCGCTGGCCGCCGGACGACGCCGGCAGCGGGGCCGGCGCCGCGCGGCCCTCGAGGGGCTCGCCTACCTGCTGGTCGCCGCGGCGGCGATCGCACCCTGGGCCGCCTACGCGTCCTCGGTCGACGGGCGCTTCGTGCCGATCACCGACGGCGGTGTGGACTCGCTGTTCATCGGGACGTACCTTCCCGGCGGCGGCACGCAGCCCGCGGTCATCCGCTCGTTTCGGCACGCGGTCTGCGTGCGCCTTCCGCGGGACTGCGCAGGCTACGACGCCGAGAGCGTCGGACCGATGTTCCGGCTGATCGCCTCGCGCTCTCCACATCTCTCGTTCAACTCCGCGATCGCCCATGCCGTGCTGGAGAACCTGCGGCGCTACGCGCTCGGGCATCCCGCGGCGTTCGTGGCGATGCTCGCCCGCAAACTGTGGGACATGTGGGCCTTCCCGTGGAGCGGCGAGGGCTACGCCCGCTACAACACCAGCTTGCTGCTGCATCAGATCTTCGTCGGCCTCGCGTGGCTCGGGCTGCTCGCGGGCGCGCTGCTAATCCGCAGTTGGTCACTGGTCACGGTGACGCTCGGGCTGGTCGCGATCACGCTGCTGAACGTCCTGGTCAACGCGCAGGCCCGCGACAACCTGCGGCTGCTGCCGCTGCTGTTCACCTTCGGCGCCGTCGGCCTCGTCCGGTCCTGGCCGCTGCTCGTGGAGCGTAGCCGGCAGGGCAAGCGCCTACCCTGCGTCGGCCCGTGAGCGGGCCGGCGACCCCAGCGAGTCCCGATAGGAGACGTCGATGCCCACCACCCCGATCCGCCACGCAGCCCTCGTCGCCGCCGTCGCCGCAGGGCTGTACGCGGCCGGCTCCGCCGCCGCGTCGACGACCGCCCTGCGCCCGTGCCCGCCGGGAAGCTATCCGGGCCTCGGCTACTTCACATCGCTCGAGGTCTCAGGCACCACGTGCCGGGTCGGTCGCCGCCTCGAGCTGGCGTACTACGCCTGCCGCATCGCCCACGGCGGACCCGCCGGCCGCTGCAACGAGCGCCTCGACGGCTTTCGTTGCCAAGAGATCCGACGCTCGATCCCGACCGAGGTCGACGCGATCGTGACCTGCCGCAAGGGCCACGAGAGGGTCACCCACAGCTACCAGCAGGACCTGCAGTAGATGCGGCCGAGGCGTTTCTTCGTCGCCACGTTGGCGGCGCTGGCGTTGATCGGCCCCGTCGTCGCGTCCGAGACGCTCGGCCAGGAGCAGTACACGCCCTCGCCGCTTCCCTGCTTCGGGGCGCTGTCGCGCTCGTTGGTGACGCCGTGCCAGAACCCCGCGCTGCGGCTCACCGTCATCCCGACGCCGCAGCAGGCGCTGCTCTCCCCGGCGCCGCCGTGCTTGGAGAGCGAGGCCCGTGGAGTCCTGCTCGTGTGCCACTTCGGCGCGCCGCGGGACCAGGCGCCGGTGCAGTTCGCCCTCGTCGGCGACAGCCACGCCTGGCACTGGACCGGCGCCGCGGAAATCATGGCGCACGACCGCTACTGGTACGGCTATGCGCTCACGCGAGCGAGCTGTCCGTTCACGCTCGCGACCATCACGCTCGCGAGCGCGACGCTCATGGGACAGTGCTCTGCCTGGCACCTGGCCGTGCTGCGGTGGTTTCAGCAGCACCCGCAGGTCAGCATCGTGCTGGTCTCCGAGCATGCGCAGGCGGCGGTGGTCCCGGCTCGCGGCGAGCCCGAGCGCGAGACGATCGAGGACGGCTACATCGACGCCTGGCACTCCCTGCCCCGCACGGTCCGGCACATCGTGGTCATCCGCGACGTGCCGCAGAACTCCTACCTGTCGATCTCCTGCGTGGAGAGCGCGCTTGCACGGCACCTGCCCGCCGAGACGCGCTGCGCGCTTTCGCGCTCGTCGGCGCTCACCACCGATCCGGCGGTGCTCGCTGCCGAGCGGATGCACTCGCCGCGCGTGTCGGTCGTCGACTTGACCCACTACTTCTGCAGCGCGACCCAGTGCTTCACTGTGATCGGGGGCGCGCTCGTCTACCGCGACATCGGGCACCTGACCGACCAGTTCAGCGCGTCGATGGGAACCTTCCTCATGCGCGCCGTGGAACGCGCGACCGGCCAGTGATCGGCCGTGTCAGGCGTCCTGAGCGTCGGGGGCGTCGCCCGTCGGCGGCGGCTCCCTTTCGCCTGTGCCCCCCTGTGGGGTGCGCAGCGCGCTGAGCACACGAGGGAGGTCGGCCTCGGTGATCAGCGCCTGGCGGGGTTTCGAGCCTTCGTACCCGGAGATCACCCCGCGCCGCTCGAGCATGTCGATCAGCCGCCCCGCGCGGGTGTAGCCCAGCCGCAGCCGGCGCTGGAGCATCGAGGTCGACGCGGTCTGCATCTCGGCGACCAGCCGGATCGCGTCCTCCAGCAGCGAATCCTCGTCGGGGTCGAACTCGTCCGGGGGCGCGTCGGGCGACTCCTCGGGCTCGACCTCCTCGAGCAGCTCCTCGCGCAGCTCGGGCTCACCCTGGCCGCGCCAGAAGTCGGTCAGGCGGGCGATCTGGGGCTCGTCGATGTAGGCGCCCTGGATGCGCTGCAGACGCGAGGTGCCCACCGGGCTGAAGAGCATGTCCCCCTGGCCGAGCAGCGACTCGGCGCCGTTCTGGTCGAGGATCACGCGCGAGTCGGTCTGCGAGGAGACCGCGAAGGCGATCCGCGAGGGGACGTTGGCCTTGATCATCCCGGTGATCACGTCCACGCGCGGGGACTGGGTGGCCAGGACGAGGTGGATCCCGACCGCGCGCGCCTTCTGGGCCAGGCGGATGATCGAGTCCTCCACGTCGGCGGGCGCGACCATCATCAGGTCGGCGAGCTCGTCGATCACGCACAGGATGTACGGGAGCGGCGGGTCGCCGCGCTCGGCGCGGAAGCGGTTGAGCTCGGGCAGGCTGCGCGTGCGGGCCAGGGACATGGTCCCGTAGCGCATCTCCATCTCCCTGACCAGGTTCTGCAGCGCGTTGGCGGCCATCCGCGGGCTGGTGATGACCGGCGTGAGCAGGTGCGGGATCGACTCGTAGTGGTTGAGCTCGACCTGCTTGGGGTCCACGAGGACCATGCGCACCTCGTGCGGGCTCGCGCGCAGCAGGACGCTGGCGAGCATCGCGTTGATGGCGCCCGACTTGCCCGCGCCGGTGGTGCCGGCCACGAGCAGATGGGGCATGCGCGCGAGGTCGGCGCCGATCGCCTTGCCGGCTACGTCCTTGCCCAGCCAGACGGTGAGCGGCGACCAGTCCGGCGGGGGCTCCTGGTAGACGTCGCCCAGGCGCACGATGCGCCGCTTGGCGTTGGGGACCTCCACGCCGACCGCCTGCTTGCCGGGGATCGGCGCGAGGATGCGGATGTCGGTCGCCGCGAGCGCGTAGGCGAGGTCGTCCTTGAGCTGGGCGACCTTGCTCATCTTCACGCCCGGGGCGAGGCGCAGCTCGTAGCGGGTGATGTGCGGGCCGGCGACCATGCCGATGACCTTGGCCTGGACGTTGAAGTGCCCGAGCGCCTCGACCAGCGTCTGGGCCACGCGCTCCAGGCCGGCGGTGTCCGGGCGCGACTGGTCCGCGCGCGAGCGCTGCAGCAGCGACTCGGACCGCGGCAGCGACCAGGCGAAGTCCGGGTCGTCGGTGACCTCGGCGCGCAGGCGGCCCTGCGGGGTCAGCGCCAGCTGCGCATGCTGGTCGTGGACCGGCCGCTGCGCCGGCTCGGGCTCGGGCTCTGGCTCGGGGTCCAGGGGGAGATCCTCGGCCTCGAGCTCCGGCCCCGGCTCGAGTTCGGGCGTCGGCTCCGGCTCGGGCTCGGGCTCGGCGGGGGCCACGCCGGCCTCGTGGTCGAAGAGCTCGGGGAAGTGCTCGGCGCCGTCCAGCGGCGGCGCCTCGACGTGGGTCGAGCGGACGAGCAGCTCGGCCGGCTCGGGCTCGGGCGGCGTGACCGGCCGGGCCCGGCGGCGCCGCGCCGGCTCGGGGTCGGGGAGGGCCGGGCGCGGCAGGCCCTCGAGCGTGCGCCGCAGCGCCTGGGTGCCGCCGGCGAGGTGCGT
>DATAWZ010000099.1:0-6826 GCA_036266975.1 Solirubrobacteraceae bacterium
ACGCCGAGCGCGAGTTCGGGTTCGAATGAGGCTCGCCGTGGTCGGACACGTCGAGTGGGTCGACTTCGTGCCGGTCGCGCGGCTGCCGCATCCGGGCGAGGTGCTGCACGCGAGCGAGGGCGCGCTCGCGCTCGCCGCCGGCGGAGGGGCGGTGGTCGCGGTGCAGCTCGCGCGGCTGGGCGCCGAGGTGAGCTTCTTCACCGCGCTGGGCGACGACGACCTCGGTGCGCGGGCGCGCGAGCAGCTCGTCGGCCACGGGATCGACCTGCACGTCGGCTGGCGCGAGCAGCCCACGCGCCGCGCGGTGACCCTCGTGCAGGACAGCGGCGAGCGCACGATCGTCACGCTCGGCGAGCGCCTGGAGCCGGCGGGCGAGGATTCGCTGCCCTGGGGGACGCTCGCGCAGGCCGCTGCCGTGTACGTCACCGCGGGTGACGCGGCGGCGGCGCGGGCGGCGCGGGCAGCGGCGCTCGTGACGGCGAGCCCCCGCGCGCGGGCGGCGCTCGCGGCCATCGAGGTCGACGCGCTGATCTACAGCGGGCGCGACGAGGAGGAGCGCGAGTGGGCGCAGCGGCTGTCCGACCATGCACGCCTGCGCGTGGTCACCGAGGGCGAGCACGGCGGGCACATCGAGGGCGCCGGGCGCTGGGAGGCCTCGCCGCCGCCCGGGCCGGCGCTCGACGCCTACGGCTGCGGCGACTCGTTCGCCGCCGGCTACACCTTCGCACTCGCGCGCGGCGCCGACCCGCTCGCCGCGGCGGGCTGGGGCGCGCGCTGCGGGGTGGCGTGCCTCACCGGCCGGGGTCCCTATGCTGCGCCGCTGCCCGTCGCCGCGTGATCGGATTTTGGGGAAAAGGAGGTTGGCCGTGCTGCGCCTGTCAGCGCAGGTCGCGCTCGGCGAGGCGCAGGAGGACCCCGGACGGGACCGCGTGGGCGGCGATCACGCAGCTGTGGCCCGAGCGCAGCCAGGTGACGGCGGTGGTGCCGCCCGAGAGCGCCAGCACGCGCAGGCTGCTGCCGTCGTAGCGCACGAGCGAGCCGCCGGAGGCGTGCAGCGGCTGGCCGGCGGCGACCGCGTAGCCGATCGTCCAGCCGCGCCCGGTGTAGCGCACGGCGAGCAGACGCCGTCCCTTGACCGTCCCGCGCCGTGCGCCGACGGCGCGCCAGTCGATCGTGTTCCAGGACGGGAACCAGACGCCGTCGATCGTCGCCTGAAGGCGGGTGGCGTCGCCGGCCACCGGCCGGGGCGCCGGTAGCGAGGAGGGACGCAGCGCAAACGAGGCGGCCTGGGCGACGCTCGGCGAGCCTCCGCCGGGGAGCAGCGCGACGAGCAGCGCGGCCAGGCCGACGGCGAGCGCGGCGGAGAGTCGCCCCAGCGCGCCGAAGGCGCCGGGCGCGAAGGAGAAGACGGGCCCGCGCGAGCGCCGGGTCGTCGCCGCGCGCAACTCGGCGCGCAGCGGCGCGGGGGCGGGGACGTCGAGCGTGCGCAGCGCGTGCACCGCGCGCTCCTGTCGCTCGAGCGCGACGGCGAGCGTCGGATCGGCCTGGACCTGCGCACGCAGCTGCGCGGCACGCTCCTGGGGGAGGGTGCCGTCGGCCAGGTGGGCGAGGTCGCCCTGAAGATCGTCGGACTCGGGCATTTGGGTCAGGTTGGCAGGATCGCTCACTGGTTCAGACTCCGATTGGCCGAAGAAGCTTCCCGGCCCGAGTCGCGTGGGTCCCCGAGTCGCTCCGCGAGCTGCGCCCGCGCCCGGAACAGGCGGGTGGCGATCGTCGCCTCGCGCGCGTCGAGGACCCGACCCGCCTGGGCGTAGGACAGGCCGAGCAGGTCGACGGCGGCCACGGCCAGGCGGAGGTCCTCGGGCAGGTCGGCGATCGCCGCGAGCAGCTCGCCGGCCATCAGCGCGCGCTCGGCGTGGTCGGAGCTGCGGGGGTCCTCGGGCTCGGTCTCCGGCGCGGGGACGGTGCGCGGCCGGCGCGCGGCGGTGCGGCGCGAGGTCAGGTAGGTGTTGCGCAGCACGCGCATGAGGTAGGCGAGCTCGTCGTCGCCGTGGAGCATGCGCGGCCGCGAGAGGACGCGGGCGAAGGTCTCCTGCACGAGGTCCTCGGCGTCCTCGCGCCGGCCGCACAGCGCCCACGCGGCGCGGAAGAGCCGGTCGACGTGCGTGTGGAGGGACTCGGGATCCAGACGGGGCATCAGGCGCTGGCCGCAGCCCGTGACGGGGACAGCCGCCGCGGTATGACGGCGGCGGCGCCGGCGAGTGCCGCGCCGTTCGCCGTTCCCGACTCTACCGCGCGCCCGAGGGCGCTCAGGCACTTCGCACCGAGCGCTTGCCGGCGCGGGGCACTACGCTCTGCGGGTGCCCGCCAACTGGATCTGGATGCAGGTCGCGATCATCTTCTTCGTCATCGTCGCCGCGGTGATCGCGATCGTGCGGCTGGCCTGAGGGCTCAGGAGCGCCAGCGACGCAGCAGGCCGGTGCGCGGCGGTTCGCGCGCCAGATACGGAAGCGCGGTCCCGTCGATCAGCGCCCGCGGGACCTCCTCGGTCAGCCAGCGCGCCGCCGCGTGGCGACCGTGGTCGCGCAGCCCGCCGGCGATCGCCGGCGGCCGGCGCACGGTGTCGTGAGCGTCCGAGGAGACGTTGTAGACCAGCTGGGCCCGCCACATCTGCTCGGCGATGCGCCGGACGGTGCCGCCGAACCGGCCGGCGAACGATCCGGCGGTGAGCGAGGTGAGCATCCCGTGATCGACGCACCGGCCCAGGAACTCCAGGTCGCGCTGGAAGACCGGGCAGCGTTCGGGGTGCGCGAGCAGGATGCGCTGGTCACGGGCCAGCAGCGACTCGAGCAGCCCCCAGACGGCGTCGGTGCTGGACGGGCCGAGCGGGCACTCGACGAGCAGGTACGGCCCGCGCCCGAGGCGCAGCGCGGCGAGCTCCTCGCCGTCCATCTCGCCCACGCGCGTCACGGCGACCTCGGCGCCGGTGAGTACCTCGATGGGGACGTGCTCGGCGGCGAACGCGGCGCGAACCTCCTCGACCCCGCGGGCGATGACCTCGGCGGTGTTGGGGTAATCCCAGGACACGTGCGGGGTGGCGACGATCGTGTGCGTCCCGGCCGCGTGGGCCGCGCGCCCGAGCTCGAGGGTGGCCGTCATGTCCGGCGGGCCGTCGTCGATCCCGGGCAGCAGGTGGCAGTGCAGATCGATCATGCGTCGGCCCGTGCCAGCTTAGAGGCTCGCTGAGAGCGCGAACCGGGGCCGGTCGTCGGCTCGTCCAAGGGAGGTTGACCGGCGGCGCGGCGCTCGCAACACTGCTGGGAGATGGCCGCCGCCGACCTGTTCCGCTCGATCGTGGTCGGCACGGATGGGTCGACGACCGCCGCCGAGGCGCTGCGCCGCGCCGTCGAGCTGGCCCGCCACTCGCCGGCGACCCTGCACGTGGTCTGTGCCTACGAGCCGATGCCGGGGGTGCGGCTGCGGGTCGAGCGGCCCGCCCTGCCCCAGCAGGCCGAGTGGATCTGGGGGCCGCGCGACGACGCCGAGACGACCCTCGCCCAGGCGGTCGAGCGCGCCCGCGCCGCCGGCGTCGAGCGGGTGGAGGCGTTCGCGCGCCAGGGAGACCCGGCCGACGCGATCCTCGACGTCGCCGAGGAGCAGGACGCCGACCTGATCGTGGTCGGCAACCGCGGCCTCACCGGGGCCAAGCGCTTCCTGCTCGGCGGCGTGCCGAACAAGATCTCCCACCACGCCCCCTGCTCGGTGCTGATCATCCGCACCAGCTGACGCCGAAGTCAAGGCCCTGGCGTCGAGCGGGAATGCGGTCGCGTCTACCGCCCTCCGGTGAGGCCACAGACTCCGCCCTGGCCCACTGAACGGCCGCGCGCCCGGCAGTGCCCTACGGCTCGTCATGAACGTGGATGTTCCATCGCGCCGCGGAAGAGCCCGTTGGGTACGCGGTGAGCTCCCAGTACCAGAAAGGAATCCGTGGCGGCCCGATCTCCGGACACGCCGCCCTGACCGCCGCCTGCGCCTTGGTCATCACTGTGCACTCTGCCTGCTCGCGAGTGCTCGCGTGGGTGCGCACGCAGGCACGCATCACCTGGCTTCCCCGGCCGATGGCGCGCCACTCCAGGTCGCCCAGTTCGGGGTCGTTCGTGAGACGTGCGCTGATCGCCGTGGCGTCTGGCCGCGGATCGATCGACACCGAGAGGATCATGAACACGTCCCAGCTGATCGGCCGATCTGCCTGGGTGCGGTCGGTGAACTCCCAACCGGGATTTCGGCCCGGCGCCAACGAGAGGTTCGCCGGCGGCCACAGGGGGAGGTCCACCAGGGGACCATCGGCAACAAATCGCATCTGGACCGGCTCGGCGCCGGCCGAGTAGAACGAGGGCTCACCCTCGGGCGAGCAGTAGTTGACGACGATCCGGCTGGCGTGCGCTCGCGCCCACTGCAGCGCCTGCTCGATCGACACGCCGGCGACCCTCGGCGGCCGATCAGGATCCTCGCCGGTCGCTGCCTCCAGATGCCCAGAGAACGTGCCAAGCCCGCAGAAGCCTCGCTCGGTGTACTCCGTGTCCTCGCCGAGGAACACGACGTCATGAGACCGCTGCAGCCACTCCTCGCTCGTCTCGCCCACGCCACCCCATCCTTTCATGCGCACGATCGCTCGGGCGGGACCGCCAGGGCCGCGGGCTAGCGAGCGAATCATCACGCGACTGCGTTCGCGTGGTCCGGGCTGCTGACGGGCGACTGCTCCTCGCGCGATGCACCACTCTCAGCGATGTGGCGGCGCCCGTCGCCCTCGGAGCTCGCGCGTTCGCCGGCTGCGGGCGGTGGCAGGGCAGGGACGCCTACGCCAGAACAGCCCTTCCGCGTGCTCGAACGTGGCCCCGGCTCGTCGTCCATTGGCGGTCGCTTCCGGGTGCCGGGCGGAGGCCGGGCGCGCAGGGGACGCGAGCTTTCAGCTCTTGGCGCAGAATCTCATCGGCCCCTGCTCGGCGGCCGTGATCGCGCCAAGTGCTTGCGCGGCTAGCGCGCGCAGGCGTCGCGAGCTGTGGGTCGCCGGGTCGAGCAGATCTCGGAGGGACCAGTCAGCGCCGAAGCACACCGCTTGGGCACGAGTGACGCCTCCGCGGAGGGTTCCGGAGCGGCAATCAGACACCACGCCGTCGGCTTGGCTACCCGCGAGGATCTGCAACACGTCCTCCCGGGCGCGCCCGATCAATCGCGGTCCAATCCAGCAACGCGCGAACACCGCACGGGACCTGTGGCGGCTGACGAGTCGGGGAGGCGCTACCAACGGGCCTTGGCGCCGTCGGTAGCGGGGCCTGAGCGTGTCGTCGGTGGAGTGCTCGCTCCGCAGCCGGCGACCCACACGACCAAGAGCAGGCTCGCCACGACCCAGGCTGTCCGCGGGTGCATCGCCCTCGCGCTTCTCCGAAGTCGGCTGAAACGGCGCAACGAGCCGGATCGTACGGGGTCATCAGGCTCGTGGTGGGCCTTGGCGTGAATCACGGCCGAGCGCCGGTGCGCGCCTGCTCGAGCCGCGTGCTGCTCGTCGCGCAGAGCGACTGCGCTGGACTGCATCGCTGGGCGGCCGTTTGCGTGCAACCACGGGCATGCCCGCGTGCGTGTCAGCGTTGGCTGTCTGTGCTGGTTCGCGGCGTATCGCACGGCGACCGCTTCTCGTCGGATGGATCGCTCTGCTGGCGCCGCTGTTATGCGCGGGCTGCGGGGGTGCGGGCACACGTTCCGAGAGCGGGGAACCGGCGCTCGTGAGCGATTGGCTGAGCGCGCTGAACGCCGAACACTGGACCGCCGCCTGCGCATTGATGGCCACGGGCCCGCGGCGCCCTGCCTGGCGACGATGCGCGCGCTGTTCGACGGTGAGCACCCGCGGTTCGTGCGAAACCTCGACGGCAAAACCGTGCCGAACAAGCCGATCGCACCCCTGCCCACCGGCGCACGCACGGCGCTCGCGCCGACTCGCCACGCCAAGGGATACGCCGTGACCCGCATCCTTGACGGGCGAGAGCGAGTCTTCCTGGACGACTACGGGCCCATCGACTACTGCTGCCAGCGACGCTGATCGCGGCCGCACTCTGTACGGCTGCTCGTCGCGCAAACCGACCGCGGCTACTCGACGCTCGCGACTGTGCTGATCTCCAGCCGGCCAGTGCAAGGATCGAAGGGCAGGTCGGCGGCGGAGCGAGGCAGAGGAACGTACACGGCGCTGATTCGGCCAGGGAGGTTCACCTGGATCGCGCGGGCGGTCGGCATGCATCGGTATCTCCCCTCGCCGAAAGACGAGTAGGCGATCGTGAAGGATGCTGGCCGAGTGGCCGTGATCAGGGCGGGTGTCGCGCGGTGGCCAAGGAGATCGGCGACGTCGGTGGCGTGGGTTCGCAGCTTCTTGCGGCGAGCGCCGAGCAACGTTATTGAGGGGTAGCCTTTGACGAGGCACGGGCGACCGGGGCTCGCGGTGACGCTGAACCGTGCGAAGATCATGCCCGCGCCGCCCTGATCGCCGCCGTAGGTAACCCCCAAGTGGCACGTCAGAGAGGCGCGTCCTGTGAGGCTCTTGCTGCCCGAGGAGCCCGACGCCGGCGCGCCGCCGCAACTGGCGACGACGGTGGCGCTCAACAGGAAGCCCATTGCGCCACGAAACCCGTGACGGCTCATGGTCGAAGTCTAAGTTGGGACCGATGCGTCCGCCGCTTTTCGATGTGACGCTTTAGCGTGGTGGCGGGAGGCCACGGAGCGCGCGACTGCTGCTCGCGCGTTCCGACAGCGTTCGCGTGGTGGCATTGCCATCTTCGGC
>DATAWZ010000100.1:0-11442 GCA_036266975.1 Solirubrobacteraceae bacterium
CGAGGATCAGGCCGACCGTCTCGCGGTGGCGGGCGGGCGCCCCGCCGATCAGCTCGTCGCGCTCGCGCTCCATCTGCTCGGCGATCGCGCCCAGAATGCCGTCCACGAAGGCGAACAGCGAGCGCGACCCGACGTCGAGCACGGCGACGAGGTCCTCGCCGTCGAGCCCCTCTTCGCGCGCGAGGCGCATCCAGCGCGCCCAGACCACGTTCTGTCCGGTGCGGTAGGAGGTGAGCAGCCCGTCCCGGCCCATCCCGCGGCGCACGACGTCGCGGGCGAGGTCGAGCGCCTCCGGCGGCACGTCGACGCCGACGAGCCGGTCGGCGCGCTCGGCGGTCGCGGTGACCCAGCGCGTCACGTTCGCGTTGGTGCTCGCGGCGGTGAGGTGGGCGAGGACGGGATCGGCGGCGAGGTCGGGGGAGCCGCGCAGGATCGCCTGCACGACGGTCGGAAGCAGCTCGTCGAGAACCGCGCGCATCCGCTCGGCGACGGCTCGCACCAGTTGCTCAACCTCGGGACTGGGAGGCTCCCAGTCGGTCGAACGCTCCACGGGGGATTTATAAAGGGCCCGAGGCGCGATGTGCAACTGCAGCGTGGAAACTGCACATTCGTTGCGTCTGCCCCGCCATCGCCGAGCCGCTCGGTGGGATCTTCGCCTCCTGGCAACAACGCAACCCGAGGAGGGGTTAACAAGATGGGTCTGATGACCGGGGAGTTTCCGCCGGTGCCGGCGGCGGAGATCATGGAGATGCCGTATCAGGAGCGGCTGAAGCTGCTCGCGCGCCATTGGGTCGATCACGGTTTCGGCGCGCCGAAGGTCACGACGGTGCTCTACATCGTCAAGCTGATCTTCTACGTGGTGGCCGGGGTGTGCGTCGCCACGCTCACCTCTCACCTGAACCCGCTGCACGTCACGCGCTGGTTCGACGAGCCGATCGTCTACCAGAAGGCCGTCCTGTGGACGGTGCTGCTCGAGTGCATGGGCGTCGCCGGCTCGTGGGGTCCGATGGCGGGCCACTTCAAGCCGTTCACCGCCGGCTGGCGCCACTACGGGCGACCGGGCACGATCCGCAACCCGCCGTGGCCGGGCAAGGTCCCGTTCACCGCGGGCGACGAGCGGACCGTGGTCGACGCGCTGCTGTATATCGCCGTGCTCGCGAGCCTGGTCGTCTCGCTCGCGCTGCCCGGCGTGCACCACCACGGGATCGATCGGGTGCTCGCCCACAACAAGGGCCTGGTGCCGACGGCGTCGGTGTGCGTGACGATCGGGTTGCTGGTCCTGCTGGGGCTGCGCGACAAGATCTTCTTCCTCGCCGCGCGCTCGGAGCAGTACCTGCCGGCGTTGATCTTCTTCGCCTTCTTCCCGTTCGTCGACATGATCGTCGCGGCCAAGCTGCTGATCGTGATCATCTGGTTCGGCGCCGGGTTCTCCAAGGCCAATCGGCACTTCGAGCAGGTGCTCGCGCCGATGGTCAGCAACACCCCGTGGGTGCCGTCCAAGCACATCAAGCGCACGCACTACCGGGACTACGGGCGCGACGACTTTCGCTCGTCTCGTCTCACCGGGCTGATCGCGCATGGGCCGGGCCTGTTCGGCGAGATCGTCCCGCCGCTGGTCCTGCTGTTCTCACACAACCACGTCCTCACCGCGGCCGCGGCCGGGTTCATGATCGGGTACCACCTGTTCATCACCTCGACGTTCCCGCTGGCGGTGCCGCTCGAGTGGAACGTGCTGTTCATGTACCTGACCGGCTTCTTGTTCCTCGGGTACCCGGCCGAGCAGGGCTTCGGCCTGGGTGACATGGGGACCGGGCTGCTGATCGTGACCGTCGCCGGGCTGTTCTTCTTCCCGGTCCTCGGGAACCTGCGGCCGGACCTCGTGTCGTTCCTACCCGCGATGCGGCAGTACTCGGGGAACTGGGCCTCGGCCATGTGGGCGTTCGCCCCCGGGGCCGAAGCCAAGCTCGACGAGCACGTCATCAAGGCCTCCAAGATGCAGAAGAGCCAGCTCGCGGACGCGTTCGGCGAGCGGGAGGCGGAGATGCTGCTGTACAAGCTGCTCGCGTGGCGGTCACTGCACAGCCAGGGACGCGGCATGAACTCGGTGATGATCAACCACCTCGGCAAGGACATCGACACCTACGACCTGCGCGAGGCCGAGTTCTCGTGCAACGCCCTCGTCGGCTTCAACTTCGGCGACGGCCACCTCCACAACCAGCACCTGATCGAGGCGCTGCAGACGCGGTGCAACTTCGCTCCCGGTGAATTCAGCGTGGTGTGGGTCGAGTCCGAGCCGGTGTTCGGCGGACGCCAGCAGTACTGGGTGATGGACGCGGCGGTCGGCATCGTCGAGCGCGGCAGCTGGTCGGTCAAGGAGGCCGTCGAGACGGTCCCCTGGCTTCCGGACGGCCCGATCGCGACGCAGGTCGACTGGCGGCTCGAGGGCTACCAGCGCGTCAGCCACGCCCGCGGCGCGGCGCAGGAGTTGGTGCAGGCATGACCGATCGGAAGGGAGAGGGGCCCGGCTCGCCGGCCGATGGCCGGACAGCCTGCCTGCCCCCCGTCATGGGGGGTGCCCCGAATGGGGTGCGCCACCCTCTCAGGGCGGTGGTCGTCGGCAGCGGGCCCAACGGGCTGGCTGCCGCGCTCACCCTCGCCGCCGAGGGCATCGACGTCACGGTGCTGGAGGCCGCCGACCGGCTCGGCGGCGGCCTTCGCAGCAGCGAGCTGACGCTTCCGGGGCTGATCCACGACGAGTGCTCGGCCGCTCACCCGCTCGCCGTCGACACGCCGTTCTCGCGGCGCTTTGACCTCGAGGCCCACGGGCTGACGTGGCGCTGGGCGGAGGTCGAGTACGCCCACCCGCTGGATGGCGGCTCCGGCGGCGCGGCCTGGCGGTCGGTGTCGCGCACGGCCGAGGGGCTCGGGCGCGACGGGCGCCGCTGGCGGTCGATGTTCGGGCCGCTGAGCGAGCGCTTCGGAGACATCACCGGCGACTTCATGCGCCCGATGCTCCACCGGCCCGAGCGTCCGCTCGAGCTGACGCGGTTCGGCGCCTACGCGGCGATGCCGGCCGACCTGCTCGCCCGGCGCTGGAGGACGGCCGAGGCGCAGGCGTTGTTCGCCGGCGTCGCGGCGCATTCCTTCCGCCCGTTCTCGGAGCCGATGTCCTCGGCGATCGGCGTGACGCTCGGGACCGCCGCGCACCGCTACGGCTGGCCGGTGGCGGAAGGGGGCTCGCAGGCGATCTGCCGGGCGCTGGTCTCGATGCTGGGAGAGCTCGGCGCCGATCTGCAGACCGGCGTGCGCGTCGCCTCGCTCGCCGAGCTGGGCTCGCCGGACATCGTGATGCTCGACCTCGCGCCCGCCGCGGCGGCGCGGATCGCCGCCGACCGCATGCCCCGCCGGGTGGCGCGCGCGCTCACCCGCTACCGGCACGGCCCCGGCGCGTTCAAGGTCGACTTCGCCGTCGCCGAGGGGATCCCCTGGGCCCACGCCGAGTCACGGCGGGCGGGCACCGTGCATGTCGGCGGGAGCCGCGAGCGGATCGCCGCAGCCGAGCGGATGACCTGTGCGGGGCGGATGCCCGAGCAGCCGTTCGTGCTCGTCTGCCAGCAGTCGCTCGCCGACCCCACACGGGCCCAGGGCGACGCACACCCGGTCTACGCGTACGCACACGTCCCCGCCGGCTACACCGGCGACGCGACCGAGGCGATCATCGGCCAGATCGAGCGCTTCGCGCCCGGCTTCCGCGAGCGGATCCTCGCCCAGCACGTACGCAGTGCTCCCGAGATGGAGGCGTACAACCCCAACTACGTCGGCGGCGACATCGTCACCGGTAGCAACGACCCGCGCCAGCTCGTCTTCCGTCCGCGAGCCGCGCTCGACCCGTACACCACCGGCATCCCCGGGGTCTACCTGTGCTCGGCGGCGACGCCGCCCGGGGCGGGCGCGCACGGAATGTGCGGGTACAACGCCGCGCAGTCGGCGCTGCGCCGGCTCGACCGCGAGCCGACGCTCCCCGGGCGCCGCGCGGCCCGCGTGGTGGCCACGCGCCCGCTGGCGCCGATCCGGCGCACCGGGCGCGGCGGCGGGCACCGCGTGGTGATCATCGGCGGAGGCTTCGGCGGGCTGGCCGCGGCCAAGGGCCTCGCCGGCGCCGCGGCGCAGGTCACGCTCGTCGACCGGCGCAACTTCCACCTCTTCCAGCCGCTGCTCTACCAGGTCGCCACCGGCTCGCTCTCGCCGGGCGAGATCGCCTCGCCGCTGCGCAGCATCCTCAAGCGCCAGGCCAATGCGAAGATCGTGATGGCCGAGGTGACCGGGATCGACCTGGAGAACCGGCGGGTGCTGCTCGGCCATCAGGCGCACAAGGCCGAGTCCGGCGAGCTCGGCTACGACACGTTGGTCGTCGCCGCCGGCGCGCGGCACTCGTTCTTCGGCCGCGACGAGTGGGAGCAGTACGCCCCCGGGATGAAGACCGTCGAGCACGCGCTGCGCATCCGCCGGCGCATGCTGATGGCCTTCGAGGCGGCCGAGCTCGAGGCCGACCCGGCGCAACGGCGCGCGTGGCTGAACTTCGTCGTCATCGGTGCCGGCCCGACCGGGGTCGAGCTCGCCGGGCAGATCGCGGAGATCGCCAACTACACCCTCAAGCGCGACTTCCGCGATATCGACCCCCGTGAGGCGGAGGTGATGCTGATCGAGGCCAACGAGCGCGTCCTGCCCGCCTACGTGCCCCGGTTGTCCGCGCGCGCCGCGCGCTCGCTCGCGGGCCTCGGCGTCGCAGTGATGCCCGGCAAGCGGGTGATCGACATGGACTGGGAGTCGGTCACGGTCCTCGCCGACGGCGGCGAGCCCGAGCAGATCCCGGCGCGCACGAAGATCTGGGCCGCCGGCGTTCAGGCCTCGCCGCTGAGCGAGGCGCTCGCGCAGGCCACCGGCGCCGACCTCGATCGCTCCGGCCGGGTCACGGTCGCACCGGACCTGACCCTGCCCGGTCACCCCGAGGTGTTCGTGATCGGCGACATGAACCGCGTCTCCGACGGCGCCGGCGGCGTGCAGCCGTGGCCGGGCGTCGCCCAGCCCGCGATGCAGGAGGGCCGCTACGCGGCGGCGGCGATCCAGGGGCGGCTGGACGGACATCCGCCGCGCGCGCCGTTCACCTATCGCGACAAGGGCAGCCTGGCCACGATCGGCCGGCTGGAGGCGGTCGCCGACGTCGGCGGCCACCAGTTCGGCGGGGCGCCGGCCTGGCTGACCTGGATCTTCGTCCACATCCTGTTCCTGGCCGGCCTGCAGAACCGCACGGTGGTGCTGCTGCGCTGGGTGCTGAGCTTCCTCAGCCGCGGCCGCGCGCAGCGGCTGATGACCGGCGAGTCGGTGGCCGCCGACTACGAGCGCACGAGCCGCGCGCTGCTCAGCGAAACGTAGCGTTCAGCGCCGCCTCGAAGGAGACGAACGCTCGCGCCACCAGGTCCGGAGCGCGCGAGAGCGCCGTGTGCCCCTGCCCGGGCAGCCGGTGCACCTCGGCCTCGGGCAGGACCTCGGCCAGCCGCCGCGCGGTCCGCACGTAGCCATCGAGGCTCTCGCTGCCGAGCAGCAGGCGGATCGGCATCAGCACCGCACGCAGCGGCTCCAGCTCGAGCGGCTCGCGGGCCCAGGCACGGCTCTCTCGCGTGAGGGTGCCGATCGCATCGAGCGCCATCGCCCACTCCTGCGTGCCGGCCAGGCGGCCGATCGCCGCCCGGGGAACCTGCGCGAAGGTGCCGAAGAACTCCTCGAGCACCGCGTCCGGCGCGCCGTCGGCCTCGAGCCTCTCGAGCACGTCCAGCTCGGCCGCGCCGAAGTGCACGCGCTCGGTGTCCAGCGGCTCGTAGAGCACCGCGCCGGCGGCGCGGGCCCCGGACGCCAAGCCGGCCAGCGCGCACCGCGCGCCCCACGAATGCGCGAGCACGCCCGCGTCCGGACCGGCGTGGGCGAGCACCGCGGCGACGTCCTCGCCCTCGCGGTAGACCGAGTGGGGCTCGGGGCCGCGCTCGCTGGCGCCGTGCCCGCGCCGGTCCATGAGCCACAGCTCGAAGCGGTCGTGCAGGCGCTCGATGACCGCGTCCCAGGCGTGGTGGTCGCTGGCGCTGCCGTGCACGAGCACCACCGTCCGCCCCGCGCCGCGGCGGTGGACGGCGATGGCGGTCCCGTCCGGCGAGCGCACGAATTCGGGGGTCACCGACGCCAGGCTAGCCCGCGCCACGCGCATATGCTCCCCGCATGCAAATCAAGCGCGTGGTCACCGCGGTCGACGAGCAGGGCCGCTCGGTCGTCCAGGAGGAGGGCGAGCTGGAGCTCGTCGAGCCCGAGCTGTTCGCCGGGTACGGGATGTGGCTGGTGTGGGGCACCGAGGGCGCGCTCCAGATGCCCGCGCCGATCGGCACCGAGCCGGCGCTGCGGCCGTTCTTCCCCGGGCCCGGCGGCACGCGCTTCGGCGTGTTCTCGCTGCCGCCCGAGCCGCGCGACGCTCCGCCGGCCGGTCCGCCCGACGAGGAGAGCCTCCAGCGCACGGTCGCCGAGGCCGAGGAGCTGCTGCCGGGCATGCTCTCGGTGTTCGAGCCCGACCACCCCGGGATGCACACGACGCCGACGATCGACTACGACATCGTCATCAAGGGGACACTGACGCTCGAGCTCGACGACGGGGTCGAGGTCGAGTTGCCGCCGGGGACCGCGATCGTGCAGAACGGCACCCGCCATGCGTGGCACAACTACGGCGCCGAGACGGCGATCATGGCCTACGTGATCGTCGACGCTCGCGCCTGATGCTGTTCCCCGACGGACACGATCCCGCCCACTGCGCGTTCGTGTTGGAGCCCTCGGGGGTGAGGGTGAGCTACGGCGAGCTGATCGACCGCTCGCGCCGGGTGGCGCGGGTGCTGCGCCAGCTGGGCTGCCAACCCCGCGACCCGGTGGCGATGATGATGGAGAACAACGAGCACTTCCTCGTCTGCGCGTGGGCCGCCCAGCGCTCGGGGCTGCGCTACACCGCGGCCTCCTCGCGGCTGACGCCCGACGAGATCGCCTACATCCTGGGCGACTGCGAGGCCAAGGTCGTGCTCGCCAGCCGGGCCACGGCGGAGATCGTGCGCCGCGCGATCGAGGACACGCCCCACGCGCCGGTGTGCCTGTGCGTCGACGGGACGTCGGAGGGCTTCAGCGACCTGCGCACGATCGACGCCCCCTCGGCGCCGCTGCCCGACGAGGCCGAGGGCGTCGACATGCTCTATTCGTCGGGCACCACCGGCCGGCCCAAGGGCATCGCCGCCGAGATCAACCTCGATCCGCTCGGTACCCCGCCGGGGATCGTGATGATGATGCAGGAGCTCTGGAAGATCGACGCCGACGCGGTCTACCTCTCTCCCGCCCCGCTCTACCACGCCGCCCCGCTGCGCTTCTGCATGGCCATGCACCGCGTCGGCGCGACCTGCGTGGTGATGGAGCGCTTCGACGCGGTCGCGCTGCTCGAGCTGATCGAGCGCCACCGGGTCACCCACACCCAGCTCGTGCCCGCGATGATGGTGCGGATCCTCAAGCTCCCGCCCGAGGAGCGCGAGCGCTTCGACCTGCGCTCGCTGCGCTGCGTGATCCACGCGGCGGCCGCGTGCCCGGCGGAGATCAAGCGCGGCTGGATCGAGTGGCTGGGACCGATCGTCTACGAGTACTACTCGGCAACCGAGAACCACATGCTCACGACGATCTCCTCCGAGGAGGCGCTCGCGCGTCCCGGCTCGGTCGGTCGCCCGCTGCTGGGCATGCCGCACGTCCTCGACGAGGAGGGTCGTGAGCTGCCGGTCGGCGAGGTGGGGACGATCTGGGCCGAGGGCGGACGCGAGTTCGTCTACCACAACGACCCGGAGGAGACCGCGGAGTCGCGCAATCCGCAGGGCTACCGGACGGTCGGCGACCTGGGCTACGTCGACGCCGACGGCTACGTCTATCTCTCCGATCGCCGAGCTGACCTGGTGATCTGCGGCGGGGTGAACGTCTACCCGCGCGAGGCCGAGGATCGACTGCTGCTGCACCCAAAGGTCATCGACGCGGCGGTGTTCGGCATCCCCGACGAGGAGCTCGGCCAGGTCGTGCACGCGGTCGTCCAGCCGGCCGCCGGCGAGCGCGGCCCCGACCTGGAGGCCGAGCTGCTCGACTTCCTGGGCGAGAAGCTCGCGCGCTTCAAGCTCCCGCGCGCGATCGACTTCCGCGACGAGCTGCCGCGCCACCCGACCGGCAAGCTCTACAAGCGCCTGCTGCGCGACGAGTACGCCCGCTGATGGCCCCGCCCCTCAGCGGCGAGCTGCGCGGGCTGCTCACCGCCGGCCACCTCGCGACGCTGGTGACGATCGACCCCGACGGTTCGCCGCAGGTGAGCGTCGTTTGGGGCGGCGTCGGTCCCTGGGCCTGACGCTCAGGACTTCCCGAGGTATTTGACCATCGCTCGGCGGCCGTAGTGCTCGGCGTCGAGCTGATCGATCAGCGCCACGCGCCGGGACACCGACTCCAGCTCCTCGGCGAGCGCCTGGCGCGCACGGGTGAGCTCCTCGCGACCGGGGTCGAGCAGGTCACGGTGTCCGGCGAGCTCGATCGCGGTGCCGAACAGCTCACGGGACACCGACTCGGGGCTGGCCAGTCGCTGCTGCATGATCAGCATGCGCCCGGTGTGCTGGCACTCCTCCAGGAACGCGCCCTGGTCGAAGGCCTGGCGCGGGTCGCGCGCGGCGAGGCAGTCGGCGACGATCTTGTAGGCCTCGATGAACGAGCGCAGCACGCGGTGGGCGACGAACACGCCGCTCTCGTCGATCGCGCGCTTGACGTCCGAGCCCATCGCCCGCGACTTGCTCTCCCACTCGGGGTCGAGCAGCGACGTCTCCAGGCGCATCTCCTGGTCGAACTCGCGCTTGGTCGTGAAGAAGAACTCGAACTTGAGCAGGTCGCGCAGCCGCAGGCACTCCTCCCAGGTGTCCTGGACCGTGCCGCCGCCGTCCTGGGCCGCGGCGTGCACGAGCGCGAGCTCCATGATCGCTCGGTCGACGAACCAGTGGATGACCCCGTTGCGGTAGAAGGCGGCGACGAGCTCCTGGCCGCGGCCGATCGCCCACACGGGCTCGGGGCCCTTGTCGAACGCCTCGACGACGCCGTGACGTGAGAGCGAGTCGAGCACTCGCGTGACGCCGCTGCCCGTGCCCAGGCTTTCCAGGCCCGTCGTCGGCAGCCCGCGCCGCTCGATGTAGGAGAGCAACGGGCCGAGGATCGAGCGGACCTCATCGAGCGTCAGCGCGCGCCCGCCGACGCCGAGCAGCGCGAGGGTCACGAGCGGCAGCGGCGTCACCGGCGAGGCCTGGTTGATCCCGACGCAGACCTTCAGCGCGAGCTTCTGCAGCTCGAGCTGCTTGGCCTTGCGGTCGATCGCGCCGAACTGCTCGGGGGAGCCGAGCGACGCGCGCACGGAGATCGGCTCGCCGAACCCGATGTTCAGCGTGCCGAAGCCGCGCCCCTGCGCGCGCACGAAGTCGATCAGCCAGCCGACGCCCTCGGCCTGCTTCTGGGCCCCGTGCGCCTCCTCAGCCATCTTGGCCACCTCGTAGAGCTGGTCGTAGGCGACCGAGATCGGCACGAGCATGACGTCGTCGACCTCGCCGGCGGTATAGCCGTCGAGCACGTAGGTCAGCAGCCCGTACTTGGGCGGGCGCAGCTTGCCCGTGCGCGTGCGGCCACCCTCGATCGCCCAGCCGATGTTGAAGCGCTTGGAGACCAGGTAGGTGAAGTACTCGCGCAGGACGAGCTTGTAGACGCCGTTGTCGCGGAAGGTGCGCCGCAGGAACACCGTGCCGCTGCGCCGAGCCAGCGGGCCGAGCGGGAAGAAGTCCAGGTTGATCCCCGCGAGCGTGTGGTTGGGCGGAAAGCCCGCCTCGTCGAACACAGCCGGGACGACGAACCAGTCCAGGTAGGACTTGTGCGCGGGCAGGAAGACGAGCGCGTGGCGGCGGTTGAGCTCGCGCAGCTCCTCCAGGCGCGAGCGGTCGATCTCGACCTCGTAGGCTCGGCCGTACATCAGCCGTCCGAACCCCGAGAAAGCGTCCATGACCAGGTTGGAGTGGTGCGGGACCAGCTCCTGGAAGTACTCCTGCGCCTCGGCGGCGAGCTCGTCGATCGGCCGTCCCTCGCGCTCGGCGAGCGCGGCGAGCTTCTCGCGGAAGCGCGCGCTGCCCGAGATCTCCTCGATCACCAGCTGGGGGACCTTGTAGCGCGCGCCGACGACGGCCAGCTCCGCCCGCTCGAGCGCGAGCACCGCCTGCCGGGCGACGAAGCCCACGAACTCCGACGGGTCGGCCCCGCCGCCGGCACGGTCCATCCAGCGCTCGCGTAGCTCGCTGGCGGTGGCCGGCGCCCCGGCGAGCAGCCGGCAGCGGTCGGGCTCCCAGCGCAGGATCGCGCTCTGGCGGTAGGCGCGCGGCCGGCGCGGATCGTTGAGGGTGACCAGGTCGAACAGGTGCGTGGCCTTCGACCGGCCGCGGACGGGAGGCACCCAGGCCACGCGCACCGGGACGACGAGCGGGTCATCCCCGCGCGAGAGCCGGTCGCCCAGCCGCGGGTCGTCGATCTCGAAGCGCTCGATCGCGGCGCGGTCGATGCCCTCGAGGGGGAACCGGTCGAGCCACTCGTTCACGAGCCGGCGCTCGACGTCGGTCCACACCTCGGCCAGCACGATGATTCCCTGGGACAGGTCCGCTCCGGGCGGCACCAGCGGGGGCGTCTGGTCCAGGGGGTCGCCGGCCGCTCCCGGCCGAACCAGGCCGGCCAGCTTCTCGATGCTCCTCGCGCTCGCCATCACGTCTCTCCCTCGGCTCGTGCATCACGGGCGGTGTGTCGGGCGACATCCTCCTATGTCGCCACGCGTCTGGCAATCCTCTTCGCTCCCTCTTTCATCTGATCGCCCCCGGGCCCGCCGGCCGGACAACCTCCGGTCGCGCACGTTCGCGCCCTGAACGAACGCCCGCGCCGGAAACTGCGCCGTTGCGCGGTCGTTGTCCGAGGACCGCTCGGTCCAGCGATCGCCCGTTCGCCCGACCTCGTGACGGTCCAGCGCAACCGCTACGAGATGCTCGTGAGCGGCGCGGAGTTCGGCGAGACCCAGCACATCGCGCTGGCGATGATCATGGCCAAGCTCAGCGGCGAGCGGGTGATCGCCCCGAGATGGCTCGCGGAGGGCGATCAGATGAAGGAGGGAGCGAAGCCGTCACAAGGGCATCAGAAGGAGTTCCTCGCGAAGGTGTACCGGATGCTCAACCAAGACGATCCGGCGTCAATCGAGGACATCGGCGAAACCCGCGGCTACGAGATCCTGCCCCACAACGCAGCGTCGATGCAGGTCGCCGAAATGATCAAGGACGTCGAGGG
>DATAWZ010000101.1:0-4525 GCA_036266975.1 Solirubrobacteraceae bacterium
CGGGCGAGCTGGCCGACCAGGGGCTCGAGCGCGTGCATGCGCTCGCCGTGGAACGGCGCCTGCAGCAGACGCCGCTCGCGCAGGTGCGGCTCGCCGTCGAGCAGCAGGATCGAGTCCGGGCCGGCGAACGGGCGCAGGAACTCCCAGCTGCGGCCGGCCGGCGCGATCTCCGGATCCAGACGGAAGACCTCGCGCACCGCGTCCGGGCCCGAGAAGAGCACCATCGGCTCCTCGGTCCAGTAGGTCCGGATCGTGACCGGGTCGCCGAAGCGGGCGTGCACGCGGCTCAGGAACGCCGCCGGGCGTGCCATCCACGCCACGGTCTGCCACGCGGCGGGGGCCCGGGGACCCGGCGGCACGCCCATCGATCGATCCTACGCGACCAGCACCGGCCGCTGACCCGGTCCTTCAGCGCCACCCCCCTCGTGAGGGAGGGGGGTGGCGTACCTGAGTGGTGCTGTAGTGCGCTGGGGTACACCACCCCCCTGCGCCCTGCAGCGATCGCGGCGGGATGAGAAGGTGTGCGCGTGACGATCGATCTCGCCCAGCCGCCCGCCCTGGAGGGCGTCGAGCACCGCTACGTGCTCACGCCGGGCGGCGTGTCCATCCACGTCGCCGAGGCCGGCCCGCCCGCCGGGCCGC
Source organism: Solirubrobacteraceae bacterium (assembly GCA_036266975.1). GTDB lineage: Bacteria > Actinomycetota > Thermoleophilia > Solirubrobacterales > Solirubrobacteraceae > DATAWZ01. The sequence goes on from DATAWZ010000101.1 coordinate 643, forward strand.
CGATCATGCTCGTGCACGGCTTTCCGCAGCACTGGTGGCAGTGGCACCGGCTCATCGGACCGCTCGCCGCCGACGGCTACCGCGTGCTCGTCCCGGACATGCGCGGCGCCGGCTGGAGCTCGGCCCCGCGCGGGCCCTACCGCAAGGCGGACATGGCCGAGGACCTGCTCGTCGTCCTCGACCGGCTCGGCGTGGATCAGGTCAAGCTCGCCGCGCACGACTGGGGCGGGCCGGTCGCGTTCATCCTGTTGCTGAACCACCCCGAGCGCGTCAGCGGATTCGCGGGCTTCAACACGATCGCGCCGTGGCTGAAGGTCGACGGCCCGATGCTCGCCCACAGCCTGATCTTCTACTACCAGTATCCGCTGCTGCTCCCGGGCATCGGCCCGCGCGTGATCGCCGACCCGAGGCACCGCTACCTGCGCTGGGTCGCCCGATGGGTGGGCGGCGGATACGAGTGGCCCGAGGCGGACGCCGAGCGATACCTGAGCCGGATGGTCGACCCCGAGCGAGCCTACGCCGGCTCGCAGTGGTACCGGACCTTCCAGGCCCGCGAGGTCGGGCGCTGGATGTCCGGGCAGTACGCCGACGCGCGCATCCACGTTCCGGTGCGCTGGATCACCGGCCTGAAGGACCCGGTGATCACGCCGACCATGCACCGCGGCTACGAGTCGCGTGCGGATGACCAGACCTTCGAGCACGTCCCCGACGTCGGCCACTGGATCGTCGAGCAGGCGCACGACCTCGCCCTGGATCGCCTGCGGGGGCTCATGAAGGCCTGACGGCGATGGCGTTCGACCTGGTCATCGACGTCGAGAACAGCCCGGGCTCGCTCGCGCAGGTCGCCGCGGCGATCAGCGACGCCGGAGTCAACATCGCCGCGGCGACCTGCCTCGGTACCGGCCAGCGCGCGGAGATCCACATCCTGGTCAAGCACGCCGAGGCCGCGCGGCACGCGCTGGCGATCTCGCACCTGGGGATCTCGCGCGAGCGCGAGGTCGTCGTGGTCGACGTGGAGGATCGACCCGGCGTGCTCGCCGACCTCACCCGCATGATCGCCGTCGCCGGCGTGAACCTCGACCTCGTCTACGTCGCCACGCGCAACCGGGTCGTCTTCGGGGGCGACGACCTGGACGCCCTGCGCGCGGCGCTCGGCGTCAGCAGCTGATCAGGTCAGCGGCGCGAACAGCCGCGGGTCCGCGGTCGTGATGCCGTGGACGCCCAGGCCGCGCAGCGCGGCGATCGTCGGGCGCTCGTTGACCGTCCAGGCGTACAGGCGCCCGTCACGATCGAGCACTTGGGCCAGGAGCGTGCCGTCGATCAGCTTGTGCTGGACCATCAACGCGTCCCAGCGCCGCGCGGCCAGGCCGGCCAGCGACTGTACCCGCCAGTCGCCCCAACGGTGGCTGAGCCGGGCGATCCGCCCGCCGATCGAGATCCCCGTTCGGGCGCTGGGCTCGAGGGCGCGCACGCGGTCGAGGACCGCGGGGATCTGCGAGGAGATCAGCGCCCGGCCGAGCAGCTGGTGCCGGCGCAGCTCGTTCAGGAGCGCTCCCTCGTAGCCGGTGTGCTTGACGTCGACGTTGAGCTCGACGTCGCGGAACCGCCGCGCGGAGAGGTGGGTCAGGGCGTCGTGCAGGCGCAGCGCGCTCGCCCGGCGCGCGTCGAGCACGGTATGGGCGAGCACCAGCTCGCCGCGCCGCTCGCGCGCGTCGAACTCGACCATGTCGACCCCGAGCTCGAGCGCCGCCTCGAACGAGGACAGCGTGTTGGCCGGCGCGAGCGCGCTCGCCCCGCCGTGGCCGATCCGCTGGCAGTCCTGCCCGCTCATGATGTCCCCCAGGATGCCAGCATGGACGGTCAGACCGTCGCGGCCATGTCACAGGCAGGTGCGAACTCGGCAACTGGCCTGGTATGAACGCAACGGCACGTGAGGCGGTCCGCGTGAGCGGCGAGCAGGAGCCCGTCGCGAGCCCGGCGCTGACCCAGTTCGAGCAGATCTATTTGAGCAACGTGGGCGTCGTGACGGCCTACTTCGCCCTTCGCTGCGCCGAGCCGCAGACGGTCGCCGACCTGACCTCCGAGACGTTCGTGCGCGCCATCGGTGCGTTCGAGAGCTTCGACCCACGGAGGGGCGCGCCGCGGGCGTGGCTGTTCGGAATCGCCGGCCACGTCTATGCCCGGCATTGCGAGCAGGCCGCGAGCGGCCGGGTCGTCGTCGCCCGGCTGGCCCATCGCCGACCGCTGGACGGCGACGAGATCGAGGAACTCGCGGCGAGGATCGACGCCGAGCGCGCCGGGCGGGCGCTGATCGAGCGCTGTGCAGAGCTCCCGGAGCTCGAGCGCGGCGGTCGAGCTCGTCGACCTCGCTGGGCTCTCGCCCAAGGAGGCCGCCGAGGCGCTCGAGGTCTCACGCGTGGTGCTGCGCAAGCGGCTGTCCCGGGCGCGATCCCGGCTGAGAAAGGAGCACGACCATGACGAGTAGGTTCCAGGAGCGCCTGTGGCGCGATCTCGTGCGCGAGCACGGCGCCGCCCTGGCGCAGATCGCGCCGCCGGCGCCGCCTCGGCGGCGCGCACGACCAGGGCTGGTGGTGGGCACGACGGGGGCGCTCGCCGGGCTCGGTACCACGCTGGCCCTCGTGCTCGGGGCGACGGGCACCTCTCCGGCCTTCGCCGTGACCCACAACGCGGACGGCACCGTGTCGGTCACGATCAACCGGATGGACGGGATTCGCGCGGCCAACGCGAAGCTCGCTGCCCTCGGGCTCCCCGTGCGAGCCGTGCCGGTCACGACCGGCTGCACCACGGCGGTGACGGAGCCGCCCCCCAACGTCTCGGCGTCGCCGGCGCCCGTGCGGGTCGCCCGAATCGAGCCGCGCGCGATTCCCCACGGTGACACGCTGCTGCTCGCCGATCAGCAGCACGGACAGCGGCTGCGCCTCGTGGAGGTTCGCGGAGCCGTCCCCGCGTGCCTGCTGAAGGGCGTCCCGGGCGGCGTGCAGTGCGTCCCGGGCGCTCCAACCGGCGACACCACTGCCCCAGCGAGCCCACCCACCACGAATGAGCCGAGCGCCGGAGCGACGCAGAAACCCGTCGCTTCGGTCTGTCGCGTTGCCCTGCAGGGCGACCATCCCGTGAGGACCGCAGCCCGCGCCCCCAGGGCGGTCCACAACGGAACATTAATATATTGATGTTCTAGGTCGGGGCCGGGGCGGCGCGTACGGCGCCACGAGCGCCAGCGGTGCCGGGCGGCGAACGCTGATCCACGGCGGTGGGCGGCTCGCTAGGGTCCGGGCCGATTTCCGTCGCCCCCTCCACCATCTCTCGCGCCGAGGCGCGCGAGCCGACCACCGCGTCGTCGGCCTCGCGCGCCCCGTGGGCGCTCGTCGCCGCCGCGGTGATCTGGAATCTCGTGAGCCTGCGGGCCGAGACCCGCCCGATCGCCTACCTCAACGACAGCTCCGTGCACGAGCAGATGGTGCGCTTCGCGACGGAGCAGCTGCGTGGCGGGCATCTGCCGCTCACGACCTGGTTTCCCTCGCTCGGCCTGGGATCGCCGCAGTTCCTTCACTACCAGAGCCTGCCCGCGATCCTCACCGGGCTGGCCGGCATCGTGATCGGGCCGAACGCGGCCTTTCGCTGGTCGCTGTACCTGCTGCTCTCGCTGTGGCCGCTGAGCATCTACTTCGCCGCACGCCTGTTCGGCGCCGGGCGCACCGCCGCCGCGGTGACGGCGGCGATGGCGCCCTTCCTGGCCAGCGCCGCCGGGGTGGGCTACGAGCAGCACGCCTACCTGTGGATCGGCTACGGGGTATGGACCCAGCTGTGGGCGTCGATGACGCTGCCGCTCGCCTGGGGGCTCTCCTGGCGGGCGCTGCGCGAG
>DATAWZ010000102.1:0-10497 GCA_036266975.1 Solirubrobacteraceae bacterium
TTCAGGCCCGGCGCTGGGCCGCGAACGCGGCGTACCACTCGAGGAGGTCGGCGCGGTCGACCGACGCGCGGTTCGCGGCCTGGTCGATCGGGACGCCCGCGATGATCCGCTTGATCGGGACCTCGAGCTTCTTGCCGGTGCGCGTTCGCGGGACGCCCGGCGCGGCGATGACCTCGTCGGGGACGTGGCGGGGACTCACGCCCGCGCGGATCGCCTCGACGATCTCCTGGCGCAGGGCGTCGTCGAGGCTGCGCCCCGGGGCGGGGACGATGAACAGCGGCATGTAGTACTCGGCGCCCGGGAGATCCACCCCGACGATCAGGCTGTCGGCCACCCCGTCGAGCAGCTCGACCACCGCGTACACGTCGGCCGATCCCATCCGCACGCCGCCCCGGTTCAGGGTCGAGTCCGAGCGGCCCTCGATGACCAGGGTGCCGCGGGTGGTCGTGCGCACCCAGTCGCCCTGGCTCCAGACACCGGGGAACATGTCGAAGTACGTCGCGCGGTAGCGCTCGCCGTCGGGGTCGTTCCAGAGGTATTCGGGCATCGAGGGCATCGGCTCGGTGATGACCAGGTCGCCGACCTGGTCGATCACCGGCTCGCCCTCCGCGCTCCACGTCTCGGCTCTGACCCCCGGATAGCAGCCGTTGAGCTCGCCGGCGATCACCGGCTTCAGCGGGCTGCCGCCGGCGAACGCGGTGCAGACGTCGGTCCCGCCGTAGGCGGACTCCAGGCGTACGTGCGAGGGCAGGCTGGCGTACACCCAGTGGTAGGTGCTCGGGGGCAGCACCGAGCCGGTGGTGATGATCAGCCGCAGCGCGCTCAGGTCCAGCGCGGAGAGGTCGGCGCGCGCCTTCTCGCAGGCGGTGAGGTAGGCGGCGCCGGTGCCGAACACGGTCGCCCGGGTCTCGGCGACGATCCGCCAGTTGGCCAGCAGGTCCGGGTAGCCCGGGCTGCCGTCGTAGAGCGCGATCGTGGAGCCGCCGAGCAGCTGGCCGAGCGTGGTGTTCCACGCCGCCCAGTTGGGCGAGCTGTAGAAGTACCACCGGTCCTCGCGGCGTATGTCGTGGCCGAGCGAGCCCTGCTTGAGCTGCTCGATCGTCATCCCGCCGTGGCTGTGCACCAGCCCCTTGGGCAGGCCGGTCGTCCCGGAGGAGAACAGCACCCACAGCGGGTGCGCGAACTCGACGCGCTCGATCTGCAGCTCGGCGGGCTCGGCGAGCGCCCGCGACCAGCCGATCGTCCCGGCGGCGGCGATCTGCGGCTCCTCGTCGATCCGGGGCACGATGATCGTCAGCTCGAGCGTCGGCAGCCTGTCCTGGAGCTGGGCGATCTCCTCGCGGCGGTCGTAGCGGCGGCCGCCGAAGTGGTAGGCGTCGACCGCGATCAGGACCTTGGGCTCGAGCTGGCCGAAGCGGCTGTGGGCGCCGGCCAGCCCGTAGTCGGGCGCGCAGACGGCCCACGCGGCGCCGAGCGAGACCGTCGCGAGCATGCCGACCACGGTCTCGGGGATGTTCGAGAGATACCCGCAGACCCGGTCGCCGGGCCCCACGCCGACCTGCCGGAGGGTGTGGGCGAGGGCGGCCACATCGCAGCGCAGGCGATCCCAGGAGACCTCCCGGGCGGGCTGGTCCTCGGCGAGCACGAGCAGCGCGGGGCGCTCGTCGGTGGCATTGCGCAACACGTGCTCGGCGTAGTTCAGCCGGGCGCCTTCGAACCAACGCGCGCCCGGCATGACCCGCCGGTCGAGCACCTCCTGGTAGGGCGCGTCGCTGATGAGCTCGAAGTAGTCCCACACCGCTCCCCAGAATTCCTCGAGCTGCTCGACCGACCAGCGCCACAGCGCGTCGGGATCGCCTTCGAACTCGAGCCCGCGCTCGGCCCTCAGCCAGCGCATGAAGCGCGTGGCCCCGGCCCGCTCGACGTCGTCGGCCGACGGGGTCCACAGGCGGCTGGCGCCTTGCAGGCTCATTTGGCGCTCGCGGGCGCCAGCCCGCCGCGGATGAAGTCGGCGAGGTGCTCGGCGATCTCGCTCGGCGTGCGCGGGCCGCCGGGCCGGTACCAGTGGTGGGGGTTGACGATCAGCCCGGCGAGGCCCTTGCGGACGACCGGATCGATCGGCCTCATGGTGCCGGCGGCGACCCCCTCCTGAAGGATCTGATCCAGGGCCTGCCACGTCCGCTCGTGGATGTCCTGCAGCTCGCTCAGGCGACCGGCGGTGAGCGCGCGACGGTCGCGCTCGTAGATCGTCATCTCCTGCTGGCGTTCGAGCAGGGAGAGGACCATGTAGGTCACCAGGCGACGCAGCTTCTCCTCGGCCTCGAGCGGCTGCGCCAGCACCTCCTGGACGCCCTGGAGCATGGCCTGCGCGTGCTGCACGAGCACGGCGAACAACAGGTCTTCCTTGGACTTGATGTGGTAGTAGAGCGCTCCGCGCTGGACGCCCGCGCGGTCGCCCACGTCGCTGATCGGGGTGGCGTGGTAGCCACGCTCGGCGAACAGCTCGGTGGCGGCGGCGACGATGCGCTGTCGGGTCTCGTAACCACGATGGGTGAGCGCGTCCAGCGGCAGGCCCGGATGCGGCCGAGACCGGTGGGGGGCGACGCTCATCCGGCCGAGTGTACCGTGCGGTCAGTATTTTCGTACTGTACGATCAGTCGCTGATGGAGAGCCCGATCGACCAGGGCGAGGTGCTCGTCGAGCGCGACGGCGCGGTCGCGTGGATGACGATGTCTCGCCCGAGCCATCGCAACGCGATCACCAAGACGATGGTGGGCGCGATGCGCGATGCGCTCGAGGAGATCGCCCGCGGGTCGGGCGTCCGGGCGCTGGTCCTGCGCGGGGCGGGCGGGGTCTTCAGCGGGGGCGCGGATCTCGGTGACCGCGAGGCGCTCGCCGGAGGGATCCTGCCGTGGATGCGCCTCGTCGGCGACCTCGTCGTGCGGCTGCACCGGCTCCCGATCCCCACGCTGGCGATGGTCGAGGGGCCCGCCTACGGCTACGCGGCGAATCTGGCGTTCGGCTGCGATCTGACCCTCGCGGCCGAGGACGCGTACTTCTGCGAGGCGTTCACCGGGCGTGGCTTCTCGGTCGACGGCGGCGGCAGCTACCTGCTGCCGCGCCTGGTCGGGCTCAAGCGCGCCAAGGAGATGGTGCTGTTCGCCGAGCGCATCACCGCGCCCGACGCCGCTCAGCTCGGCCTGATCAATCGAGCCGTCCCGCCGGCCGAGCTCCTGGCGCTGACCACCGAGTGGGCGGGGCGGCTCGCCAACGGCGCGACGGTCGCGATGGGCTACGCCGCGCGACTGCTGGACGAGTCGCACATGCGCACGATGGAGCAGGCCGTCGAACAGGAGGCCTACGGACAGGCCGTGTGCGTCGGCACGACCGATTGGGAAGAGGGCTTCGCCGCTTTCTTCGAGCGACGCGAGCCGCGGTTCAGCGGCAGATAGATGCCGAGCTTCCGCCTCACCCAGCAGGAGGCGTGGGCCGCCGTGGCCGCGGCGCACACCGGGATGTACACCACGCTGCGTCGGGACGGTCGCCCGGTGACGCTGCCGGTCTGGCAGGTGGTCATCGACGAGCGCATCTACCTGCGCACGCCGGCCGGCGCCGCCAAGCTCCGGCGAGTGCGCAACGACCCGCGCGGGTTCTTCATGGTCGAGACGGGCACGGCCTGGGCGCAGCTCGCGGCCGTCACGATCGCCGTCGAGGCGGCGATCGTCCTGGACGACGCGCTCGCCGAGCAGGCCTCCCGGGCGATCGAGGAGAAGTACCCGGGCCTCGGCCCCGACCTGGACGTCCTGCCCGACGCCGTCCGCGCTCACTACGGCGCGTTCAGCGTCATCGAGCTCACCGCCGTCGGTCGGCTGAGCAGCTGGAACAACCGGGCGCTCCTCGGCGACAGCGGTCCGATCGAGTGGGCGTGAGATGACCCAGGACAACCGGTTGCGGGTGACCATCGCCGGCCACGTCGCGACGGTCACGCTCGCCCGCCCCGAGCGCCACAACGCGATCGACATCGCGATGTTCCGCGCGCTGCGGGACGCGCGCAACGGCCTGCGTGAGGACCCGAGCGTTCGGGCGGTGGTGCTGTGCGGGGAGGGTCCGAGCTTCTGCTCGGGCGTGGACTTCCCGAGCTTCACGACCGAGCGGGGCTTCGACGCCGAGGCGGCGTTCGAGCGCTGGGCCGGCGAGGCGGGGAACCTCTGCCAGTCGGTCGCCGAGGGCTGGTGTGAGGTCCCGGTGCCCGTGATCGCCGCCGTTCGCGGCGTGGCCTTCGGCGGCGGCTTTCAGATCGCGCTCGGCGCCGACATCCGGATCTGCGCACCGGATGCGCGGCTGGCGCTTCTGGAGACCGGCTTCGGCCTGCTCCCGGACATGGGGGCCACGCGCACGCTCGCGCGCCTGGTCGCGATCGACGTGGCCAAGGACCTCACGCTGAGCGGGCGGGTGGTCAGCGGCCAAGAGGCCCACGCCCTCGGCCTCGTCACGCGGTTGGCCGACGATCCTCTCGATGCGGCGCTCGCGCTCGCCCGCGACTGCGCTCGACGCTCGCCGGACGCGATGCGCGCGGCCAAGCGGCTCTTCGACGCCTCGCGGGCGCTGGACCGCGAGGCGGCGCTCGCGTTGGAGGAGCGGATGCAGCGGATGCTCATGGGCACCCCCAACCAGGTCGAGGCGGTCCGCGCCGCCACCGCGCACCGGACCCCGGACTTCGTGGCGCCGAGCTGATGGACTTCGCGTTCACCCAGGAGGAGGAGCGCTTCCGCGAGGAGCTCCGGGAGTTCCTGGTGCAGGAGCTGCCCGACTGGTGGGTGGGCATGTTCGCCCACGACGAGCGGATCATGCCCCTCACCAAGCAGCTCTGCCAGAAGATGGCGGCCAAGGGGTGGCTGACCATGTCCTGGCCGATCCAGTACGGCGGCCGGGCGGCGAGCCCGTGGCTGCAGATGGTGCTGCGCGAGGAGATGTGGGGCCACGGCGAGCCGCGCGGGCCGCAGTACATGAGCCTGAACTACATCGGCCCGATGATCATGAAGTTCGGCACCGAGGCCCAGAAGCAGCGCTTCCTGCCGCCGATGTCGCGCGGCGAGGTCCTCTGGTGCCAGGGGTTCTCCGAGCCCGACGCGGGCACCGACCTGGTCGCGTTGCGCTGCCGCGCCGAGGACCGCGGCGACCATTTCCAGGTCAACGGGCAGAAGATCTGGACGAGCTACGCCAACGCCCCGGCCGACTGGTGCCTGCTGCTCGTGCGCACCGATCCGGCCTCCAGCCGGCACGCGGGCATCTCGGTGCTGCTCGTCGACATGACCACGCCCGGAGTCACCGTGCGGCCGATCGAGTCGATGGCCGGCCCGAACGAGGTCAACGAGGTCTTCTTCGACGACGTCGTCGTCCCGAGAGCCTGCCTGCTCGGCGAGCAGGACCAGGGCTGGCAGTCGATCCTCTACGGTCTGCGCTTCGAGCGCTCGGGGATCGCCTGGCACGCGCGCGGGGCGCAGATGCTCGACTTGCTCGTCGAGCACTGCAAGCGCACCGAGCTCGACGGCGTGCGCCTCGCCGACCGCCCGGAGGTGCGCGCCAAGCTCGCCGAGCTGTACCTGCGGATCGAGGCGGCGCGACTGCTCTGTTACCGCGTGGCCTCGATGCTCGAGCACGACGAGGAGCCGGTCACCGAGGTCGGCGTCGCCTTCGCGCTCGGCGGCCGCTCCTGGCAGCTCGCGGCGATGGCCGGCCTGGAGATCCTCGGCCCCTACGGCCAGCTCGACCGCGACGACGAGACCGCCCCGATGCGCGGCCGGATGAGCATGGAGTGGGTCGAATCGATCGTGGGCACGCTCGGCGCCGGGACGCAGGAGGCCCAGAAGAATCTGGTCGCGCGTGGCCTCGGTCTCCCGAAGGCCGGGTGAGCGCGATGCAGCTTCGACTCAGCGACGAGCAGAAGATGATCGGCGGTGCGGCCAGCGGATTCCTGGAGCGCGCCTGCCCGACGTCGACGATCGTCGAGCTCGACGCGAGCGAGACCGGCTTCGATGCGGCGCTGTGGAGACGCGCCTGCGAGCTGGGCTGGACGGCGATGGGTGTCCCGCCGGACGCCGGGGGCCTGGGCGGCATCGTGGATCTGTGCCTGGTGACCGAGGCCTGCGGGCGGGTGGCGTTGACCTCGCCGCTGGCGTGCACCGTCGCCGGCGGCGCGCTGCCACTCGCCCTGGGCGGCTCCGCGGAGCAGCGCGCACGCTGGCTCGAGCGCCTCCTCTCCGGTGCGGCGATCGCGACGATCGCGCTCCTTGACTCAGGCAGCGCCAGCGAGTGGAGCCCGGTCCGGCTGCGCGGCGTACGCGACGGCGCGGACTGGACGCTCAGCGGCACCAAGCTGCTCGTGCCCTGGGCCGCGGTGGCCGACGTGTTGGTGCTCAGCGCCGACCTGCAGGATCGCGGACCGTCCTTCGTGCTCGTCGAACCGACGGCCGCCGGGGTCACCGTCATCCCGCACCAGGTTCTCGGCGGAGACCGGCGCGCACGCGTCGAGCTCGCCGACGTCACGGTCGCCGAGTCCGACGTGCTGCGGGCGCCGGAGGGGTTTGCCACGCTCCAGCGCCGGTGCCTGGACGTGCTGACCGTGCTCGACGTCGCGCTCGCCGTCGGGCTCTGCGAGACCGCGTTGGGCATGTCGGTGCAGTACGCGGGCGAGCGCCGTCAGTTCGGGCGGCCGATCGGCGCCTTCCAGGCCGTCTCCTACCGCTGCGTCGACATGAAGCTCGCGATCGACGCCTGCCGCCTGCTCTGCCACAAGGCGGCATGGCACCTGGAGGTCGGCCGGCCGGCCGACCTGCACGTCGGCGCCGCCAAGGCCTACGCCAACGAGATGGTCGACGTCGTCACCCACAACGCCCAACAGGTGCACGGCGCGATCGGGTTCTCCACCGAATACGACCTGCACCTCTTCACGCGGCGCGCGCGGGCCTTCGCCTCCAATCTCGGGACCTCGGCGAGCTCGCTGGAGCGCGTCGCGGTCGGGCTTGGCCTGGACGACTAGGCCGACGCGCGCCCGGCGAGCTGATTCGAACGGCGCGCGCGCGAGAATGCCGCGGGTGAGCCAGGCACCCGTCCACCGACCGGCGAGCGAGGCCGAGCTGGTTGAGCTGGTGCGGCGCGCCCGAGGCGAGCGCCGGGTGCTGCGCGTGCGCGGCGCCGGCCACTCGCCCACCGGCGCGATCGACCCGGGCACGGGGGACGGGATCGTGGTCAGCCTCGAGGACTACCGGGACTGGTGGGTCGTCGACGAGGGCCGCCGGCTGGTCGAGGTCCAGGCGGGCATCCACCTCGGCCGCGACCCGTCGGATCCCTCGGGCGCCTCGACGGTCCAGCGCAGCCTGCTCTGGCAGCTGTGGCACGAGCGGGGCTGGGCCCTGTCGGCGACCGGCGGGATCACCCACCAGACCGTCGCGGGCTTCCTCTCCACCGGGTCGGCGGGCGGCTCGCTGCAGTACGCGGTCAGCGACGACGTGTGGGCGGTGCGCCTGATCGACGGCCGCGGAGAGGTCCACGTCGTCTCGCGCGAGGATGACGACCCCGACCTCTTCGACGCGATCGTGCCGAGCATGGGGCTGCTCGGAGTGATCTCGACGGTCACCTTCCGCTGTGCGGAGGCGTTCACGATCAGCGGCCAGGAGGCGATCACCTCGATCGACGGCGCCGCGGTCGACCTGTTCGGCCCCGGCGACGCGCACCGGCCCTCGCTCGAGCGGTTCCTGCGCGAGGCCGAGTACGCACGGATCGAGTGGTGGCCGCAGCGCGGCGCCGAGCGGGCGCTCATCTGGCAGGCGCAGCGCACCCGACGGCAACCGGGCTTTCGGCCGGTGCGCTACGAGGCGTTCACGGCCTACCCGCTGCTCGCCGAGCCGCTTGTCGCGCTGTTGTACGTCATCTTCGGCAACGTGGCCGACCCGGGCCACGCGCAGGAGATCCTGCGCCGCGACGCGGGCGAGATCTCACGCGCGCTGACCGTGCTCGCCGCCGACGGACGGCTGACCCCGAGTGCGCGGTGGCTCGCGCGCGCCCTGCACGGAGGCGTTCGCGGCGCCGCGGCGCTCATGCCGCTGCTCGGACCGCTCGCGCCCCGGCTGGAGCGCGCGATCCCTTCGCTGTTCCCGCGCGTGCTCGACCTCGTGCTGCCGCTCGACACCGGCAAGCGCGGCATGCACCGCGGCGAACCGCAGGCTTTTCGCGACTGGAGCTGGCAGGGGTTGCCGATGGACAACCAGGCCAGCGACGTGCTGCTGCCCACCGAGTTCACCGAGCTGTGGGCGCCGCTCTCGCACGCCGGCGAGGTCGCCAGGCTGGTGCGCGGCCACTTCACCGCGCCCGCCGACGTCCACGAGGCCTACGCGCGCACGGGCCTGTACGCCTACGAGCTGTACGGCTCGCCCGCGCACCGCGCGTGGCTGCACCCCGGCCACAGCAGCGGCGAGGACGAGTGGGCGGGCGGCGCCGTCCGCCTGGACGTCTACTGGTACAGCGCCAACGCGGCGGACCCCCACGAGCGCTTCTTCCCCCAGTTCTGGTGGTTGCTGCGCGAGCACGGCATCCCCTTCCGCCTGCACTGGGGCAAGCACCAGCCGCGCGCCCCGGCCGGCGACCGCACGTGGGTCGACTATTTCGCCTCGATGTATCCCCGCTGGCCGGACTTCCTCGCGCTGCGCGAGCGGCTCGACCCCGATGGGGTCTTCCTCTCCGGCTACTGGCGCGAGTGCTTCGGGCTGTGGGAGGCTTCCCCGCGATGAAGCTCCAGGGTTTGCACCACGTCACGATGATCACCGGCGACGCGCGCGCCACCGTGCACTTCTACGCCGAGACGCTCGGGCTGCGCCTGGTCAAGAAGACGGTCAACTTCGACCAGCCCGACGCCTACCACCTCTACTTCGGCGACGAGCGCGGCGCGCCCGGCTCGATCCTCACGTGGTTCGAGTTTGCCGGCGCCGCGCCGGGGCGTCCCGGCGCCGGCATGATCCACCTGATCGAGCTGGCCGTCCCCTCGGAGGGCTCGCTCGACTTCTGGGAGGCACGGCTGCGCGCGGCCGGCACCGCGACCGAGCGCGGGGAGCACGCGCTGCGCTTCGCCGACGGCGACGGGCTCGCCTTCGCGCTCGTGGCCGGTGGGGAGGACCCGCCGCTGCAAGCCCGCGATCGCGAGGTTCCGGCCGTGCACGCGATCGCCGGCATCGTCGGCGCGCGTGCCTACACCGACCCCGAGCGGGTGGGTGAGGACGAGTCGCTGCTCACCCAGACGCTCGGCTTCGTCCACGACGGCGGGGGCGAGTACCGGCTGGACGGCGAGCGGCGTCACTTCCGCTTCGCCTGGGATCCGGCGCCCGAGTTGCCCGGCCTTCAGTCGGCGGGCAGCGTGCACCACATCGCCTGGGCCTGCCGGGACGAGGACCAGCCCGGCTGGCAGCAGCGGGTGCGCGACGCCCGACGCCACGTCACCGACGTGCTCGACCGCGACTACTTCACCTCGATCTACTTCCGTGAGCCGCGGCACGTGCTGTTCGAGATCGCCACGCTCTCCCCGGGCTTCGCCGTCGACGAGGACCCCGACCGACTCGGCTTCGAGCTGCGCCTGCCGCGCCAGCACGAGCACCTGCGCGCGCGACTGGAGGCCGAGCTGACCCCGCTGGAGAATCCCCGGGCGCGCGGGTGAGCAGCCCGGGCCTGGCCTGCCAGGAGCGCCCGGCGAGCGGCGACCCGGCCGGCCTGCTGGTTCTGCACCACGGCCGGGGCGCGGATGAGCACGACCTGATCGGGCTGGCCGACGTCCTCGATCCGGAGCGGCGGCTGCACGTCGTGACCCCCCGCGGGCCGTTGGTCCTGCCCGGCTGGCCCGGCCATCACTGGTACGCGGTGCCGCGCGTGGGCCACCCCGACCCGGCGACGTTCCACGCCACGGTCCCGATGCTCGCCGCCTTCCACGACGAGCTGTGGGCGCGGACCGGGACGACGCCCTCGCGCACCGTCCTGGGCGGCTTCTCGCAGGGGACGGTGATGAGCTACGCACTCGGCCTTTGGCCCGACCGCCCGGCGCCCGGAGGGATCCTCGCCTTCTCGGGCTTCATTCCGATCGTCGAGGGCTGGGAGCTCTCGCTCGCGGATCGCCAGGAGCTGCGCGCGTTCATCGCCCACGGTCGCCAGGACCCGGTGATCGAGCTGTGGCGCGGGCAGGAGGCCCGCGATCGACTGCGGGCCGGTGGTCTGGACGTCGAGTTCCACGAGCACCCGTTCGGGCACCAGATCGACCCCGCCCAGCTGCCCGACGCCGTCGCCTGGCTCGCGGCGACGCTGCCCTAGTGGCACCTCCTGTAAATCCGCTCCCGCTTCGCGGCTGCAAATCTTCGCCTGGCGGCGTCCTCGGGAGCCGAAACAGCGCTGCTGTTCCGGCTCCCTGCATCCTGGCCATGCTCGATTTTCGCTCGCGAATCGACGACCGGATTTACTGGA
>DATAWZ010000103.1:0-18904 GCA_036266975.1 Solirubrobacteraceae bacterium
CATGCAGAACCACTGCGTGATGACCTTGGAGATATAGGGATGGCCCGAGAAGTCGCGATCACGGGCACCGGTCAGACGGTCTACTCGCGCCGGCGCATCGACGTCAGCCAGGCGGGCCTGGTGCGCGAGTCGGTGGACGCCGCGCTGCAGGACGCCGCGCTGAGCATGAACGACATCGACTCGGTCGTCGTGGCCAGCGGCCCCGCGCTGTTCGGCGCGGTCAACCAGCCCGAGAAGTGGCTCGTCGACGCGATCGGCGCGCACTGCAAGCCGCTCGTGCGCATCACCAGCGGCGGCGGCACCGGCCTGGCCGGCGCGCTCGCCGGCTACAACCAGGTCGCCAGCGGGCTCTACGACCGCGTCCTGGTCATCGCCTACGACAAGCTCTCCGAGGGCGCGCTGCAGTACCAGATCTCCACGCTGTACGACCCCTTCTGGGGCCGCGAGTTCGCGGTCGGGATCATGGGCTTCGCCGCCGCCTACTGGAAGGCGCGCATGGAGCTGCTCGGCCACAGCGAGGAGGCCGCCGCGCAGGTGAGCGTCAAGAACCACAAGAACGCGCTGCACAACCCCTACGCGCATGTGCGCAAGGAGATCACCGTCGAGGACGTGCTGAACTCGCGCCCGCTGGCCTGGCCGATCAAGCTGCTCGACGTCCCGCCGATCTCCGACGGCGCCTGCGCGGTCGTGCTCACCGGCGAGGAGATCGCGGTCAACGACACCGACAAGCCGGCCTGGATCCGCGGCATGGCCTACTACTGCGAGGGCGACAACGCCGCCGACCGGGCGATGATCCAGTCGGTGCCGCTCCAGCTCGCCGCCCAGCGCGTCTACCAGCGCGCGGGGATCACCAACCCGCGCCGCCAGTTCGACGTCGCCGAGGTCCAGGAGCCCTACACCTGCTTCGAGCTCAGTTACTACGAGGGGCTCGGGCTGTGCCGCGAGGGGGAGGCGGCCAAGCTGATCGGCTCGGGCGCGACCGAGATGGACGGCGACATTCCCGTCAACCCCTCCGGCGGTTGCATGGGCGCCAACCCGATCGGCGCGACCGCGCTGATCCGCCTGGCCGAGGCGGCGTTGCAGGTGACCGGCAAGGCCGGCGATCGACAGGTCGATAACGCCAAGACCGCGCTGGTGCAAGCGGGCGGCGGGTGGGCCAATCTGCGCGGCGTGGCCGTCGTCGGCGCGGAGAAGGGGTAAAGGGTCGAATGGCTGGCGATACCACCACAGTTGTGCATGGCCAGGGGCTGGGGTCGGCCCCGACCGAGCGCCCGATCTTCCGGGGCGTCATCGAGCTGCCCTACACGCTCACCGCCGGCAAGGCGGCCGGGACGTTCCTGGCCGAGCTGGCCAACAAGCGGATCGTCGGCTCGCGCGCGTCGGCCGACGGGCCGGTGCTCGTGCCCGCCCAGGACTTCTGTCCGCGCACGGGCGATCCGGCGGGCGAGCTCGTCGTCGTGGGGGAGGGCGGCACCCTGGAGGGCTTCACCGAGACCACGAAGGGGCTGATCGGGCTGATCAAGCTCGACGGCGCGGACACCGTGATGGCCCACCAGCTGCTCGACACCTCCTACGAGGAGCTGTCGGTCGGCCAGCGCGTGAGCGCGCGCTGGGCCGATGAGCCCAAGGGCGAGATGCTCGACCTGCTCGGCTTTGCGCCCGCGGGCGAGCCGAACGGCGCCGCGGGCGGCGTCAGGGCGCTCGACGCGCCGGCCGACCCGATCGCCGAGCTGGCGTACGGGCTGCGCCTGCAGTACGACCACGCCTACGGGCCCTACTACGGGCGCCTATTCGACGAGCTGGCCACGAGCCGGCGCATCCTCGGCTCGCGGGTGCCCTCGACGGGCAAGGTGCTCGTGCCGCCGCGCGAGATGGACGACGTCACCTTCGAGCGCACCGGCGAGTGGGTCGACGTCGCCGACACCGGAGTGCTCAAGGCGTTCTCGGTCATCCATCTGCAGTTCGTCGGCCAGACCCGCGAGCCGCCCTACGTCTACGCCGAGATCGTCCTGGACGGCTCCAACACGCGGCTGATTCACGCGATCGGCGGGATCGACCCGATGCAGGCGCCCGAGAAGCTGCGCTGCGGCATGCGTGTCCGCGCCGTCTGGAACGACGACGCCGCCCCCACCGGTACGCTCGAAGACATCAAGCACTTCGAGGTCATCGAGGGTTAGTGGCACCTCGCGGGGATACGCACCATCCCCGGCGGCTGCAAACACGGCGCCGGGCTTTGTCCTCGGCTTGCTCGTGCAACCAGCACGGGCTGCGCCTTGCGTCCGCGCCCGGCTTGGTTTTCGCGCGCCGGATGACGGCACGTATCCCCGCGAGGCACCACTAGTGGCAGCGTCGAAGGCGGCCGATCCTTCGGCTCCCCGCGAGCGGCGCAACCGCGAGCAGGAGGTGCTCGAGGCCGCCATCGATCTGTTCTTCCGCAAGGGCTACGCCTCGGCGTCGATCCAGGACGTCGCCGACCAGGTCGGCGTCCTGAAGGGCAGCCTCTACTACTACATCGACTCCAAGGAGGACCTGCTCTTCCGGATCTTCCAGGAGTCCCACCGGCAGGCGAGCGAGATCGTCGCCGAGGCCCGCGCGCTGGAGGCCTCGCCGCTGGACCGACTGCGCTTCTACCTGGAGCGCTACGTGCGCTGGTACCTGGAGAACGTCGAGCGGGTGAGCCTGTACTTCAGCGAGTTGCGCCACCTCACCGGCGAGCGGGCGGCCACCGTGCGTGACCAGCGCGACCTCTATGACGGCTTCGTGCGCGACTGCATCGAGGGGGCCAAGCGCGACGGCGTTCTCGCCGCCGACGTCGACGTGCGCTACATGACCTTCTTCCTGCTCGGCGCGGTCAACGAGGTGCCGACCTGGTATCGGCGCCACGGCAAGGACGCGCCCGAGCAGATCGCCGCCGAGTACGCCGACATCGCCCTGGGCGCGCTGCGCGGCTACGAGCGCTCGCGGGCGCCCGCGCCCCGGCGCGGGCGTCGACGCGCCGCTTGATTAACAAACGGGTGTTTGGTAGGTTAGGACCCTTGACCGACGTCCTACAGGGAGGGCTGCGTCCGTGAAGGTGATCCACGTCGACCTCGAGCGCTGCCAGGGGCACGGCAAGTGCTACATGGTCGCGCCGGACGACTTCGACTTCGAGGATGAGCACGGACGCTCGCGCTTCGTGGGCGCTCCGATCGACCCGGGCGACGAGAAGCGCATGAAGCTCGCGGCGCGCGCGGTGCAGGCCTGCCCGGAGAGCGCCCTGACAATTGTCGACGAGTCGCGGTGAGGGAGACCGACACATGACCAGCCTGTTCACGCAGTTCGACCACACGACCCCGCCGATCGGCGCCGACGGCACGCCGCTTGCCTTCTACGAGGCGCTCCGCGACGAGATGCTCCAGACCGGCACCGACATCGGCTGGAGCGAACAGCACGGCGGCTTCTGGGTCGCCGCCGGCTATGACGTCGTGCGCGACATCTTCCACGACACCGAGCACTTCTCCAACAAGGGCGTGACGTTCCCGGCCTACGCGGTCGACGACGACACGACGCTGATGCTCGCCGCCCAGGACGCTCCCGAGCACAAGAAGTACCGCCGGATGGTGCAGGGGCCGTTCTCGCCGCAGAAGGTGCAGAGCTTCAACGAGCCGCTGAAGGCGATGACCAACCAGCTGATCGACGAGTTCATCGAGGACGGCGAGGTCGACCTGGTGGCGCGCCTCACCGACGCGGTCCCCGCGCGCATGACCGCGGTGATCCTCGGCATCGACCCCGAGGACGGCGACCTGTACCGCAAGTGGTGCTGGGCGATCACCCACCTGTTCCTCACCGACCCCGAGACCGCCGCCGCCCACGTGGGCGAGATGGACGCCTACTTCCGCGAGACGCTTGCGCACCGGCGCAAGAACCTGGGCGACGACGTCCTCTCGCTGGTCATCCAGTCGGTCGACCCCGACACGGGCGAGACGCTCAGCGATCAGGAGATCAAGGACTTCTTCGTCGTGCTGCTGCTGGGCGGGATCGAGAACACGAGCAAGCTGCTCTCCACGATGTTCTGGCGTCTGGGCTGGGATGTGGAGATGCGCCGGCGGATGCAGGGCCTCACGGGCGAGAAGCTGCTGCTCGCGATGGACGAGTTCCTGCGCTACTACACCCCGGCCTGGCTCGGGCGGCTGATCACCGCAGACGTGGAGATCGGCGGCGTGCAGATGCACAGGGGCCAGTTCGTGATCCTGCACAATCAGATCGCCAACCGCGACCCGCGCCAGTTCACCCACCCGGACGCGATCGTCCTGGACCGCGAGCCCAACCGCCACTTCGGCCTGGGCATGGGCGTGCACCGCTGCCTGGGCGCGCACCTGGTGCGCTACGAGGGGCAGATCGTCGCCGAGGCGATGCTCAAGCGGATCCCCGAGTTCGAGCTGGCCCGGCCGGCGACCTGGATCAACGGCCAGGTCTCCGGGATGGCCGACGTGCACCTGCGCTTCCCGCCCGGCGCCGGGCGCAACGGGACGAGCAAGCCGGCCCTCAGCGAGGCCGCCTAGTGGTGCCTCCGGTAAATCCGGTCGTCGATTCGCGAGCGAAAATCGAGCATGGCCAGGACGCAGGGAGCCGGAATAGCAGCGCTATTTCGGCTCCGGAGGACGCCGCCAGGCGAAGATTTGCAGCCGCGAAGCGGGAGCGGATTTACAGGAGGTGCCACTAGTGGGTGGCGAGCCGGTGGCGAGCCGGGCCCCACTCCCTTCCCATACCGCGGTGGGCCGCCTGGACGGGAAGATCGCCCTGGTCACCGGCGCCGCCCGGGGCCAGGGGCGCTCCCACGCGGTCGCGATGGCGCGGGAGGGCGCGAGCATCATCGCGGTGGACATCTGCCGGCAGATCGAGACGGTCACCTACCCGCTGGCCGGCAGCGAGGACCTCGCCGAGACGGCCCGCGAGGTCGAGGCGCTCGACCGGCGCTGCGTGACCGCCGAGGTCGACGTGCGCGACCGCGACGCGCTGCACGCGGCGATCACCCACGGCGTCGACTCGCTCGGCGGCCTGGACATCGTGATCGCCAACGCCGGGGTGTGGGAGGTCCACCTGGACGAGCCGACCGATCCCGCCGAGCGCGCCGCGATCTGGCGCGACACGCTGGACATCAACCTCACCGGGGTGTGGAACACGGTCGAGTCGACCGCGCCGATCCTGGTCGACCAGGGCCGCGGCGGCGCGATGGTCTTCACCTGCTCGATCCAGGGGCTCAAGGGCGCGGGCAACAACGACATCTCGCTGACCGCCTACACCGCCTCCAAGCACGGTCTGGTCGGGCTGATGCGCTGCACGGCGCAGGACCTCGCCCCGCACTCGATCCGGGTGAACACCGTGCACCCGACCGGGGTGCTGACGCCGATGATCGCCAACGAGGTCGTGCCCGCCTACGCCGAGAAGCACCCGCGGCTCGCCGCGGTGATGAGCAACGCGCTCCCGGTCGACGTCGTCGACCCCCACGACGTCAGCGAAGCGGTGCTCTTCCTGGTCAGCGACTCCGGCCGGTACATCACCGGCGTGACTCTGCCGGTCGACGCCGGCGCCCTCGTGAAGTAAGGAGATCGAGATGGACGTTGGAATGTTCCAGACGCCGTTCATGCGGCCCGACCGCCGGCCCGCCGAGGTGTTCGACTGGGCGGTCCGCCAGGCGATCACCGCCGACGAGGCCGGCTTCACCGAGTACTGGATCGGCGAGCACGGCACGCTGCAGTGGGAGAGCATCCCCAGCCCCGAGCTGGTGATCGCCGCGGCCGGGCCGCAGACCAAGAACATCAAGTTCGGTCCGCTCGCGCACCTGCTGCCCTACCACCACCCGGCGACGCTGGCCGTCCAGACGGCGTGGCTGGCGAACGTCCTGGAGGGCCGCTACCAGCTCGGGATCGCCGCCGGCGCCTATCCGACCGACGCCGCGCTGCGCGGGATCACCGACATGTCGGTCAACCACGAGATGCTCTTCGAGGCGATCGAGATCATCGAGAAGGTCTGGAAGGGCGAGGAGTACCAGGCCGAGGGCAAGTTCTGGAGGCACGGCTTCCCCCACCAGGACGAGACGCATCCGCTGCGTGACATCCGCCCTCCCGGCGGGCGGATCCAGATGGCGATGACCGGGCTCTCGCCCGACTCGCCGTCGATCGCCTTCGCCGGCGCGCGCGGGTACATCCCGGTGTCGATCTACTCGGGCAACCCGTTCGTGGTCAATCACTGGGAGCTCTACGAGAAGGCCGCGAGCGAGAACGGCTTCACCGTCGACCGCTCGCTGCACCACGTCGTGCGCGACGTCGTGATCGCCGACACCGACGCCGAGGCCAAGCGCTTCGCGATCGAGGGCGGCCTGGGCGACGCGTGGATGCAGTACCTGATGCCGACCTACAAGCGCTTCGGCGTCATGGAGGGGCTGCTCGCCGACCCCTCGCACAAGGTCGAGGACGTCGACATGGAGTACCTGGCCGAGCACGTGTGGATCACCGGCTCGCCGGAGACCGTCCTGCGCAAGTTCGAGGACTGGTTCGAGGCGCTCGGCGGCGGGTTCGGCACCCACCTGATCTACAGCTACGACTACGTGGACTCGGGCGCGGAGCGCTGGGAGGAGTCGATGCGCCGCTTCGCCCAGGAGATCGCGCCGAAGATCTCGATCGTCAGCGCGGTGGCGTGATGGATTTCGCTTCGGTTGCCGACACGCTCGTCGCCGCCTACAACGAGAAGGACTGGGACACGCTGGAGCCGATGATCGCCCCCGATCTCGACTTCACCCACTTCAACCGCAACTTCGCGTTCGAGGACCGCGACGGGCTGATGGCGATCGTCAAGCAGTTCGCCGCCGAGTTCGTTCCCGACCGGGCCTTTCAGCCGCCCGAACGCGTGACGAGCGCGGGCAACGTCGTCATCCGCGAGTCCTATTACACGGGGACCGCGCAGGTCGAGCTGCCCGGCTTCGCCGCCCAGGGCGAGCAGATCAACATGAAGCTCTGCTCGGTCCTGCGCTTCAACGACGACGGTGTCCTCGTCGAGTGGAAGGACTACGGGTAGCGTCCTACCCGGCTTGTGCCGCGCCGCCGCCGGAGCCCGGGAGGGCGAGCGCGTTGGGCGGCGCGGTGATGTTCGCCGGCGCGTTGAAGTCGCCGATGTCCAGGACGAGGTCGTCCTGCTCCTCCGGCGTCGTGCCGCCGGGGTCGCACGCGCTGTTCGGCGCGGCCGGGCTCGGCGCGGTCTGGACCTGGCGCAGGGGAGCGGCGTGCCCGTGGCGGCGATGAGCCAGCCGCCGGGCGTGCCGCCCGGCACGTCGCCGGTGTCGGAGATGGCGACCGCCCGGCGGCCGTCGACGGTCTCGGTGCCGGCGATCCGCAGCGTTCCGAACGGTCCGAGCCCGCACCGGGCGATCTCCTTGGGCGAGATGCGCCTGGTGAAGGCGCCGAGCCCGGACGCCGCGCCGGGGGGCAGATCGATCCACCGGTTGGCGAGCGTCGCGACCGCCGCGGCCGGGGCGCCGAGCGACTGAAGATACGACGCAGGGGCGCGGGCGTAGAACCGCGTGCCGATGATGATCACGCGGATGGGCTGTCCGTCCTGTACGTAGGTCCCGTTGACGCGGCCGGGGAGCTCGATGTCGAACGTTCCCCAGACCGGCTGGTCGTCGGTGGTCCCGCTCTCGCGAAACACGAGCGAGTGGACGTGGCTGAGCGCGACCGCGACGGCGCGCATGATCCGCGCCGCCGTCGCGACGCACGCCACGGGCACTGCCGGGCGGCGGTTCTCATGGTGGAGTATGCCGCCGTCGGGTCAACGCGTGTGTTGACAAGGGTCGTCGCGTGGCATAGGTTGCGGCCGTGGCGCCCTGCGCGATCCTCGTCCACGGTGGCTTTCACGGCGGCTGGTGCTGGCGTGGCGTCGCCGACCGGCTGAGGGCCGCCGGCTGGCGCGTATTCGCGCCGAGCCTCACCGGGCTGGCCGAGCGGGCGCACCTGCTCACGCCCGACGTGGGCCTGGAGACCCACGTGCAGGACGTGCTCGCAACCATCGCCTGCGAGGAGCTCGAGAACGTGACGCTCTGTGCCCACAGCGCCGGTGGCACCGTCTGCACCGTGGTCGCCGACCGGGTGCCCGAGCGCATCGCCCACCTCGTCGCGATCGACGCGACGATCCCGCGTCCGGGCGAGTCCCTGATGGACGTGCTCACCGACGAGCAGGGCGTACCCGAGGCCTTTCGGGCTCTGGCCGCTGAGCATGGGGACGGCTACCGGATCCCGCCGCTCGTGTTCACGCCCGAGCAGTTCGGCGTCACCGACGAGGCCGACGCGCGTTGGGTCGCGCGGCGGATGAGCGCCCATCCGTTGCGGGCCTTCGAGGAGCCCGCGCAGTTCGACGGGCGGGGGTTTGAGTCGATTCCGCGTCGCACCTACCTGCGCTGCGAGCGGTTCCCGATCGCCTTCGGCGAGCCGACCGTCGCGCGCTTGGAGGCGGATCCGGGCTGGCACACCGAA
Organism: Solirubrobacteraceae bacterium; assembly: GCA_036266975.1. Taxonomy (GTDB): domain Bacteria; phylum Actinomycetota; class Thermoleophilia; order Solirubrobacterales; family Solirubrobacteraceae; genus DATAWZ01. Next base: position 8,505 of record DATAWZ010000103.1, read on the forward strand.
CGCTGGGCGATCGGCCACAACGCGATGGTGATCGCGCCAGACCGCGTTGCTCACGCGCTGCTCGGCGGATAGCGGCACATTGCGGCTGGACTACGTGCGTGGACTGAGGGTCACGCCGCGGTCCCGTGACCGACCAGGACGACGGTCACGTCGGCGCTGAACGTCTTCGGGATCTTCGCGATCACGCGCACGGTATGCATGCCGCTGCAAAGGCCGCTGAGCAGGAGCCCGTAGTCGTGGGCGGCGACCTCGGCGCTGTGACCCTTGGTGCCGTAGAGGTTGCGTGGTGGCAGGTGGACCGAGAAGACGGGCGTCGAGGTCGCAAGCGTGTCGTGGGCGGCGATGGGCCGAGCGTAGGGGACGCCGAGGCCGTCGCGTGATCGAGTCCCGCGCGAGCGCAGCGCCTCAGCTGCGACTGGCCGGTGGTGAGGGTCGAGCACTCCGATGACGCGCCGGGGAGGTAGATCGCCCGTCCGGCAGGCTCTTGACAGCTGTACTTGACCTTCCCGCCGTCGAAGCCCCCGTACAGGAGCGCCACGGCGGTCCCGCCGACCCGCACCGTCTGGCAATGCCCCGGTCCCGGTGGCGAGGCGTACCCGCCCCCGGCGACCTGGCCCGAGGCCGGAACCACCCGGCCGCCGGTTGCCGCGGACGCGGCTGCCATCGGCGCCGGCGCGATCAACACCGCCAGCGCCGATAGGAGAAGCTTTCCTCCTCCTCTTCGCGCGAGCGGCCCGGCCCGTGGTGGGAGGGGTCGCCGGTGGGAAGATCGACGGGGCGCTGTGCGTGAATGCGTCGACGAGCGTCCACAGACGGGCGCCGAGGTTCAGCAGCCAGGCCGGGGGCGTCGGGGTCATCGCCCCTGCCGTGGTGTTCACATTCCGGTCACCCGCGGGCCGCGGTGCGGGCATAGCGTTCGGCGCGCCGCCGCCAACGAGCATTGGGAGATCGTCCATGCCCCTTCGTCGCCTGGCCACCGCGCTGTCGTTGCTGGCCCTGCTCGCCTTCGCGCCCTGCGCCGCGAGCGCGCATCCCGGCCATCCGCCCCGACCGTCGGGTGGGTCGCCGCGCCCCGCGCCGCCCGTGCGTGCCGCTCTGCCGCCGGGGGCGCTGCAGAGCGTCTTCGTCATCGAGCTCGAGAACGAGAGCGCCGGGACGACGTTCGGGCCCGGCTCGCCGGCGACGTACCTGAACGGCACGCTGCTGCCGCAGGGCGAGTACCTCGAGCACTACTACGCGACCGGTCACGCGAGCCTGGACAACTACATCGCGCAGATCTCCGGCCAGGCGCCGACCGAGGAGACGGACGCGGACTGCGGCGTGCAGAGCAACGGCACCGGCATCGTCGGCTCTTACGAGGACCTGCTGCCCGGGACGCTCGAGCGCAACCAGACGCGCTACCCCGGCCAGGTCGACGGGCACGGCTGCATCTACCCGGCGTCGGTCCAGACGATCGCCAACCAGCTCGACGCGATCGACCCGCCCAACCCGCGCACCCACATCGCCGGATGGCGGGACTACGACGAGGACATGGGCAACCAGACCGGCCGCGAAATCGGCAACCCGGACCCGCTCGGCGGGATGGACTGTGCGCACCCGCCGCTCAACGGGGTGGACAACACCAACAGCGCTTCGCCGCCGACCGCGACCGAGCCCGCCGATCAGTACGCGACGCGGCACAACGGCTTCATGTACTTCCACTCGATTATCGACAACACCGCCGAGTGCGACGCCAACGTCGTGCCGCTCGGGACGGTGAAGATCGGCCAGCCCAGCTCGCTCGACGGGGTGCGGCTCGCGGACACCTTCTCCGGCCACCTGGTCGACGACCTCGCGCGGCCCTCGGCGACGCCGAAGTTCGGCTGGATCACGCCGAATCTGTGCGACGACGGCCATGACAGCACGTGCGCCGGTCCGAACACGATCGGGCAGATCGGCGCCGGCGCCGGCGGACTGCACGGAGCGGACGAGTTCCTCGCCCACTGGGTGCCGCTGCTGATGGCCTCGCCCGTGTACCGCTCCGGCCGCATGCTGATCGCCATCACCTTCGACGAGGCGGCGACGTCCGACGCGAGCGCGTGCTGCGGCGAGACGCCCGGCCCGGACAACCCGACCCCCGGGTTCTCCCCGCTTCTGGCGCCGATCTATCATCAGTACGGGCTGACGATCCCGAACCCGGCGCCCGGCGGCGGCGACATCGGGGCGCTGCTGCTCAACCGGCGCTACATCGTCCCGGGCAGCGTCAACACGACCGGCTACTACAACCACTACTCGGCGCTGCGCAGCTACGAGGACCTGCTCGGGATCACGCGCGGGGGGCAGGACGGCCTGGGCCATCTCGGCTTCGCGTCCTCGCCGGGCCTCGTGCCGTTCGGGCCTGACGTGTTCAACGCGCCCTGGCCTGGACGCCCGCTGTGACCGTCGCATCCGCCGACAGGGCTCTGGCCAATCGTGTGCGCCGCCAACGTCGTGGACGCGCTCGCGAGAGCGGGCGCGGTGAGCGCGAAGCAACCGAGCGTGGCGGTCACGGCAAGAGGAAGGGTGCGCTTGATGGATACCTCTCAAAGGCTGTGCGACGCAGAAGCGTGGGCACACAACTTGCCCACCGAAAACCCTGCGGTATGAGGACAGCACCAGCGTTGAGCCACGCTCCCGGAGCCCAGGATCCGATCCCGGCCTGGAGTGATCCTGCGCTCGGTTGGAGGGTCTCGAGGCCGGGGTAGCACGAGCGCCGGTGTTCGGGAACCGCGTCGCCCCGGCCCGGCCGGGTGATGCGGCCGCGCTGGCGCTGACCGAACCTGACGAGGTCGCCGCCCGCGCGGAGCGACTTCACGTGCGGCGTCAGGAACTCGCCGCCCCGACACGTCCTCGGCCGACGCGCTTGCGGCGCGGTCGCATCGCGCGAATCGGAGCACTCTCGGAGGGGCCTGATCCCGGCGTTCTCGCCCCGCTGGGGGTGATTGCCTCTCCTTCGTGCTTGCGCCCGGCTCGGGTCCAGCCTGAGGGGGCGCTCGTCAGCGTGTGCGTCGTTTCAGGAGCGGGATCATCGCCGCTGAGAATGCGACTCCGCCGGCGATTCCGGCGCGCAGACTGGCGCTGGAGACGGCTGGGTCACGCGCGAGACGACGCAGACCGGCGATCGCGACGGGCGTGAGCGTGGCCAGGGCCGTAATGCTGCCCGGGTCATAGCGCCGGTGGCGCGCGGCCCAGGAGAGGTGCAGCCCGGCGTTCCCCAAGTGGCTGACGTAGAGCAACGCCGTCGGCGCGGCCGTCGGCGGGCCGGCGATCGAGGCGGTACTCAGGCCCCACCCGAACAGGACATTGATCGCGAATCCCAGGTCCCGGTCGATCGGGAACTCATCCTCGTCCGAGCCGAGCACCTCGCGGTTGATCCACGGAAGGAACGAGCCCGGCCACACCCACTCCTCGGTCTGGTGCCAGAGCAACGCGGCCAACGGCCGCAGACCCGGGCGCCCGACCGCGGCTGCCGTCACCGGAACCAATGCCGCCGCGCCGAGGATCGGCCAGCGTCCATGCGTGTCGAGTTCCATGCGCGCGATCGTAGTGAGTGGGCACGCCGAGCGCGATCCCGCGCTACGAGCACATCAGCCCGGACACCCACCACTGAGACACCGGCAAGCAGTCGGCCGACCCCGCCGACGTCGCGCGACCGGCCTGGTGACGAGGGGCAGCCTCCGCTGGCGTGGCGAAGCCGTTGCTCGGCGCGAACAGGAGGAGCGCCAGCACGGGGTCGAGAGCGACCTGCCCGGTCAAGGACCGCGGACTGAGCCGGATGATCATCCACCGCCTGGATCTGGCGAGCCGCGCCGCCGGCTTGCTAGCGTCTCGGCGGTCGTAATCCATCGGCAGGAGGTGAGACCCATGAACGCAGTATCCGCAGTGGGTGCTCCCCTGCACTCCAGGATCGCGCGACTGCGGTAGTCGCCACCGGGAGCGCCCGACACGCAATTCGCGAAAGGCGACTCCCTTGAACACAAAACGGTCTTCAGCGCTGCACTTCACCTCGGCGACGGCCTCCGACCGGCCGAGGTCCGGCCAGGATCAGCCGCAGGGCGACGCCTCAAGGCGGGTGCGCGCCGCGGGTGAGCGAGCGTTGGTCCTCGGCGGTGCCGGATCGGTAGGCAACGCATGGGAGATCGGCGTCATCGCCGGCCTGTTCGAGGCCGGGTTGGATGTGACCGAGGCCGACCTGACCATCGGGACGTCGGCCGGCTCGACCGCCGCGGCCCAGATAACCAGCGGGATCCAACCGACCGAACTGCTCTCCGACATCCTTGCCGCTGTGCGCCAGCCACCGTCCGGTCCGGTCCGATCCGACCGTGGACGTGCGCCGATTGGGCCGGCGTCGGATCATATGGAGAGAACGGGCGCAGTCATCGGTGCCGCTGAGAATGCGGCCGACATGCGCCGCAGGATGGGCGCGGCGGCCCTCGAGGCGGACGCCGCGTCGGACAAATCTGTGCAACCGCAGTGGCGGACCGTCGTCGCCGCTCGGCTGCCCAGTGAGCACTGGCCGCAACGGTCGTTGCTCATCCCGGCGGTCGATGCCCACACCGGTGAGCCGGTCGTGTTCGATCGCCACAGCGGAGTCGACCTGGTGGACGCCGTCGCGGCCAGCACTTCGAACGGCTTCGGCATCCCTCCGTACAGCATCGGTGGCAACCGATACATCAACGGCGGCTACCGACGCAACGAGAATGCCGATCTCGCAGCCGGATACGCACGGGTGCTGGTGCTCTCGCCATTCGCCGGCAGATCACGGCATCCGCTGGACTGGGGCATGCAGCTCACCACACAGGTCGACGAACTACGCGCACGCGGCAGCAGAGTCGAAACGATCTTCCCGGACTCCAACTCCGAGCACATGTTCGGCGCCAATGCGATGGATCTGTCGCTGCGTCCGGCCGCTGCTCGAGCTGGTTACAACCAAGGCAGAGCCCTCGCCGAGCAGCTCACCCGGTTCTGGCGCTGACGCCCACGCACCAGTCGACTCGGTAGGCGTGACGACACCGGCTCATGCTCGGATGGTCGATGGGCGCGACACGCCTTAGCAGAGGCGATGCGGCACGCCGCCGCGCGCGGCGGGCAACCCTACGTCCAAGCCACCATCGTCGGCCGCGAGCGCGCCCCGTCCTGCGTGCTCGAGATCCCCACTCCGGTCCCACGACACCGACCGCCTGACTGGCCGCCCGGGAAGGCCAGGAGCCGCCCCGGGTCGGCGAGAGTGCCGAGTCGCGCGAGCAGCAGCCGCATCGCCCCTGACTCGGAGCACGCGAAAGACGGCATGACCCGGGCGGCCACGAACGAGGCTGTTCGGAGGCGGTGGAAGCGGCTCGGAAGCGTGATTCTCGTGGCGTCAACGCTCCTCGCGCCGGTCGTCAGGCGTCGGCCGGGAGTCGCAGCGTGAAGCGCGCGCCGCCGTTCGGGGAGGGATCGCACGTGATCGTGCCGCCGTGTGACTCGATCGTCCGGCGGACGATCGCGAGGCCCAGGCCCGTGCCGCGTCGCCGGCTGCGAGGGAGGCGGACGAACGGTTCGAAGACCCGTTCGCGCTGGTCAGGCGGGACCCCGGGCCCGTTGTCGGTAACCGACATGGCCGGGCCGTTCGCCGTGTGGGTGACCTCGACCACGACCGTGTCCGCGACCGCGAACGCGTTGTCGAGCAGGTTGCGCACGGCGCGCAGCAGCGCCTCGCGGTCCCCGGTGGCTGGGACCGGACCGGCCGCGATGAGCTCCACGCGCGCGTCCGGGTCATTTCTGCGTGTGGCGGCCACCGCTGCCGACGCGAGGTCGGCGAGGTCGACGGGCTCGCGGTGCGGCCGCTCGCGGGCGTCGAGGCGAGCGAGGTTCAGGAGGTCGTCGATCAGGTGCCCGAGGCGACCGCTGTCACGTGCCAGTTGGGCTTCGATCGCGTCGCGCTGCGGGCGCTCGGGTTGGTCTCGCAGGAGCCGCTCGGCGGTCGCGTGCAGCGCGGCGGCCGGCGTGCGCAGCTCGTGCGAGGCGTCGGCGAGGAACGTCCGCATCGCCGCCTCCGAGGCGCGCGCCACGGCGACGGCGCGATCGAGCCGCACGAGCGCCCACGCGAGCGCCGACAGCAGCGCGAGCGCGATCGCACCGCCAATCGCCTCGGTGACCTCGAGGCTGTGCACCTGCCGGTCGATTCCGGCACGACTGGCGCTCAATGCCACGGGCGCGGGCCGCCCGTCGAGGGGGATCACCTCGTGCACGGTCACCAGCGCGCCGCGGGGCGCGACCGGAAGGGTGCGGCGCTGGGGAGAGGCCTTGGTAATGGCGCTGGGCCGAGCGTAGCCCGGGCCCTTTGCCGGCGCGCTGCCCCGGCTCTGTGGCGGGGCGTTGCCCGCAGCATCGGCGGGGCTCTTGGCGGGGGCATCGGTGCCCGTCTGGCCGATCGCCACGGAGATGCCCTCCAGGGCGAGCGAGAGGACCAGCGACTTGAACGCCCCAGGCGTGCGGGCAGCCGCGTTCAGCGCGCTCGCCCCCGACGTCAGATCCGTGTGAAGACGTTGCTCGAGCCCGTCGCGGTAGCGCACCGCGATCAGCACGCCGAACGTCACAAGCGCGGCGACGATCCCCAGCATCGCGACGGCGATCAGTCGGATGCGCGCTGGTCGCCGGCCCGTCACGCCGAGAAGCGGTAGCCGATGCCGCGGACCGTGTGGATCAGGCGAGGCGCGTCCGCCTCCAGCTTGCGCCGGAGCGCGCTGATGTGAACCTCCACGAGATTGTGGTCGTACGCGTCATAGCCCCACACCTGGGTCAGCAGCTGATCCTTGGACAGGGCCTGACCGCGATGGCGCATGAGATATGCGAGCAGTCGAAGCTCGGTCGAGGTCAGGGCTATCTCCCGGCCGGCGCGCGCGGCGAAGCCGTGCTCCTCGTCGACGAGGAGCCGCTCGACCTCGAGCACCTGCGGAATCGCGCCTCGCCGCCGTAGGACGGCGCGCACGCGCGCCATCAGCTCCTCCAGCGCAAAGGGCTTGACCAGGTAGTCATCAGCACCCAATTCCAGTCCGGCGACGCGGTCGGCCACGGCGTCGCGGGCGGTCAGGAAGATGATCGGCAACTCGTGCTGCGCCCGCAGCGACCTCGCCAGCTCAAAGCCGCTGCCGCGCGGCAGCATCACGTCGAGGATCACGAGATCCGGCGCTGCCGCGAGCACGTCGCGGGGATGGGGGAGATCCGCGAAGGCGGCGACCTTGAAGCGCTCCGCCCGCAGCGCGTCGAGCACCGCCTCGCGCACCGACTGCTCATCCTCGATCACTGCCACCCGGCCAATCGGCTCGCACATCGCCTGGCGATTTTCCCCGACGCCCCCTGAAGATCAGCTGAAGAAGCGCCGCGCTTCAACTCGATCTCAGCTTCCGGCAGGACGCTGACCTGGTCCGAAACGGCGCCGCCGTGGCGGCCAGATCGAGAGGAGAGCCAAAGTGAACGACCACAGCCCCAGGTACGTCCGTATCCGCCAGACCGCGATCGGTGCGCTCGCCGCACTCGCCGCGGTGGGCGCAATCGCCGGTGCCGCCGCGCTGGCATCCCAGCCGCACGCCCGGCCGCACCGCCACCACGCGGCCGGGCACGGCTCGAAGGCCCAGTCGCCCTCAGACGAGGTGCAGGGCAAGAGCCAGCCGTCACAGCCCGGGACGGTCAAGGCCCAAGGGCGACAGCCGGCCCCGAACCCGCAGCCGTTCCTCGACGCGGTCACGCAGCTCGTCGATAACGGCACGATCACCGCGGCCCAGGGGCAGATCGTCGACAACCAGATCCAGACCGGCAGGGTCGGCACCGATGCGCTCGTTGCCGCCGGGCTTACCCAGAGCCAGGCCGACGCGGTCCAGCAGTCGCTCGGAAGCGTGAAGCAATCGATGGCGCCGTCGTCACCGCCGACGGGTGTCGCCAAGCCAACCGACGGCAACCCGCAGGCGCCGCCCAGCCGGCAGCCGTTCCTCGCGGCCATCACCCAGCTCGTCGCCAACGGCACGATCGCCCCGGCCCAGGGGCACGCGGTTGACAGCGCGATCCAGGACGGCACGTTCGATCCCGATTCGCTCGCGTCGAGCGGCTTCAGCGAGAGCCAGATCCAGGCGATTGAGGACGCCCTCGCGAGCGCGAAGCGTTCCCTGGCGAACGCGGCTCCCGCCGGGACGGGGCCGACCGGGACGACGCGGCCCAGCGCGTCCAAGTAGCAGCAACTCACGACGTTGGGACATCGGGGGCGACCGGCGGATGCCCGACAGCGGCCGGTCGCCCCGCCCGGGGCTCATGGGTTGCAGGGCGTGCGACCGCGTTGCCCGTCCAACGACCGGCGCTCACCCAGCAGGCGGCCCGCGGCGCGCAGGTCGATGGTGAGCCGCGCCGACACCCCAGCCCACCCGCGACCCCCGTGCCGCACCGATCGGCCACCCGGAGCAAGCCACGCACCCCCAGCCCCGTTACGGGCGGCCGAGGCCGAGCGATTGGCCCACCAGGATCAGACCGCAAGCCGAAGCGTCAGGTGCCGCCCCGCGCGAGGCGCCGGCGGCGTCGTGCGCAGCGGTGGCCTTGTGAGGTTTCTTGCGCGGTCACCGGGCGCGTCGCCCACCCACGCGTGACCGCGGCCGGTGCGAGACGTCGGGCCCGCCGGTGCGTTGATGGGATGTCGACCTATCCTCGGTGGTCGAGCTTGCCGCCGTCCGATCGCGCGGTGCGAGGGTTCTCGGATCGGCGTGCGAGGACGTGCAGGAGATCCCGGAGAGGAGCCAGAGCGATGGATACGACCGAGCCGCTGGCCGACGCGGTGCAGGCCGACCGTGCACGCTACGTGTCGAGCAGCGTCACGGCGGCGGGGATCGTCGTCACCGGGGCCGAGGGCGCGCGGCTGCAGGGCGCCGATGGGGTCTCCTATATCGATTTCGCTGGTGGGATCGGGTGCCAGAACATCGGCCACGGCGCGCCGCAGGTCCTCGCGGCGATCCACCGTCAGGTCGACCGCTTCTTGCATCAGTGCTTCATGGTGGCGGCCTACGAGCCGTATGTCGACGTGTGCCGCCGGCTCGCGCAGTGCTCGCCGTGCGCGGGCGCGGATCAGAAGAGCGTTCTGTTCAACTCGGGTGCGGAGGCGGTTGAGAATGCGGTCAAGGTCGCGCGATTCGCGACCGGCCGGCCGGCCGTCGTCTCGTTCCGGGGTGGCTTTCACGGTCGCACGCTGCTGGCGCTCTCGCTGACGAGCAAGGTCGATCCCTACAAGCGTGGCTTCGGGCCGTTCGTCGAGAACGTGTACTGCGCCGCGGCTCCGTACGAGTACCGGGGCGTCAGCTCGGAGGTGGCGATGGACGCGCTCGAGGCGCTCCTGCGCAGCGAGGTCGAGCCGGCGAGCGTCGCCGCGATCGTGCTCGAACCGGTCCAGGGAGAGGGCGGCTTCATCCCGATGCCGCCTGACTTCCCGGCGCGGCTGTTGGAGCTCTGCCGCGCGCACGGGATCCTCTACGTCGACGATGAGATCCAGGCCGGTATCGGTCGCACCGGTCCGGTCTGGGCGATCGAGCACTACGGCGTAGAGCCCGACCTGCTGGTCTGCGGCAAGTCGCTGGGCGGCGGGCTGCCGTTGTCCGCGCTGACCGGTCGCGCCGAGCTGATGGACGCCGCTCCGCCCGGGGCGCTGGGCGGCACGTTCGGCGGCAACCCGGTCGCGTGTGCGGCGGCGGCGGTCGTGCTGGAGACGGTCAGCGGCGCCGAGTTCCGCCGGCAGGCCGACGCGCTCGGTGACCATCTGCGGGCGCGACTGAACGCGATCGCCGCGCGCGTTGGTTGCGTCGGCGACGTCCGCGGGCTCGGACCGATGCTCGCACTGGAGCTCGTCCGCGATCGGGCGAGCCGCGAGGCCGCGCCTGAGCTCGCGCGCGAGACCGTCGCCCGCGCCCGAGCGAGCGGACTGGTCCTGCTGACCTGCGGTGAGCAGGGCAACGTCATCCGCCTGCTCCCACCGATCACGATCGGCCAGGACGACCTCGCCGAAGGCCTCGATTTGCTCGAACGAGCGCTCACCGATGCCGCGCGAGCGGCCGATCGCTGACGGGGCGGCGACTGCTTGGCGCGCGAGCAGGAGCAGTGCGCCGGGGGCGCGGTCGAGAGCACGCGAAACGGTCACAACTGTCCACGGTGCAGCGGGCCTGGACGAAGCCATCGCTCGGGGCGCGTGATCGGTTGCTTGCGCACCGCTGGCCGGTCCGCACCTGGCTAGTGGCACCTCCTGCAAATCCGCTCCCGCTTCGCGGCTGCAAATCTTCGCCTGGCGGCGTCCTCGGGAGCCGAAATAGCGCTGCTATTCCGGCTCCCTGCGTCCTGGCCATGCTCGATTTTCGCTCGCGAATCGACGACCGGAT
>DATAWZ010000104.1:0-5252 GCA_036266975.1 Solirubrobacteraceae bacterium
CGAACTCAACACCGACATCCGCGCCTGGATCGACACCTGGAACGACCAGCCCCGCCCCTACGTCTGGACCAAAACCGCCGACCAAATCCTCGACTCCATCGCCACCTACTGCAACCGAATTAACGAAACACAACACTAGACGCTCGAGGCGCAGCGAACACTCGCCGCGCCGCCCGTCCGTTAAAAGAGCCTGGTCTGCGCCGACGCGGCTATATTCGCGTCCCATCGTGGAGGAGGGGAGCGCAGCCGGAGCGTTGGGCGTGCTCAGGCGGGGGATGCGAAACCGCCTCCTGCGCCGCATCGAGCTCGGATTCATCGGCTTCAACGCGGCCGAGTACGCCGAATGGATCGCGGTGCTGGTGTACGCGTATGCGCACGGCGGCACGCTGACTGCGGCCGCCGTCGCGGTTGTCTCGCTCGTTCCCTGCGCGCTTGTCGCCCCGCTGATCGCAGCGCGGGCGGAGCGCTACGCCCCCGGGCGGGTGCTCGCCGCGGGCTATGCGGCGCAGGCCGCGGGCATGGGGCTCGCCGCGGCCGTGATCGCCGGGGGCGCGCCGCCGGGGTTCGTGTACGCAGCGGCGGTTCTCGCGGCGATCCCCTTTACGGTCGTCCGGCCCGCTCAGTCGGTGCTCCTGCCGGGCGTTGTCGCGCGGCCCGAGGAACTGGTCGCGGCCAATGTGATCTCGAGCTGGTGTGAGGGTGCCGGCGTTGTCGCGGGCCCGCTGCTGGCGGGCGCCGTGATCGCGCCGATCGGGCCGGCCGGCGTATTGGCCGTCTTCGCCGTGGTCTCTCTCGGCGGCGCCGCGGCGGTTTGGCCGGCTCGCGATGCGGTAGCTCCCAGCCCCGCTGACGAGAGTGCTTCGGGCGGCGTACGCGAGGCCGTAGGGGCGCTGCGCGAGGACCCCAACGCACGCGTCCTGTTCGGTCTCGTCGCGACGCAGTCGGTCGTCCTCGGCGCGCTCGATCTGCTGTTCGTGGTGATCGCGTTCCGGCTCATCGGCGCCGGGCGGTCGGCGGTGGGCTTCCTCGGGGCGGCGTTCGGATTCGGCGGGATCGCCGGATCGGCGCTCGCGGTCCTCCTCGTCTGCCGCCGCCGTCTCGCGCCGCCGCTACTTGCGGCGGCCGTCGTGTGGGCGGCGGCGTTCGTCGCGCTCGGCGCGCAGCGCGGGGCGCTTGGCGCGTATCTGCTGCTCGGTCTCTCCGGCGCCGCGCGGAGCATCGTCGATGTCGCCGGACGAAGCCTTCTGCAGCGCGTCTGTGGAAGCGCCGTCCTGGCGCGCGTCTTCGGCCTCCTCGAGGGCTCCGACATGGCCGCCTATGCGCTCGGAAGCCTGCTCGTGCCCGCGCTCGCCGCGATCGATGGCCCGCGCGCCGCGGTGATCGGCGTGGGGCTCGTGCTGCCCGTGGTGCTGGTGTTCGGGCTGCGGCGCCTGCTGACGATCGACGCCCACGCAACGGTGCCGGTCGTCCAGATCGGCCTGCTGCGCGGCAGCGAGCTCTTCTCGGCGCTGCCGGCGCCCGCGCTCGAGGCGCTGGCGCACGATATGGCGCCCGCCCACGCAAGCGATGGCGAGGTGATTCTCGCCGAAGGCGATCCCGGCGACCGCTACTTCATGATCGCCGAGGGCGAGGTCGCCGTGACGCGCTCCGGGAAGCAACTGCGCACGCTGCGCCGCGGCGAGGGGTTCGGTGAGATCGCTCTGCTGCACGACGTACCGCGCACGGCCACCGTTACCGCCACGACTGAGACGGCGCTCTACGCGCTCGAGAAGCCGGCGTTTCTGGCGGCGCTCACGGGTCATGCGCCGAGCGCGGGTCGCGCCGAGTCGATCGCCGGCGAGCGGCTGGCCAAGACCTAGGCGCTGGCGGCTTCGCGCGCCGGCCCGGCGATTGTCTCTTGAAGGCGCCGGGCCGCGTCGATGTGGTCGCCGGTCCAGATCATCCGCACCGCGGTTGCCCCTGCCTGACCATCGTCATCGCCGAGGTCGCGTGCGAGTGTTTCGAGCAGGCGACCATCAGCGAGGCCGTCGGGAGCAAGCGGTTCGGGCACTTCGCCCGAACCATCCAGGCTCAGCGCGAGTTGCTCGTACCAGGCCGTCACCGCGTGGGCGCGGGCAGCGAGTTCGGCGCGTGCGGCAGAACGGTCGCCCGGAGCGCCCTCGTCGCGCCGCCACAGGTCTAGCACGGCATCCCCGGCAAGGCGCAGCCCGGCGACGCCGGAGACGAGGCTCGACACCTCGGCAAGCGACGCCCGCTTGGCGCCCCGTTCGACGAGGTAGGTGCGAAACGCGTCGTCGAGCCGCCTCGCCGCCGCTGCGGCACGCGCTGCTTCGGCGTCGGGAGCGCGACCGCCGGTCGCGCCGGCACGCGCAGCCTCACAGCGCGCCATCCCGTAAGTCACGGCAACGTCGAGGTACCGGGCGCCTTCGGCGTAGGCCTCAGACAGCGAGCGCCCGAGGGCCGCTGCCGCGCCCCGCGGCCAGAAGAGCGTGCCGACCGCGAGGCTGACGCCGCACCCGAGCGCGACGTCCTCGACGCGGATCAGCCCCACATGCCAGCCGATCGGCTGCAGGATGTTGTAGAGGATGACCAAGGTCAGGGTGAAAGCGGCCTGGCCGGTCGCGAAGGAGACGGCGGCCGGGGCGAAGCCCGCTACGAGCACGGCGGGCGCGAGGACCAGCCATAGCACGGTCGAATCGGTCCCGATCGCATACAGGAGCAGTGCCCCGGCGACAAACCCGGCGACCGTCCCGAGGAGTCCGCGCACGACGTTCTGGCCGGTCGCAAGCGCGTTTGAGCGAAGCACCGACAGTGCGCCGAGGACAACCCAGAAAGAGTGCTCGGCACCGGTCAGGGCGGCGATCCCGAGCGCGATACCGAGCGCGGCGCCGCCTCGCAGGCTGTTATGGAGCCAGACCGAGCGGCGGGCGGCGTGCGCGGCGGCACGCTCGTGGGCGGAGGCGATCGGCGCGGCGAGCCCTGCCGGGCGCGCGCCGAGGAGTCGCTCCCGCCAGCCGCGTTGCTCCGCTTGGGCGACGATCTCCAGGTTCGCGCCGATCTGGAGGGTCACAAAGCTCAGCTCCTGCGCGCGGAAGGTCGGATCCAGGGCACTGATCAGCTCGCCGCGGTCGCCTGTGAGGTCAACGCTCGTCTCCCGCTCCATCTCCTCCAACGCTGCACGGAGGCTGGCCATTGCGGTGCGAAGCTCACCGGGATCGCTGCCACTGGCCTCGAGGAGGACCGCGCCGCTCTCAAGCACGCTGGCCGCTGCGCGCCTGACCTGGCAGATCGAGCGCTTGGGCGCCGTGCTGGCGGCACAGGAGCGCAGAACCACCGCATGCAGCCAGTCGAGCTCATCGACCAGTCGCACCAGTACGCGCGTTGCGGTGCTCAGCCCGGTCGGGCGGTAGGGCGTGGCAAAGAACGCGCGCTCGAGCGCCGCGATCGCCTCAGTCGTGTGCTCAGCAGCCAGCTGGTGCTCCTTGGGGTCGACGACGTCGCCGAGCACCCATGCGAGGTGCGCCCGGAGCTGCTCGGCGACGGCGCGACAGGCCGTCGCGGCCGGGCGGCGAAGCGGGTCACGCGATGGCGACGGCCAAAGAAGCCAGACCGCAAGCAGGGCCGCTCCGGCCGCCATGCCCCAGCCGGCAAGGCGATCGGGGACGGCTGAGAACGGAGCGGCGAGCGAAACCGGCAAGATCAGCGCAAGGAGCAGTGCGGTCGTTGCGCTCGCGAGCGCCGAGCTGACGACTCCCGCGAAGAGCACGGCGAACCCGAGCACGGCGGTCACGAGCGGGGCGAGCCAATCGACACTCGACACCGCCGTGCCGATGACGACGAACGCACCGCCCACCACGGCTAGCATCGCCTGGGCACGGAGGCGGTCGGCCATCGGACCGCCGAAGGATGCGAGCAGCAGCATCGAGAACGAGCCGAACGCCGCGAAGGCGGCGATTTCCGGGTTGGCGATGATCTTGATGGCGATCGCGAAGAGGCCAGGCATCACGATCGCGGCGCGCCCGGCCCGGCGAAGCGCGAGCAGATCGCCGTCGCGGGCGCGGACCCAGCGCAGCAGGCGTGTCACGGAGGGCATCATGCACAAAGCACGCCGCCTGCCCGGCGCGCGCCGTTCTATCCAGCTAGCGGCGGGCTGAAGGGAAGGCGGCAGACCGCCTCGCGGCCTGGACCCAGCGCGCACAACGGCGACCCCTGCTAGGCCCGTTGGCAGCCGGCTGAGCGGTCAGCTACGACGCGCGCTTGCGGGCGATCCAGGCCACGAATCGCTCCCACGGACTCGGCTCATACGGCGCAGGATCAACCGGCGCCTCGCCCTCGGGCCGCCACGACTCGTCGGTGTCGAGCCACGCGCCGACGTTGACTCCGTCGGAGGGCTCCTGCTCTGGCGGTTCGGGCTCGCTCATTACGCGGCGAGTGTACCGGCGCCCGCGCCGGCGATGAATCCTTCGCGCAGCGGCGGTCCAATGGGCACAACCACGACCGGAGGAATGCGCGATGCGCGAGCTGATCGTCACCGAGTTTGTGTCACTGGACGGAGTCATGGAAGCCCCCGGAGGGGAAGCGGGCTACCCGCACGCCGGCTGGGTCGGGCAGTACTTCACCGACGAACTAGGCGCCTACAAGCAGAACGAGCAGCTCGCCGCGGACATCCTCGTGCTCGGGCGACGGACATACGAGACCTTCGTCGGCGCCTGGCCGCATCAGGAGGGGCCGATGGCCGACAAGATCAACACGATGAGCAAGCTGGTCGCCTCGACGACGCTCGGCTCCTCGGACTGGGCGGCCACGACCGTGGTCGGCGCGAACCTGGAGGACGCAGTCCGCGAGCGCAAGCAGCAGGACGGGGGGCCTATCCTCGTCGCCGGCAGCCGCTCGGTGGTTCACGCGCTCCTGGACGGCGGTCTCGTCGATCAGATCAACCTGCAGGTGTTCCCGCTCGTCCTCGGGAGCGGTAAGCGCGTCTACCCGGACCGGCCGGAGCCGATCCGCCTCGGCCTCGAGTCCTCGCGTACGCTCGGCAGCGGAGTCGTGCTGCAGAGCTACCGCGTGACCGGCTGAGGCAGGACGCGGGACTGCGCAGGAGCCGGCGCTGCGCGCCCGCTAAGCCTGGATCCACCGTTTGGTTGCGCTGCGGCTGGGGTTGTTGGTTGACCGGGGCGTCGGGCGCTGGGTTGGCGTGTTTTCAGCGGGGCGCGGGGCCTGCTGAGGCTGGTGGGCCAGTCGGGGTCGTCGTG
>DATAWZ010000105.1:0-5432 GCA_036266975.1 Solirubrobacteraceae bacterium
GCACAGCGGGCTGGGGGTCGGCGCCGGCTGCGTGATGTTGAACGCCGGCATCTGGACCGTGGTCGTCGCGGTCGTCGTCAGGCCCCGCAGCAGCAGCGCGGCGCCGCCGGGCCCGAGCACGGCCTGGTCGGACAGGCAGGAGGCGTCGTTGAAGATGTCGGTGTAGAGCACGCGGCCGTTGATGCTGATCTGCACGCCGCTGGAGGGGAACTCGGTGTGGGTGACGGTCAGCGTGATCTTGCCGTCGGCGTTCATCACGCCGTTGACCGAGGCCTGGATCGGGGCGAGCTTGGCTGCCGGCGTCTCGGGCTGGCTGACGGCGTAGCGCCCGGTGAAGAAGATCCCGTGGGCGCCGGTGCCGGTCCGGCCGACGGTGTCGGGGGCGGTGGCCAGCTGCTGGCAGTGGTAGCGGTGTTCGCCGCTGCGCTGGCCGATCAGGCGGTGGGTGGTGGCGACGTGGCGCCCGGCGGCGACCCGGAAGTCGGTGATCGACCCCTCGCCGACGAAGTCGAAGCGCAACGGCATGTCGACCTTGAACGGGCCGGCGAAGCCGTCGTGATCGTTGCCGTTGAAGTTCGAGCTGATGCGCGTGCGGGCGAGGTAGGCCAGGTAGGCCGGCTCGGAGAGGTGCGCGGGGACGCGGCAGATCGCGCGTCGACCGGTGAGCGCCGTGGCCGGCGGCGTCGCCAGCGCGGGGGTGTTCGCGAGCGGGATCTCGGGGTCCACCACGCGGGGCTGCGGGATCCACGACTTCAGCTCGATCTCGATGTGGGCCGGCGCCACGGCGGCGTGGGCGCCGGGTCCGTCGCGCGCGCTGACCCCCGTCGCCGCCGGACCGAGCCCGGCGAGCGCGGCCAGCGACAGGGCAACGCAGGCCAGCGAGGACCTCACCGAGAGCTGCTTCCCCCGACGCGAGCGCACGGCAAACCGTCGCCGGTCAGCGAACAGACCGCAGGGCGCACCGGCCTTCTGAGGGCGGCGGTAGCGTGCAACCGATAGCCGAGCAGCGCGCCACGCGACGGCCCACGTTCGACTCGAACGCGACGGGCGGCTGGGTGGTTCGCGTCGCGGACGACGGCGACGTGCACTGGGTCGCCTACAGGTCGGCCGCCGCGCCGCCGCCCGTCGCGCCCGAGGAGCAGGCGCTCGCCGCCGCCAACGGCCGCAAGATCGCCGAGCTACGCAACAGCCGGCGCCACAACGTCACCGCCGCACGGCACCGCGTCGTGGTGCGCTGCGCATGCGACGCCGCGGAGACGGTGGGCATCGTGGCGGCGGGCGTGGTGCTCGGGGCCTTCGGCGTGCCCTATCTGGTGTGGGACGCGGCGGCGAGCGTGGCCGTCAGTTCGGTCCGACTCGTCTACCGGATGCGCCACCGCGCCCACGCCGCGCATGGCTCGCAGACCCCGTCGGGAGCGCCGGCGCCGCAAGCGCGGACGCAGACGCATCCGGGCTTCGTGGTCTCAACGCTGATCGAGGCGGCGCGCAGCGTCAAGCAGGCATCGGAGATCGAGGACACCGCGCTCGAGGACGAGCTGGACGCGTTCTATCCACACCGGAGCCGGACCGACTTCGAGCTCGGCCTGCGCCGCCAGGGGCGCTTCCCCCGCACGCGAGCGCCCGTGAAGAACCGTTAACGAGGGCCGCTGCGCTCGACACGGCGCCCTCGGATCGGGTACCAGTGCGCAGGCAAGTAGGTCAGTCCAACGGAGGAGGCTCCGCTATGAGGCGACGTGCAGTCGCGCTGATGGTCGCGCTCTCGCTACTGGTTGCCGTCGCCCTGGGCGGCTGCGGCTCGAGCTCCCACAAGCACGGCCTGCTCAAGGCCGTCGTGGGCGCCGCCATCGTCCACCACGAGCTCAAGAAGCACCACTCGCATCACGCGCTGCTGAAGTCGATCGCAGCCGGGGCGGTGATCCACCACATCGTCAAGCACTGATCGCGACGGGGGGTGGCGTGGGAAAGTGTCGCTCCAGTGCGCCAAACCTACGCCCCCCCTGCGTCACCCGGCCAGGGCGTGGCGGCCGGCGTTTCGTCGTGCCTGCTCGAGCGCCTCTCGCTGGTGCTCGGCCCGGGAGGCCAGTTCATCGAGCTGCTCGGCGCGGAGTGCTGAGTGCTCACCCGCGACCTCGCGAAGCGCCCTCCACATGCACGCCTTGCCCTGCACCCCGATCGTCAGGCTCTCCAGTGCCATGAACGCCGCCTGATCGGGCTCGCCGGAGGCGACGCCGCTGAACTTCATCCGGCTGACTTTCTCAGCCATCCAGCCGGTGGCCTGCTTGATCGGGTTGCGCGCCACCCCCATCCCATCCATGAGCCGGAGAAGCGTCTGCCGATCCTCCTCGATCTCCGGCGAGAGCGAGCTCATCAGCTCGCCAAGCTCGTCGCCCTCGTGGCGTCGCCGAATCTGCTCGGCGAGTTCGCACCCGAACGAGGCACCGGCCAGATGATCGTTGAGGTAGACGTCGACTGCGCGGCTGCTCACCGGGGCTCCTCCTCTCACCGGGGCTCCTCCTGCTCGCCGTGTATTCAGGAACTACCCGCTGTGACCGGGGCCACGCTTCGAGGCACCGGCGAGGGCGCGGGGGCGCATCTCCCGTGGGTCGATGGCGTGGAGCCGCTGCAGGTTCTCTGACAGCCGCTCGTCGCCAGCGCGGCGTCCCCCGTCCAGCGCGCCGCCGCGAGCCGAGCGGCGAGGGCCGCTCCTGGGCCGCGCGAGGGCGGTCAGCTCACGGTCGGTCGACACTGACCACGCATGGCGCCCTGAATCAGTCCTCTGAGAGCGCCGCAAAATCACGCTTCACCCGCCGGTACCACCCCATACCCGAGATCGGTCGCTTCCACCTTCCCTTCATTTCCTTCAGGGCCTTCTCGTGGGTCGCGTCGCCCCCGGCGACCATCTCCTTCAGATGGCGGTCTTGCGCCTTGATCACTTCATCAGCGGTGGTGCCGTGGTGTTCAAACTCACACGGGCCACCCAGTTGTTGGCAGGTCATCATCTTCATGCGAGCCCCTTTCGAGATGTCCGTACCGGCGAGGTGCCGGTCTCCCGGGAGCCTACGAACGCCGGCCCATCGAGCGCTTCTTCGATCCTGCTTGATGTCGAGGTGGCAACGGCGGGGCGCCGACCAGGCGCCGCCTCGCTGCTGTGCCGTCAGCTCGATGATCCGCCCGCGTACGCGTTCGCGAGCGCCGGGCTCAAGCACGCTCGGATCAAGCAGGCGGTCAGCGGCGATCGCCAGCGCCAGGGTGCTCGGTCCCGACGTAGGCATCGCCGAGCTCGGTCGCCTGCTCGGTCCCGAGGCC
Organism: Solirubrobacteraceae bacterium; assembly: GCA_036266975.1. Lineage (GTDB taxonomy): Bacteria > Actinomycetota > Thermoleophilia > Solirubrobacterales > Solirubrobacteraceae > DATAWZ01. Next base: position 3,307 of record DATAWZ010000105.1, read on the forward strand.
CACTTCGGTCATCGGCCGTCCCCGACCGCCGGCGCCGGATGCCCCAAGAGGTCTGCAACGAGCCGACGCGCTCGGGGCCAAGCTGCAGTCGCGCAGTCCGCGGGCAGCGACGCCCTGGCCCTCCCACACGATCGCCAGCAACGTGTCCCCGGTCGTGGACGCTCGACCATGCCCCGGCACGTCGGCCTCGAGCTCGGCCAGCGCGAGCACGCTGACCGCTCGAGTCGTGAGCGTCGGCCCGCCTCCCGTCCGACCCGTCCGGTCGCTCACCTGCCCGATGCGTGGGCGTCGTTGAGGTCGAGCACGAGGCTCGGGCGTGGCGCGGGCTCGGTGGGGGCGCCGCGGATGATGGCGGTGCCGATCGCGAAGAACTCGATGAGGTGCCCTTCCCAGCCGTGTTGGTGCTCGTCGAGCTGGACCCCGACGATGCCGTGAGCGGAGAGCGCGGCGGCTTCGTGTTGCATCCGGGTCATCGCGAGCTCGCGGGCCTGGTAGAGCGATTGGGTGTAGTCGGGGAGTTCACGGGCCTGCCCCCACCAACCGGCAGGGCGGCGGAAGGTCGTGCGCAGCCGTCCGACGCTGTAGACGCAGCTGCCCATGACCAACCCGACGGGCCGCGCGCCGGTCTGCCGCAGCGTCCAGAAGTCTTGGCCTGACAGGTCGCTGGTGAACGGGCGGCCGTGGGGAGCTCTAAAGCTGTGCCCTTGGCGGTGCCGGACGGCGGTGCCGATCGCCACGAACTCGCTGATGTGCCGGCCGATGTGCTGGGGTGAGACGCGCAGGCGAACGCCGACGATGCCGTCGGCGTCGAGCCGGTGGGCCTCCTCTTCCATGCGCGTCATCGCCAGCTCGCGGGCGTGGTACATCGCCTGCGAGAGCGCGGTCAGCTCCTGGCCTCGGGTCCAGCGCTGACGTTGATAGCCGGCCTGGTAGATCGAGCTGCCGACGACCAGGCCGAGCGGCTCGAACCCGGCGTCCTCGATGAGCAGGTACTCGTTGACGGTCAGATCGGAGGTGAAAAGGCCCCCACGGTTCTCGGCCAGTCGCTCGCGAGCACCTTCCGGCACCCCCTCCGGCAACGGTGCCTCGCTCACCGCAGCCCCGACACCACCGACGGCGCACCCTGGCGGGCGGGCGCCGGGGCGATCGCCGTGCCCACGACATGCACCACGACCTCGTAGTCGCCGCCGCCGGCGCGGGTCGCCTGAACGTCGTCGAGGGTGATCCCCACCACGCCCTTCGCGCCCGCCGAGCGAGCCTCGTCGCCAAGCCGGCCGACGGCGAGCCGGCGCGCCTGCTGGAAGGCGAACGTGAAGTCGGTGAGCTCCGCCGCGGGGCGCGAGCGAGCCTGCCAGCGCAACAGCCGCCGAGTGTCACGTCCCGGCAGCGCGGCGACCGCTGCGCATCCACCGACCAGCGCCACCGGGCTGGCGCCGGCAGCGTTCAGCTTGAGCATGTCTTGCAGGGAGAGCGCGACCACCGGCACGGCCGAGTCCGGCGAGCACTCGGAAGCGCCCGGCAGGCGCACCGCGGTACCGAGCATCCGCACGTGGGCAACCGCCGTGTCGGCCCACGCCTTGCGTGTACGTGAGACGACCACGCCGACCACCGCGTCGGCGCTCAAGATCTTCGCCTGCGCTTGCAGCCGTGCCGCCGCACGCCGACGCGCGCCGGACCAGCTGGCCACCAGTCCGGTCTGCTCCAGCCAGCGCGGCTCGCCGGGCACCCGCCGCCCGCCGGCGCCCGGCCCGGTGGCCCGCACCACGCCATAGGACAGCCTGGTGGCGGACTCGCCGACGACCTGGCCCACAGGGGCGATCCTGAGCGCCTCCGCCACGCGGGCCTCACGCGCCGAGAAGAAGGAGCTCGAGAGTCCTGCGGCCGCGAGCAACTCGTCGAGCCGCTCGCGCGCGATCGCGGGCACGGCGCCCTCCGCGATCAGCTCCAGCTCAGCGGACCGCGACCGACGAGGAGACGACACGAACCCAGGCTAGTTGGGTTGGCCTTCGGCCGTACGCGGATCGGTGAAATGGGGGAGGATCCGGGGACCGCTCGTTGACGTCGCGTTTTCCTTGGTGCTCGTGAGCCCGTGGCTAGTTTGACGCAGGGTCCTCCCCCGGTGTACC
>DATAWZ010000106.1:0-64672 GCA_036266975.1 Solirubrobacteraceae bacterium
CCTTGATCCGCGCCCGCGCCCGGTTGGCCCGCAGCTCATCCTGGCGGTTGAAGATCCGCAGTACCGCTTCGGTCACCTTCAGGTACTCGCCATCGTCGGCGCCGACGAACTCATACAGGGTCGGGGCCACGCGCGGCATGATCGACGTCCCGCCGCCGACGCGCAGCTCAAAGCCGCGCCGGCCATCACGCACGCGGGGGGTGAAGCCGGCGTCGTGGATACCGGTGATCGAGTCGTCGCGGTCGGTGGCCGTGAACGCGGTCTTGAACTTGCGCGGCATCATCTGGCAGACCTCGTTGCGCACGAAGTAGCGCACGTACGCCCCGGCGTACGGGGTCGGGTCGAACAGCTCGCCCTCGCTGACCCCGGCGCGCGGGTCGCCCGTCACGTTGCGCATCGTGTTGCCGCAGCCCTCGCGCGAGGACAGGCCGGCCGCGGCGAGATCGCGGATGTACTTGGCCGCGTCCGGGAGCGGAACGTGGTGCACCTGGATGTTCTGGCGCGTGGTGATGTGCCCCTTGCGCAGCGGCACATAGCGCTCGATGGCGTCGGCGAAGGTCTCCATCTGGTCGGGGTTAACACCCCCGAGGGGCAACTTGACGCGGACCATCTGGCGCTCGGCCTGGCGCTGGCCGTAGACGCCCTGCTTCAGGCGGAAGCCGATGAACTGGTCCTCGGGCAGATCGCCGGCGAGAAAGCGCGTCGACTCCGTGTCGAAGTCGTCGAACTCGCGCTCGATGATCGGGATGATGTGGCCGGGGACGTTGTCGTAGACCTCGGGGTCCTCGAGGGTGCCGCGCCCGGAGATCGAGCTGGGCTCCATGGCCATCCTCCTTGTAGGTGGCGAGTACGCGCCACCTAATCTAGCAATACCGAATCTGGTTTTGGGTATTTAGCCCGGCGGCGCGGTCAGCCGCCCCAGTGGCCCGCGTCGCCCCACCGATCCAGGCCGGCGGGGCCGTGCTCCACGCCCTCCAGCAGCGCCGTGCGCCGCCAGGGGTCCGTCGGCGCTGGCCCGGCGTGCCGGGGAGGGGTGTGATCGCGCAGGAAGCGCTCGACGGCCGCGACGATGGCCGCGGCCTGCGCCGGGGAGGCGCCGGGGGCGTGCAGCTCGAGCCGGGGCCGGCGATTGGGCACAGGCGCAGGTTATCGTTGCGTGCCGGCCGCCATGAGCACGCTCGACGTCTACGACCACGCCGCGATCCTTGCGCTGATCGACCCGCCGATGGCGATCGCCGCGGTGCGCGACGGCTTCCTCAAACACCACCGCGGCGAGTGGACGATGCCGGCCAAGGTCTACCTCGACAGCCCGCCCGGCGACTTCCGCGCGATGCCCGCGCGCGGCGACGGCCTGGCCATCGTGAAGTGGATCTGCTGGTTTCCGGGCAACGTGACCGGCGTCGTCGTCGCCTGCGACGCCGCGACCGGCACGCCGTTGGCGCTGCTGGACGCGCGTGCGATCACCGCGCTGCGCACCGGGGCGGTCGCCGCCGTCGCCGCCCGCGCGCTCGCCCCGGCGCAGGCGCGGACCGTCGGGATCATCGGTTGCGGCGTCCACGGGGCGTGGGCGGCGCGCTGCCTGGCCGCCGACGGCTACGGCCCGGGGGTGTGCTGCGACCCACGCGAGGAGGCGGCCTCCGCGCTCGCGCAGGAGCTCGGCTGGGAGGTCGGCGACCGCCGTGCCGCGCTGCGCTGCGAGATCGTGTGCGCGGTGACGCCGGGCGACGTGGTCGTCATCGACGCCGGCGACCTGCGGCCTGGGCTGCATCTGAACATGCTCGGAGCCGACGCGGCCGGCAAGGCCGAGGCGAGCGTCGGCGCCGTGGCCTCGTGCCGCTGTTTCTGCGACGAGTGGGAGCAGGCCTCGCACGGGGGCGAGCTCCACGGCGCAGTCGCCGCGGGGCAGGTGCGCCGCGCGGACGTCACCGAGCTCGGCGCGGTGCTCGCCGGCGACGCCCGCGGCCGCCCGGGCCCGGAGGCCGTCACCCTGTTCGACTCCACGGGGCTGGCGATCCAGGATCTGGCGATCACCCACCTGTGCCTGAGCGCCGCGGGCGAAGGGCAGATCAGCGCACAGACCCTCACTCTCTGACCGCTCGATTGCCGGCGCTCTAGTGGGAGAATGGCAAGGATCGTGCGCGAAAGCGCCGAGTCGCGCAATTTTCATCTGCCCGCGCGTGCCTGCCCGCGGGCACCACGACTAGCACCGAGAAGATCAAGGTCGCGCCCGGGGGCTCGGACGAGGGCGTGCCCGGCCCGGTCGGCACCCGCACCATGCGACGGTCATCCACACGGTCAGCGAGCGGCACCTGCTCTCATCGCTCCACGTGGACCTGAAGGTGTGAGCGGCGCCGAGCGCGCCTGGCCGTCGGCCGTCCAGGTGACCTCCCCGCCGGCGATGGCGACGGCGGTGATGCTCGGCGCGGTGTCGAGCGTGTGCTCGCCGCTGGCCGTCTGCACCACCAGGTGATCGCCGCCGCCGACGTTCTCCAGGATCCAGGCGACGTCGCCGGCCGCGTCGATCGCGTAGCCGCCGAAGCCCGGGGAGGCGGCCGGCGTGTCGACCGGCCACGCCTCGACGGGCGCGTCGAGCAGGAAGCGCCGCTGGTCGACGTCGTAGACGTACAGGGACTCGTCGTGGGTGTACTGGTCGCTGAACTGGGTGACGAAGCCGAGCACCGGCCCGGCGACCTTCAGGCTCGCGCTGGGCGCCGGGGAATCGAGGACGGTCTGCGCGCGCCCGTGCGGCGGCGCGCACGCGAAGGTGCGTCCCTTCTCGGTCCAGACGAGTAGCTGCGGGTCGCGGGCGAGCACCCGGACGCCGCCCTGGGCGCGGCAGCGCGTGACGGTCGGCGCCGGCCCACGCGCCAGGGTCACGTGCACGCCGAAGGCGACGTCGCTTCCGCCGGGAGGGTGCTCGCCGCGCACGACCCCGCGCGGGCGTCCCCGCACCCGGGTGGCGGCGCCGCACCAGTTGCGCAGCTGCGTCACCGCGACGGCGAGGGGGAGGTCGCTGACGTCGGGTAGGCGGCACCCCGGCCCGGCCGGGTCGTAGCGGACCTGGCCCGCCGGGGTGATGCGGGCCAGGTGGCCGCCGACGCCGTGGCCGTCCTCGACCAGCCACAGCGCGCGGCCGGTGGCGGCGAGCAGCCCCGGGGTCTGGCCCGAGGAGGGGCTCGGCAGCCCGGAGGCGACGGTGCTGACCGCGCCCGCCGCGGTGATCCGCTTGAGCGTCCCGTCGAAGCCGGAGAACCATGCGCCGCCCTTCGGGCCGGCGGCGACGTCGTCGACGTCCGCCACGCGCCGAAAGCGGCGCAGCGCGCCGGTCGCGCTCACCCGCGCGATGCCGGACGGGTTCACCGCCATCCACAGGTTGCCGTTCGCGTCGACCGCCATCGACGCGGCGAGGAGGCCGATCCCGGCCGCGAACGCCGGCACGGTCTTGACCACGCCCGCGGGGGTGACGTGGCCCAGGAAGTACGGCACCGAGCTCCCCGGGGCGCTGGCCACGAACCACACCGCGCCGTCGGCGCCGACCGCGAGGTCGGCGACGTCGTCGGCCGCGCTCACCGTCGGCGCGATCGGCTGCACGGCGCCGGCGGGGGTGACCCGCTCGAGCGCGGGCTGTGAGGGGCCGCCGGACATCCCGAGGTAGAGGCTGCCCCCGGGCCCGGCGCTCCAGGCGGTGATCGACTCACCGGGCGCGAGCGGGAGCGGGCCGCCGGTGAGGGTCCCCGCCGTGGTCACACGCCCGAGCACGTCCGAGGCGCCGATCAGCCACTCCGAGCCGTCGGGCCCGGCGGCGAGCCCGCTCAGGGTCGACGGAGCCTTCAGCGCGAACTCGGAGATCGCCCCGGCGGGAGTGATCCGACCGACGTCGGGCGGGTCGGCGAACCAGATCGCGCCATCCGATCCCGCGGCGATCGCCGACACGGACTGGGGGATCGCGTCGGCGCCTGCGGCTGCGGGCAGGATCGCCGCCACCACGGCGGCAGCCAGCGCGATCGCGGTGCCACGCACTGCCGCCTTTATTCCCCCATCGGCCGCGCCGCATGCGGCATGCCGGCGTACGGTGACTCGTCCTTGAAGTCGTAGGCCCCTGCGCGCAGTCGGGCGATCGGGTCGCTCGCCCAGCCGCGCTCGCCGTCGAGCCACGCATACCAGAGGCGGAAGGACTCGGCGATGTGGTCGGGCTTCTCGGGCGAGCGGGTCGAGTCGGCGATCGCGAACGCCGTGCTCTGGGCGTGGGCGTCGATCTGCTCGATGCGTGCTCCCGCGAGGAGCACGGCGTCACCGTCTTCCTCACCACCCACTACCTCCAGGAGGCCGACGCGCTGTGCGAGCGGATCCTCGTGATCGACCACCGCGCGATCGTCGCCGAGGGCACGCCCGACGAGCTCGAGGGGGCTCTCCGCGGCGACGCGGTGTCGTTGCGGCTCGCCGACCCCGCCGCCCTGGGCCGGGCGCAGGCGATCGTCCGGGTCGGTCGCCGGCGTGCTCGTCGCCCGCGCCGACGGCGACCTGCTCGACCTCAGCGTCCCGGACGCCGCGAGCGCGCTGCCCGGGCTGCTCGCCGCGCCAGAGCCGCTCAGGATGAGAGCGTGATCGCCCGCTTGAGGTAGGTCTCGTTGCCGTCGAACCCGGCCGGCGGCTCGAAGTGGCCCATCGCCAGTTCGTAGTGACCGGGCGCGGCGGTGATGTGGCCGAGCGTCTCGCCCTCGTCCTGGTGACAGGCCAGGCGGGTGGGAAGCCGGCCGGCGATCTTCACGGTTCCACCGTGCGCACTCCCCGTGCCCACCTTGCCCAGGCAGATCGTGGCCACGCCGCCCGGAGGGTTGGACACCACCTGGTAGAGGATCAGCGTGTAGCGGCCGGGGTTCACGCCCGTCGCGTGCACCTTGACCGTCGCGCCCGCCCTCGCGGTGGCAGGCGCGTGCATGCTCGGCGGCGGTGCCGCGATCACAGCGGGATGTTGCCGTGCTTGCGTTTGGGGCCCGGCTCACGCTTGGTGAGCAGGGTCTCGAGCGCGGTGATCAGCTTGGGGCGGGTCTCGTGGGGCACGAGCACGTCGTCGATGTAGCCGCGCTCGGCCGCCGTGTAGGGGTTGGCGAAGCGCGCCTTGTAGTCCGCCATCAGCTTCTCGCGGCGCTCGCCGGGCGTCGGCGACTGGGCGATGTCGCGGCGGTAGATGATGTTCACCGCGCCCTCGGGTCCCATCACCGCGACCTCCGAGGTCGGCCAGGCGAAGTTGAAGTCGGCGCCGAGGTGCTTGGAGGACATGACGTCGTAGGCGCCGCCGTAGGCCTTGCGGGTGATCACGGTGATCTTCGGCACGGTGGCCTCGGCGAACGCGTACAGCAGCTTGGCCCCGTGGCGGATGATCCCGCCCCACTCCTGGGCCGTCCCGGGCAGGAACCCGGGGACGTCGCACAGGGTGATCAGCGGGATGTTGAACGCGTCACAGGTGCGCACGAAGCGGGCGGCCTTGGCCGAGGCGTCGATGTCGAGCACGCCGGCCATCTGGGCCGGCTGGTTGCCGACGATGCCGATCACGGAGCCGTTCAGACGCGAGAACCCGCACACGATGTTCGGCGCGTGGTACTGGTGAACCTCGAGAAATTCACCATCGTCGACGATCAGGTGAATGACGTCGCGCATGTCGTACGGCTTGTTGGGGTTGTCCGGTACGATCTCGTCGAGCTCGGGGTCCATCCGCAACGGGTCGTCGCTGGGCGCCACGCGCGGGGCGGTCTGGAGGTTGTTGGAGGGCAGGAAGCTCAGTAGGTAACGGCAGTCCTCCAAGCAGTGCTCCTCGTCCTCACAGGCGAAGTGCGCGACGCCCGACTTGGTGTTGTGGGTCATCGCGCCGCCGAGCTCCTCGAACGTCGGCTCCTCGCCGGTCACCGTCTTGATCACGTCGGGACCGGTGATGAACATGTGCGAGGTCTCTTTGACCATCAGGATGAAGTCGGTGATCGCCGGCGAGTACACCGCCCCGCCCGCGCACGGCCCCATGATCAGTGAGATCTGGGGGATCACGCCCGAACAGCGCACGTTGCGCAGGAACACGTCGCCGTAGGCGCCGAGCGAGACCACGCCCTCCTGGATGCGCGCGCCGCCGGAGTCGTTGATGCCGACCACCGGGCAGCCGATCCGCTCGGCGAGGTCCATCACCTTGCCCATCTTCTCGGCCATCACCTCACCGAGCGAGCCGCCGAAGACGGTGAAGTCCTGGCTGAACACGCACACCCGCCGGCCCTCGATGGTCCCGTGCCCGGTGACGACCGCGTCGCCCCAGGGCCGGTTCTCCTGCATGTCGAAGTCGATCGTCCGGTGGCGCACGAAGGTGTCGAGTTCCTGGAAGGAGCCGGGGTCGAGCAGCTTCTCGACCCGCTCGCGCGCGGTCAACTTGCCGCGGGCGTGCTGCTTCTCCTCCTGCTCGGGCGAGGAGTGCACCGCCGCCTCGCGCAGCTGCTTGAGCTGGGCGAGCTTCTCCTCGTAGGTGACGGGGGCCGTGATCCGCATCTCGCGGCCCAACAATCTATTAGTTTCGCGAGAACGGGCGATGGTGGGCGGCGCCGAGCGCGTCGAGCACGCCATCGAGCAGGCGCTCGCCGTCGAACTCCGGAGCGGGCTCGCGGGCCGGAGCGGCTGGGGGATTGGGATAAATGCGGGGCGCCTCCGGTGCGGTCGGCGCTGCGGTCGGCTCAGGCGCGGCCACCATCACCGGGGCGGCGGGCCGCCCGCGGCGCAGCAGCCGGGCGAGCAGGCCGCGCCGGGGCTCGGGCGCGGCGACCGGCGCCCGCGGAGGCGGCGGCGGAGCGAGGAGCACGGGCGCCGGCGGCTCGGGCTCGGGCTCGGGCTCCGGCGGCGCGGGCTCCGGCTCGCGCTGGGCGACCGTGAGCGTGACGCGCGTTCCCCAGCCCGCGGCCTCGAGCTCGACCGTGCCGCTGGCTAGTTCGCCCTCCCAGGCGACGGTCGACTCGGGCTCCGTGCGGGTGATCTTGATCTCGCCGGCGAGGTCCGCGAACAGACGCGCCAGGGCGGCTGGTTCGCTCACCTCGGCCCACAGCTCGGGCGGTGACTTCACCAGTCTGCGCTGGACCTGGACCTCGGTCATCGCTGCTTCAGTTCGGGGGCGGCGCCCCGAACTCCTCCCGCGTGCAAGATCGCTTGGCAGTCGGCGCCGGCGCCTACGGCAGCGTCGGACGCCGGGAGTCCGTAGATTCCGCTGGAGGTCAGGGGACTGACAACCGGGCACGGTACGGTCCCGGCCTGGCCGTCTGAGCGCCCGGCGGCTCAGCCGTGGCCAGGGTGGCTGAGCATCACGATGATCGTGGCCAGCACGAGCGCGAGCATCAGCGCCACGCACACCGTCCAGCGCCGGAGCTGACGCTGGTACTCCTCGCCCTCGAGCTGGCCCTGCTCGGCGAGCTCGATCAGGCGCTGCTCGGTCGGGCTGAGCAACGCGCCGTGCAGCGAGCCGATGGCGAGCATCGCCACCACACCCCAGGTGACGTAGAAGTGGCTCCAGGCGTTCAGGTGGATGGCCAGGATCGCCCCCAGCGCGAACACCACCCCGATCCCCGGAGCGAGCACGCGCGAGCTGAGCGTGTGGATCAGCCGCAGCAGCGCCGGCACGGCCTCGGGGTCGCGCCGCGTCACGAGCGGGATGAGCAGCGGGTAGGAGGCCAGGCCGCCGAAGGCGACGACGACCGCCGCGACGTGCACCCCGATCAGCGCTCGGGTGAAGGTGAGCGAGGCGAGCAACAGGGGGCTTACGTCTGCGGCTGGTAGGCGCCGAAGACGTCCTTCATCGCCTGACAGACCTCGCCCATCGAGCAGCGGTCCTCGAGCGCCTGACGAATCGGCGGCAGCAGGTTCTCGGTGCCCGCCGTGACGTCGCGCAGCTCCTGCAGGCGGCGCTCGGCGAGCTCCTGATCGCGGTTCTCCTTGAAGCGCTTCAGGCGCTCGACCTGCTGGCGCTCGGACTCCGGGTCGACCCGCAGGATGTCCTCGATCTCGATCTGGTCCTCGACGAAGCGGTTGACGCCGACCACGACGTCCTGCTCGATCCGGTAGCGCTCCTGGTAGCCCCAGGCCGACTCGTCGATCTCGTGGGTGATGAACGGGATCGCCTGGACCGAGCCGCCGAGCTCATCGACCTTGGCGATCAGCTCGTGGGCCCGGCGCTCGATCTCCTCGGTGAGCGCCTCCACGAAGTAGGAGCCGGCGAACGGGTCCACGGTGTCCGCGGCGCCGGACTCGTAGCCGACCACCTGCTGGGTGCGCACGGCGATCCTGGCCGCGCGCTCGGTGGGGAGCGCGAGCGCCTCGTCGTAGCCGTTGGCGTGCAACGACTGGGTCCCGCCGCAGACCGCGGCGAACGACTGCAGCGCCACCCGCATGATGTTGTTCATCGGCTGCTGGGCGGTGAGCGTCACCCCGCCCGTCTGCGTGTGGAAGCGCAGCATCATCGACTTGGGGTCCTGGGCGCCGAAGCGCTCGCGCATGATGTGCGCCCACATCCTGCGGGCGGCGCGGAACTTGGCCACCTCCTGGAAGACGTTGTTGTGGCCGTTGAAGAAGAAGGCCAGCCGCGGCGCGAACTCATCGACGGCAAGGCCGGCGTCGAGCGCGGCCTGTACGTAGGCGATGCCGTTGGCGAGGGTGAACGCGACCTCCTGGACCGCCGAGCAGCCCTTCTCGCGGAAGTGGTAGCCCGAGATCGAGATCGTGTTCCAGCGCGGGATGTGCTCCTTGCAGTACGCGAACAGGTCGGTGGTCAGCCGCATCGACCCCTGGGGCGGGTAGATGTAGTTGCCCCGCGCGATGTACTCCTTGAGGATGTCGTTCTGCGTGGTGCCGCGCAGCTTCTCGGGCGCGACTCCCTGCTCCTCGCCGACGAGCTGGTAGAGGCACAGCAGCACCGCCGCCGGCGCGTTGATCGTCATCGAGGTCGAGACCTGGTCGAGCGGGATCTCGTCGAACGCGGTGCGCATATCCTCGATCGTGTCGATGGCCACGCCGGTGCGGCCGACCTCGCCCAGGCAGCGCGGGTTGTCCGAGTCCAGGCCGAGTTGGGTGGGCAGGTCGAAGGCCATCGACAGGCCCGTCGAGCCCGTCTTCAGCAGGTAGCGGTAGCGCTCGTTGGACTCCCGTGCGCTCGCGTAGCCCGCGTACTGGCGGATCGTCCACAGCTGCTTGCGATACATCTCGCGATGCACGCCGCGCGTGTAGGGGAACGAACCGGGCTCGCCGAGGTCGAGCTCGGCGGGCAGGTCGGCGGCCGAGTACAGCTCGCGGACCTCGATGCCCGAGTCGGTGTAGCGGTGCGGATCGTCCGGTCCGACGATCGGCGCGATGCTGCGATGCTCGTCGCCGGGGTCGTCGCTCGGGCGCGCGTTGGAGCCGGTCGTTGTGGCCACGGGCGGAAGGATATCTTCGCTCTGTGCACGTTCGCGTCCGGTTGTTCGCGATCTTGGCCGATCGCGCCGGCACGCGCGAGCTCGAGCTCGAGCTCGCCGACGGCGCACGGGTGGCCGACGCGCTCGCCGCGATGGGACAGCTCGCCGGCGAGCTCACCCTGGTCATGGCGGTCAACCGCGACTACGCGGACCCCTCGACCCCGCTCGCGCCCGGCGATGAGCTGGCGCTGATCCCGCCCGTGTCCGGCGGGTCCCCCGACGGGCCCGTGCACGCCCGCATCCGCGAGGAGGCGCTCGTGGTCGACGAGCTGATCGCGCGGGTGAGCGACCCACGCGCCGGCGCGGTGGTCACCTTCCTGGGCGTCACCCGCGAGGTCGAGCGGCTGCACTACGAGGCCTACGTCGAGATGGCCGAGCCGATGCTGGGCGAGATCGCGCGGCGCGCGCTCGCCGCGCACCGGCTGTGCCGGGTCGCGGTCGAGCACCGGGTTGGGGCGGTGGGGCTGAGCGAGCCCTCGGTCGCCGTCGCCGTGTCAGCCGCCCACCGCGAGGAGGCGTTCGCCGGCGCGCGGGCGATCATCGACGAGGTCAAGGCCACGACGCCGATCTGGAAGCAGGAGATCGAGGGTCAGACCGCGCGCTGGGTTCCCGGCACCACGCCTCGCTAAGGTTGGCCGCCGATGGCGACGTGCGTGGTCACCGGCGGCGCGGGATTTCTGGGCTCGCATCTGTGCGACGAGTTGCTCGCGCGCGGCCACCGCGTGGTGTGCGTGGACAACCTGGAGACCGGCTCGCTGGCCAACATCGAGCACATCCGCGACCCCGAGCGCTTCACCCACCTGAACGTCGACATCATCGACCCCTACTTCGTCGATGAGCCGGTCGACTTCGTCTACCACCTCGCCTCGCCCGCATCGCCGATCGACTACCTGCGCCTGCCGCTGCACACGCTGAAGGTCGGCTCCTACGGCACCCATCACACGCTCGGCGTGGCCAAGCACAAGCGCGCCCGCTTCCTGATCGCCTCCACCAGCGAGGTCTACGGCGACCCCAAGGAGCACCCCCAGCGCGAGAGCTACTGGGGCCACGTGAACCCGATCGGCCCGCGCGGTGTCTACGACGAGGCCAAGCGCTACGCCGAGGCGCTGACGATGGCCTATCACCGCCAGCAGGGTGTCGATACCTCGATCGTTCGGATCTTCAACTCGATCCTGGCCGACGAGCAGGTGCTCTACGACGACGGGCGCGAGCTGAGGCGAGAGCCAGTGCAGGCGCTGGCGGCACGGTTGGCGTCACACGCTGTGGCCGCAGGGCACGTGGCGAGCCGCCAGCCGCGGGGCCTGGCGCTTCTCGACGCCGGGTTCTCGCCGGCGACGGAGTACCCGCTCGAGGGCGTGACCGTCCCGGCGTTCGATCCCCTCGGCGGCACGCCGCACATCGGCCCGGCGGCGGCGGAGGCATTGATCGCCCATCCGACCGAGCAGCGCTGCTACGAGATTCGCACCCGCTATGGGCGTTCGGTGAGGGTGACTGGCGACCATTCGATCTTCACCGAAGGCCCCGGCGGCCGTCCGATGCCGACGCCCGCCGACGAGCTTCAGGTAGGCGACCGCATCGCTGTCGCGCGGCGCATCTCGGTGCCCGAACGCGATCGGCCCGAAGTGAGCATGCTCGATGTGTGGCGCTTCGCCGAGGGGGACCCTTGGGAGCTGACTGTCGAGGCCGAGGGCCTCGGCGAACGTGCCTGGGCTCAGCGGTTTGACCTGTTCGGCCTGCTCGTCTCCGAGCGGCCGAACCAGGGCCCGAACTGGCGCAATGGCGCCTGGACCACGCTGATCCGCATGCGCCGCACCAACCGGCTGCCGCTTCCCGTTCTGCGCCGGGTTTGCGGCGAGCTGCCCGCCGGCGCCCTTGTCCGTCGGCGTGTCGCGCGCAGCGTCCCGCTCCCCGCGCGCATCGAGATCACCGAATCGCTGCTCTGGCTGCTCGGCCTGTGGGTTGCCGAGGGCTCCCGCCACGAAGGCCCGGGCGACGCGTTCCTGACGCTCAGCGGCGAGGTCGACCTGCTTGAGCGTGCAGCCGCCGTGTTCGAGCGCGAGCTTGGCCTGCACGTGGTCCGCGCCCCGGCCACCGCGGAACATGCCGCATCGATCTTCGTTCATTCCCAGCTGCTCATGCGGCTAATGGATCACCTGGGCTTCGAGGGCAACCGTGAGCGGATTCCCGGCTGGATCCTCGGGTTGCCGCTCAGCCGGCTGAAATGGTTCCTCGAGGGTTACCGAGAGGGAGACGGCGTCCATTCCGGCGCCAAGCTCGCCGCCCAGCGACCGCACTCGTTCTCGACGGTGAGCGACGAGCTCAAGGATGACCTGGTCGTGGCGCTGGCGCGCTTTGGGCTGGTGCCGTCTGTCGGACGCTACGCCAGCCGCATCCGGCAGAAGCCGGGCGAGCGCCTCTATCCGCGCTGGATGTTGACCATCGCCAACGTGAGCCCCTGGAGCCCGCTCGAGTGGGACCGGGGCACCGTGCAGCGATTGAACGCACGGACCACCGGTGACATCGTCTGGGCAGTGGTGCAGGCCATCGACGAGGTCGAGGCGACGCCGCTCGTCTACGACTTCTCGGTCCCGTGCGTCGAGAACTTCTGGGCCGGTACCGGAGTCTTGGCGCACAACACCTACGGGCCTCGAATGAGGCCGCACGACGGCCGCGCGATCCCCACCTTCCTGCGCCAGGCCCTTACCGGCCGGCCCATCACCGTCTTCGGCGAAGGCTCCCAGACCCGCTCGTTCTGCTACGTGAGCGACCTGATCCGGGGGATCATCGCGCTCGCCGAGTCAGGACAGCACACGCCGGTGAACATCGGCAACCCCGACGAGTTCACCCTGCTCGAGCTGGCCCGGACCGTCATCGAGGTCACCGGCTCGGACTCGGAGATCGTCTACGAGGCCTTGCCGGTCGACGACCCCCAGCAGCGCCAGCCGGACATCGGCCTGGCCCGCGAGCTGCTCGGCTGGGAGCCCGAGGTCTCGCTGCGCGAGGGGCTGCAGCGCACGATCGACGCCGCCGGGCGCGAGTCGCTGCTCGGCACCGGTCGCTGAGCGCACGAGAGTAGGCCCTAGCGCCTATGGACGCGCCCGCCCGCGGGGCGTAGGTTGGGCCGGTAATCGCGGGTGGTCGCGCGGCAAAGGGGTCACGATGGTGCTGGCGAAGGGGAAGTCACGCAGTCGCGGTGGGCTGGTCACGGCGCTCACCCTGCTGGCCCTGCTCGCGTTCGTCGCGAGCGCGGGCGCGACGTCGTTCACCGTCAACACCCCCAACGACACGACGGTCGGCACGGCCGGCTGCGGCTCCGGGCAGTCCTGCTCGCTGCGCGAGGCGGTGGCCGCCTCGAGCGCCGGTGACACGATCGAGGTCCCGGCGCTCCCCAGCAACGAGGTCTACACGTTGCAGTACGGCCCGCTGATGATCGCCCACCCCCTCTCGATCGAGGGCGACGGCGGCATCACGACGATCGTCCACTCGACGGACGGGCCGATCTTCCAGCTGTGCGCGGCCTATTCCTCCGGCGACGTCTGCGGCACGACGCTCACCGGTCAGGTGACGATCTCCGGGCTCGGGCTCAGCGGCGGCAACTCGACGGCCTCCAACGGCGGGGGCCCCGGCGGGGCGGTCGAGAACTACGGCGCCGCGCTCACGCTCAGCCAGGACGAGATCCTGAACTCCGAGGCGTGCGCGGGCGGCGGCGTGGCCAACATCGAGGGCGGCACGCTGAACGTCGATCAGACCTTGATCGACAACGACACGACCGACTGCTCCCCCTACGAGGGCGGCGCGATCTTCAACGACGGCACGCTGAACGTGGTCAACAGCACGATCAGCGACAACTCCTCCTCCGAGGCGGGCGGCATCTACGTGCTCAAGGGCCAGGAGCAGGACACGATCGCCAACTCGACGATCGCGTTCAACGACTCGGTCCCGACCGGCGGCGGCGGCGCGATCGGCGGCGGTGGCGGCCTGGACCTGCAGGGCGGGACCAACACCGTTCAGGACACGATCCTCGCCTACAACGAGAGTCAGTCCTCGAGCGACCCCAACCCCGAGCCGCTGAACTGCTCGGGCTTCAATGCCTCGCTGGGCGACAACGTCGAGACCGGGACCGACTGCGCCTTCACCGCGTCGGGCGATCAGCAGAACACCGACCCGATGCTCTCCTACCCGTCGTTCACCGGCCTGGGTCCCCCACCGCAGGACAACGGTGGCCCGACCGACTCCTTCGAGCTGGACCCGAACAGCCCGGCGATCGACACCGGCGGCAACGCGTGTGCGGGCGCGACCGTCGACCAGCGGGGCGTGCAGCGCGGCGCCCCCTGTGACGTTGGCGCGGTCGAGTCACCCAAGCCGCCGCAGAACAGCGCGCCGCCCACGATCTACGGCAACGCCGCCGCGGGCCAGACGCTGACGTGCACCAACGGGACCTGGCTCGACCCCGATATCACGCCGCTCTCCTACACCTACGCCTGGCAGGAGGGCGGTAACCAGATCGCCACCGGCTCGACCTACGCCGTGCAGAGCGCCGACCAGGGCCAGTCGCTGACCTGCTCGGTGACGGCCAGCAACGGGGCGGGCTCGCCGGTCACGGTCGGCAGCGCCCCGGTCACCGTCAGCTTCGCGGCGCCGACCAGCGTGACCTTCAGCATCTCGCCCGACCCCGACCCGATCCTCTCCCGCCAGTCGATCGCCTTCACGGTCACCAACCCGACGCCGGGCTACACCTACCAGTGGGACTTCGGCAACACCGATGCATCGCCCGGATCGGCGAGCTCCCCATTCGTCGGGCAGACGGCCGGGGCCAACGTGCGGTTCGCCTACCCCGACCCGCCGCTGACCGCCGGCGAGCAGCAGGCGGCCTCGCTGCTGGGGTGTGCCGCCGACCCGTCGATCTCCGGTTGTGAGCGCACCGCGGTGTACGTGGTGCGGGTGCAGGCGGTCGGCCCGACCGGCGCCGTCGCCGCGACCAGCGCGCCCCAGAACGTCGTCGTGGTTCCCGTCCAGCCGCCGGTGGCCTCGCTGAAGGTCCTGCGCAGTGGGTCGAGCACCGACGTCACCCAGCCGGTGACGGTCGTTCCCCAGGCCTCGGTCACCCAGATCGGCAACTCGCAGGACTCGGTGACCAGCGAGGAGTTCTGGTTCAACGCCGGCGCGGCGCCGTGCTCGACGGTCGACGGCGTGCAGAAGTGCGCCTTCTCGAGCACCGCAACGCTCGGCCCGCCGAGCCTCGTCTGCGAGCCCGACGGTCGCTGCGGCACGCCGGTGAGCGGGATCTTCCAGGGGCATCCGTACTCCGGCCTGGACCCGATCCCCGGTCAGACCGACCACGGCACCGGGACGCTCAACGAGTCGGGCCAGCCGGCCAGCAACTGCGCCGGCGGCCGCCGGACAGGGGTGCCGTGCGAGACGCCGACCGGCGGCTACGAGTCCTTCTCGATGAACTTCTGGAACCGGCAACTCGCCGACATCGGCTCGCCCGGCGGAATCCCGACTCTGCCCCAGGAGGAGTTCGACAACGGCACCGGGACGATCCCGGCGCTCACGATCGGCTATCCGCCGCTCTCGACCATCACCCCGACCTTCCTGGAGCATGACGTCGACGGGCTCAACGGCGAGCAGGGGAGCCTGGGCGGCTGCTTCCCGGGCTACCCCTTCGACCTGACCACCGGGGGCAACGCGCTCGCCAACAGCCCCTTCGCCTATGCGGGCTGCGACGCGTACGTCGGCGAAGGCTACGAGACCCAGAATCCCGAGCTCTACCCGCCGCACAGCCAGGCCACCGGCCTCGCGCTGCCGAACCCCGACCCGAGCGCGTCGACCGCGGTGCAATTCGGGCCAGGCGACCTGGCCGGCTACGGGCCGAACAGCGCCGAGCAGCTCGAGGACCAGTTCAACTTCCTCTACAACTACGCGACGGTCGTCGGCGTCGACACCGGGCTCGACAACCAGTACGGACCGGCGACCGGCGCGACCAAGGGCGCGAACGGCGCGACGGTTCCGCGCACGATCACGATGGTCGCTCTCAACGGCGAGGGGGTCGCGTCGGCCCCGGTGACCGAGAACGTGCCGCTCACCCCGCCGAGCAAGCCGAGCCTGCAGCTCTGCCTCACCCCGGCCGGCGACACCGGCTGCGTGAAGCCGAAGGGCCCGCAGGACCCGCTGGTCGCCGGCAGCCAGGTGACCGTGAACGTGAGCGGCAGCACCGGCGGCACCGACTCGCTCGCGTACTACGCGATGCAGGTCGGCGAGCCCAACAACACCGAGGTCGGCGATCTGAAGCTGGGCGACGGCCAGACCGAACAGATCAGCGGCGGCGCCTGTGACCCACCGGGCGTCTCGGACCGCAGCGCCCACGACCGCTCGGTGAACAGCGGCGGGGTGACGCTGCCCTTCCCGATCCCGGTGTTCAGCGACCTGGAGGCGGGCGCCTTCCCCTACCACGACTGCAACGCGTACGCGCAGCGCACGGTCGACTCGGTCAACCCCGGCTCGGACGCCGTGATCCCGCCGCCGCCGTCCTCCGGGCCCAACAAGGTCGACCAGATCGTATCCTCGGACCGCAGCGCCCGCCTGCGCTCGGCCAACGGCCCCGCGCAGGGCGGCAACGTCCCGGTCGAGATCACGCAGGCGAGCGGGTCGAGCTCGCAGCCCTCCCAGCCGTTGCAGTTCAAGTTCACCCAGCAAGGGGTGTACTCGGTCGCGGTCGCCGCCTACAACCAGGCCGGACTCGGCGCGATCACGCGCATCGACGGCATGGTCGTCGTCAAGCCCAGCGCGCAGAGCCTGTGCACGAGCGTGAACTCGCGGTCGGTGGTGCTCAGCGGCGACGCGCTCGGGTTCTCCGGCCGCTGCATGATCGTCGGCGACAACAACAAGCTCTTCGCGAGCACCGAGCCGATCGACATCGACGGCGTCCCGCTGACGCCCCCCGCCGGCCGGACGATCGTGATCGACGAGACCCACGCCGGCGATGACAAGGTCTACGTGGCAAAGAAGTGCGCGATCAAGACGAGCGACCTGGGCAGCGTGAGCTCGATCCGCCAGCAGTGCCCCGAGCCCGCCACGGGCAAGGCGGGTACGGTCTACCTGGGCCTCGGCGGCGGGAAGAACGTCCCGGGCCTCGCCGACGTCAGCGACTTCGGCGCCAAGCGGGCGGCGGAGTACCTGACGATGAACGGCCACGCCGACCCGCAGCTGCCCCCGCTGCCCCAGCTCAATGGGAAGTTCAATCCCGGCGCGACGATCCCGTGCGCGGCGGGCGCCGAGCCGTGGACGCTCACCAAGAGCTCCGAGTTCCAGCAGTTCGCCGTCGTCGGCTCGCTGTGCGTGACCTTCACCGAGGGGGGAAAGCCGAAGTCGACGGGCGATTCGCGGATCTCGTTCGTGGACAAGCTGCCGGACGGCTTCGGCCAGGGCAAGGCGACGCCCACCTCGCCGATCCTGCTGCAGGGCATGGACAAGCCCGTCGTGAGCCTGCTCGACGAGAACGCCTACGCCAACGTCGCCCGTGACCAGCACCCCGAGCGGATCGTCGACGGCGGCCCGGTGCCCGCCCACGCCGCCCAGGACGACGGCAGCGGCGACGACAGCACGTGCGGCGGCGACGACGACGACGGCCTCGGCCTGCCGACGGGCACCAGCCTCGCCGGGCTGGGGCTGCCCCTCGATGCGCAGGTCTGCTACGACCCGAGCACCGGCATCTTCCACGGCACCTACTCGTTCTCGGTCCCGCCGCCGCTCGCGGTCAGCGTGACGATCCACTTGGAGATCGGCCACGGGCGGCTGTTGGGCGCCGGCGGCTCGCTCTACGCCGACCCCGGGATCCCGGTCATCGCCGGGGTCGGCGACCTCAACGGCATCAGCTTCAACATCGACACCGACCCGACGGTGATCTCCGGCGGGATCCAGCTCTCGCTGCTCGACCTGCTCTCGATCGACGGCAACCTGCTGCTCAAGCCCTCCAACGACGAGGTCGACATCAGCGGTGCGCTCGGCATCGAGGGCACCGGCGACAACTTCGCCAACTTCGCGCTGGACATCAGCAAGAAGGGACTCGAGCTTGCCGGTGGGATTCACGAGAGCTTCGGCCCGGCGAGCGTGAGCGTCAACCTCGGGGGCGGCGTGGACTACTCCCCATCCGGCTGGTACATCGCCGGCAGCGGCAACCTGTGCATCTTCATCTGCCTGAGCGCGCAGGGCGTCGCCGACCAGAACGCGGTCGCCGTCTGCGGCTCGATCGACCTGCTCGTCGGCACGCTCAGCGCGGGAGCCGCCGTCGTATGGTCGGGGCTCCCCACCGAGGGGACCGGGCTGCACCTGTTCACCGGCTGCAACCTGAACCCGTTCATCCCCGCCTTCGAGCAGGACCAGGTGCAGGGGATCTTCAACGGAAGTGCGGCGGGCGGTTCGGGCTCATCGAACTCGCCGCCGGGCTCCTCGAGCGCGCGGGCCACCTACCCCCGACCGCCGGCGCAGCCGGTGCTCTCCGTCGGCCAGAGCGTGCCGGTCACCGATCCGGAGAACCCCAACAAGCAGCTGGCGCCGGCGGGCACCTGCCTGCCGAGCTCGCCGGCGCTGCCGGCCGCCGGGACCCCGGCCGGGTGCACGCGAAACGTCGCCGCAGTCCAGGTCCAGTCGCTCTTTGACCCGCAGGCGCCGGGCCAGACGCCGCTGGTGACGCTCACCGGCCCGAACGGGCAGCAGGTCGTGACGCCCACGATCCCGGGCGAGTACGGGTTCTTCCCGCAGGCCGGCCTCGGCGCCCAGTCGGCCGGCACGGGCGGCGTGACCGACGAGGGCGAGGCGATGGTCGCGCAGGACCCGGTCCCGACGATCGCCACCGACCCGACGAGCACCGCCTGCCCGCAGAGCGCGCACCTGCTGCCGGCGAACTTCAGCGCCGGCTGCCAGCAGGTCACGACGACGACGCTGTTCGTCGCCGACCCCGACGCCGGCCAGTGGAAGCTGACCGTCGATCCCGGGTCGCCGCCGGTCGTCGACGTCGAGACCGCCGACCAGCTGCCGCCGGTGAGCGCGCCGAGCCTGCTGCCCAGCGGCGCCGCGCAGCAGGTACATCTGGTGAAGCGCTCGCGCGGCTACGGCGTGAGGATCGGGGGCCGGCTGTTCTCGCCCACCGCGCACCTGCTGCTGGCCCCGGCGGCCTCGCACGTCTCGCTCAGCGCGCGGGCCGCCGCGTCGGTGCCGACCGTACGCGTCGCGACGTCCTCGCTGAACGTGCCGGGTATCGATCTCGACCAGCTCAAGGGGCTCATCGTCCACGTCCCCCGGAACCTGCCCGGCTCGGTCACGCTGCTCGACGTGGGCCCGCAGGACACCCAGGTCCTCAGCACGGGGCTGACCGCGGCGACCACCCCGACCTCGGGCGCCCCGGTCCTGTACGACCCGTCGGCCGACCCGGGCCGGCACACGATCGAGGCGTTCATCTCCGACAGCGCGGGCATCCCGAGCGAGGAGATCCCGCTGACCACCTATACGGCGACCGTGCCGCCGGCGCCGAAGGCACCGAAGGTCGTCGGCGTCAAGCGTTCGGGAGGGACCATCACCGTGACCTTCAGGCCCGGGAACGCCCCGATCGTCAACGGGATCGACGTGACGGTCACGGGCGGCGGCGGTGAGAAGATCGTGGCGATCTACACGCCCAAGATGCTGCACGCGATCGGCCGCAAGAGCGGGGTGGGCGCGGCCACGCAGGCCAGGGAGTACTCGTTGAACATCACGAGCATCCCGGCCGGCCAGAAGGCGACGATCACGCTCCAGGGCTCCAACGACGGGACGCTCGGCGGCATCGCGAAACACTTCGTGGGCGCGCTCGTGGTCCACCACTCGCACCCGCGCACGCGCCGCCGCCGCCGCTGACGGCGCGCGCGGCTTCGCACGCGGCGCTTAGCCTCCCGGATCAGCGGGGTACTCCTCCGCTACATCTGCGAGGCTAGCGCGTTGTGAGTAGCAAAATGTCCACGACGGAGAGCGTCAGGCGGAGCCCCAGCGACCCGGCGGACGGGCCGCCCAGCCCCGCGATCCCGCCCCTGGCGGCGGTCTCCCCGCTGACGCTGCGGCGCGAGCCGAGCGATCGCGATATCCGCCGCAAGCGCCCGCCGGCGCTGTCGCTGCTGCTGCGCCTGCAGACCGTGCGGCGGCTCGCGCGGATCGCGCTGCTGCTCGCGCTGGACCTGCTCGGGGTGGCGCTCGCCGTCTATACCGCGCTGCTGATCAAGGGCGCGGTGCTCGGGCACGTCAGGGTTCACGACGACTACGAGGAGACGCGGCACATCGTCGCGTTCGCCTACCTGGTCACCGCGCTGCTGTTCGCCCGGTCGGGGCTGTACTCCGACCGGGGCCAGCGACCCGGCGTGGTGCGGATCGTCGGCTCGCTCTTCCAGGTGACGGTGGTGGCCGCGATCTTCGCGGTGGTCCAGGGCGGGCACTACTCGAGCTTCTACATCTTCTATGCCTCGCTGGCCTTCGCCACCGTGTACGTCTCGAGCTTGCGCTACGGCTATGAGCGGGTCACGGGCAGCATCCTGCGCGCGGCGGGCTACCGTCGCCGGGCGCTGCTGGTCGGCACCGGCCAGCACATCCGCGACGTCGCCCACGCGCTGGCCGCCGGCCCCGTCCCCGCCGTACAGGTCGTGGGGTTCATCTCCCTGGAGCCGCTGCCCGATAACGGCCTGCGCTCGCTCGGCTCGCTCGACGAGCTCGAGGAGGTCCTGAGCGAGCACCACGTCGACGAGGTCATCATCGCCGACCCCGACTTCCCCCAGGTCGAGGCGGTCGAGCTCGTCGACCGCTGCCACCAGCGCGGCGTGATCGTGCACGTCGCCCCCTCGACGATGGAGATCCTCATCCACCGGGCGGAGTTCGTCCCCGGCCAGACCGTGCCGCTCTTCGAGCTCAAGCCGCCGGTCTTCGAGGGCATCGACTTCGCGCTCAAGCGTGCCTTCGACCTCGTCGGCGCGACGCTGCTGATCGTCCTGCTCAGCCCGGTATGGCTGGCCATCACGCTCGCCGTGCGCATGAGCTCGCGCGGGCCGATCCTGTTCCGCTCGATCCGGCCGGGCATCGGCGGACGCCCGTTCCCGTGCCTGAAGTTCCGCACCATGCAGACCGACGCCGAGGAGCGCCAGGCCGAGCTCGAGGCGCTCAACGAGGCCGGCGGCGCGCTGTTCAAGATCCGCCGCGACCCGCGGCTGACGCCGGTCGGCGCCTTCCTGCGCCGCTTCTCGCTGGATGAGCTGCCCCAGCTGGTCAACGTGCTGCGGGGCGAGATGTCGCTCGTGGGGCCGCGGCCGCTGCCCCAGCGCGACTACGAGCGCCTGGAGGACTGGCACCGCAAGCGCTACCTGGTGCTCCCGGGAATCACCGGGCTGTGGCAGGTCTCGGGCCGCTCGGACCTCGACTTCGACGACCTCGTGCGCCTGGACTTCCTCTATCTGGAGCGCTGGTCGGTAGCCCTGGACCTGGCCATCCTGGTCAAGACGGTCCCCGCGGTCTTGCTGCGCCGCGGCGCCTACTGAAGATCTAGCCTGGGCGCCGACTTCCGACGCCCGGACCGCAAGGGCGAAACCCCGCGGTTCGACTAGTTGATCGGGATGCTGAAGGAGCCGCTCAGGCGGTGCCCGAGGCTGTCCACTCCCGCCACGCGGAACTCCCAGACGCCGACCGCCCGCAGATTGGCCTGGGCGATGTCGTGACCCGGGCCGACCAGGTAGACCTGCACCGGGGCGTGGGTGCCGGCCGATGAGGTCGCGCTGAAGGCCATCGACCGGTAGACCGGGCGCGAGCCGCCCGCCGAGAGCAGGTACAGGTGGAACTGGACCTCACCGGGCGTCAGCGGGTAGGCGAGGACCTGCATCGTCTCGCCCGCCGGCTCGGGCAACGTCAGCCACTCGCTGCGCGGGACGGCGAAGGTGTCCGGCGCGGCGAGGACCAGCGTTCCGAGCAGCACCGCGGGGACGGCGGCGGCGCCGGCGATGCTCGCCCAGCGCTCGCGGCGCGAGCGCACCGGCGTCGGCCGGCCGGGTCGCCCGAAGCGGCGCAGCCGCAGGCTGTTGCCGACCACGGTGACGCTCGAGATGCCCATGGCCACCGCGGCGAGCGCCGGGCTGAGCAGCCCGGTCATCGCGAGCGGCAGCGCGACCAGGTTGTACCCGAAGGCCCAGCCGAGGTTCTGCAGGACGATCGTGTAGGTGGCCCGCGCCAGGCGCAGCGCGCGCGGCACCCCGCGCAGGTCACCGGCCAGGACGCTGATGTCGGCCGCCTCGATCGCCGCGCCGACGCCGGTGCCCATCGCGATGCCCAGATCGGCTTGCACGAGCGCGGCGGCGTCGTTGACTCCGTCGCCGACCATCCCCACGCGTCGGCTCTGTCGCTGCAGGTCGGCGATCGTCTCGAGCTTGCCCTCGGGGGTGACGCCGGCGTGGACGCGCTCGATGCCCACCGCGGCGGCGACCGCGTGAGCCGCGCGCTCGTTGTCGCCGGTGAGCAGCTCAACGTCGATCCCCATGCGCCGCAGGCCGGCGATCGCTTCGGCCGCCTCGTCCTTGATCGTGTCCGAGAGTCCGAGCGCGCCGATCACCGACCCCTCGCGCTCGACCAGGACCGCGGTGCGCCCCTGCGCCTCCCACTCGTCGAGCTCGCGCGGTGCGCGGTCGGCGTCGGGGCGGCCGACGCGGATCGTCGCTCCCTGGATCGTCGCCTGCACCCCGCGCCCGGGCGTCGAGCGGAAGGCCTCCGCGGCCGCGAGCGGCAGGCCGCGGTCGCGCGCGGCGGCGACGATGGCCAGCGCGATCGGATGCTCGGAGCCCGCCTCGGCGGCCGCCGCGAGCGCGAGTACGTCGTCCCCGCAGGCGCCCGGGGCGGACCACACGTCGGCGAGCGAGAGCTCGCCGGTCGTCACCGTGCCCGTCTTGTCCAGGACGATCGTGTCGAGCTCCTGGCTGCGCTCGAGCACCTCCACGCTCTTGATCAGCAGGCCCAGGTTCGCGCCCCGTCCGGTACCGACGAGGATCGCCACCGGGGTGGCGAGGCCCAGCGCACAGGGGCAGGCGACGATCAGCACGGCGATCGTCGCGTCCATCCCGCGCTCGAGATGCATCGAGGCGAACATGCCGTGATCGCTCTGGCCGGTGAGCACCCAGACCAGCGCGGTGATCGCCGACAGGATGATCACCGTCGGCACGAAGACGCGCGCGATCTCGTCGGCCAGGCGCTGGATCTTCGGCTTGGCCGCCTGGGCCTGCTCGACGAGCCGCACGAGGTGGGCGAGCGCGGTGTCCGCGCCGACCGCGACCGCGCGGGCGCGCAGGACCCCGTCGACGTTCACCGTCGCGCCGGTCACCGTCGCGCCGACGCCCTTCTCAACGGGCAGCGACTCGCCGGTGAGCATCGACTCGTCGACGGCCGAGGCGCCCTCCAGCACGATCCCGTCGACGGGGATCCGGTCGCCCGGCCGTACCAGGAAGACGTCGCCGCGGCGGACCTCCTCGGCGGGTACGAGCCGCTCGGGCGCCGCGGGATCGTCGGGGTCGAGCAGCCGGGCGTTGGTCGCGCCCAGACGGGTCAGCTCGCGGATCGCCCCGCCGGCCCGGCTGCGCGCCCTGGCCTCGCACCAGCGGGCGATCAGCAGCGCCGCGATGATCGTCGCGCCCATGTCGTAGTCCAGGCGCATCTCGAACTTGGCCACCGAGACGCCGTGCAGCACCGCCGCCTTGGCGGTGATCAGCATCACCGTGGAGTAGATGAAGCTCGCCAGCGTGCTGAGCGCGATCAGCGTGTCCATGTTGGTCGAGCGCGCCCGCGCCCGCGCCCACGCCGAGCGCAGGAAGGGAAGGCCGCAGTAGAACTGCACGGGCACGCTCAGTCCGGCGGTGATCCAGCGGGCGCTCGGCGTGTGCGGGGCGGCGTAGGTCAGTGCGATGATCGCGACGGCCAGCGGCGTGGCCACGACGATGCGCCGCCGCAGCGCGGCCTGCTCACGCGCCTCATCCTCCTCGAGCACCTCGATCGCATGCGGCGCCCCGCTCTTTTCCCCATTGAGCACCGCCGCGCCGTACCCGGCGCGCTCCACCACCGCCACCAGCCCGGCCGGGTCGACCTGTCCCGGGTCCACCTCGACGGTGGCGCGGCCGGTGGCGTAGTTGACCAGCGCGTCGGCCACGCCCTCTTGGCGGCTGAGCGCGCGCTGCACGCGCGCCGCGCACGAGCCGCAGCTCATGCCGCTGACGTCGAGCTCGATCCGCTCGCCCGCGCCCGTGGCCGGCGTCGGGCGCGGCGCTGCGATGTCCGTCGCGCTCACCGTTCGGATTCTCGCACGCGGCCCGGGTGCCCGAGGCGGCTGGCGGTGGAAGGCGACAGGAGCGTCCACTTCGCCCACCGGACCTGCTCGGGCTCCGAAACACGGTGGTATTCTCGCTCGGCCATGAGCCTCCGGTGTCGCATGGGCCTGGGCGCCCTGCGGGGCGCAGCGATCGCCGCGCCGCTGGTGCTGCTCACCCTGGCTGTGCTGAGCCAGTCCGTCGGCGGCGCCCAGAGCGGTGTGATGTACCTGCTGCCTGCGCTGGTACTCGCCGTCGTGGTGTTCACCCGCCGCTATCCCGGCGAGCGCGTCATCGAGCGGTTGCGGGCCGACGCCGCCCCCGCGCGGGCGGCCTCCACGCCGCGGCCGCGCCCGCGGCTGTACGCGCACGAGCGCGGCGGCCGGCTGATCGCGCGCTCCCTCGCCGGCCGCGCGCCGCCGCTCGCGGCCGCCGGCCGCTGACGCTCCGCCCCGCGGAGCCCTCTCCGTCCCGTCCGCCGCGACGCCTGCCGTCGCGGGGCCGTCACGTCTTGGGAGCTCAACTGACATGTCACTACTCAGTCGCGTGCGAGTCACCCGCCGCGGCGTCCAGATCGCCCTCGGCGCTGTCTGGCTGCTCGACGGGTTGCTCCAGTTTCAGCACTTCATGTACACCCACACGTTCGTCACTTCCGTACTCGAGCCGAACGCACAGGGACAACCGGGGGTCATCGGCTCGCCGATCGGCACCTTCGCGCACTTCTACGGTCACAACCTGACGCTGTGGAATACCCTGGCGGCCGAGACCCAGTGCCTGATCGGCCTGGGGCTGATCGCCGGCCGGCGGTTCGCGCGCCCGGCGCTGCTGCTGGGCTTCGCCTGGGCGCTGATCGTCTGGTGGTTCGGCGAGGGCTTCGGGATGATCCTCTCCGGTGCGCCGGTCTCGCCGCTGATGGGAGCGCCCGGCGCGGTCATCATGTACGCGTTCATCGGCCTGCTGGTCTGGCCCCGTCAGGCGGAAGGCGGGCGATCGGCCGCCGACGGCGGGCTGCTCGGCGACCGCGGCGGGGTGATCCTGTGGTCGCTGCTGTGGCTCGAGGCGGCGGTGGTGTGGATGCTGCACGTCAACCGCTCCTCCGGGGCGATCCATGACCAGATCGCGGGCATGGCGCAGGACTCGCCGCACTGGCTGGCCAGCGCCCTGACCTCGATCGCGCATCGCACCCAGGGGCACGGCGTGGCGGTCGCGACGATCCTCGCGATCGTGTCCGTCCTGATCGCGCTCGGGGCGCTCGCTCCGACGCCGGTGCGCGTGACGGCGCTCGGCCTGGGCATCGTGCTCTCGCTCGCCTACTGGGTGATCGGCCAGAGCCTCGGCGGCCCGTTCTGGGCGACCGGCGCGACCGACGTCAACGCCGGTCCGCTGTTCGTGCTGCTCGCGTTGACGCTGATGCCCGGCCTGACCGCGGCGCGCCGCGCCGTGCCCCTGACCGCCCCGACCCGGGCGACGGATCGTGCCGTCGCGGCCGTCTGATGGGCGGGATGTCGATGTCCGCCGGCGCGCCGGCCAAGGCGATGGCGGGCATGTCGATGAGCCACGGTCCGCACATGGCCGCGATGGCGATGGGCGGGATGTCGATGAGCGCCCCGACCTCGGGGACGACCAACATCCTGCCGGACTGGCTGGCCGTGCTGTGGACGCTCGCGTTCGTAGCGCTGCTCGTCATCCACGGCCGGCACGTGCGCGACACGCGCGGCGAGCGCCAGTGGTGGCACTCCGGTCACGTGCTGATGGCGGTCGGGATGGTGTTCATGTTCGCGCCCGCCTCGATCGACCACTTCAACGTCCCGGCCGGCTTCTGGCAGCTGCTGTTCGCCAATGCCGCCGGCGCGGCGCTGGCCTA
Source organism: Solirubrobacteraceae bacterium (assembly GCA_036266975.1). GTDB lineage: Bacteria > Actinomycetota > Thermoleophilia > Solirubrobacterales > Solirubrobacteraceae > DATAWZ01. The sequence goes on from DATAWZ010000106.1 coordinate 25,677, forward strand.
CGTGTTCGTGCAGCTGTGCAACGGGCGCACGGTGAACCTGCTGTGGCTGGTGATGGCGTTCGACTTCATCGCCATGACCTACATGTGGTCGCCGTCGGGGTTCGTCCGGCCGATCCCGTGGCTGCTCGTGGCCTGGTTCGCCGGTCAGGCGCTGCTGTGGGTCACCGACCGCGCCCGCGCCTTCGACGGGCGCGCGATCGGCCTGCCCCGTCAGCTCGCGCTGGCCGGCGGGCCGGTCGCCGAGGTGGTCGGCGAGGGGCACCTGATCTGCGAGCGCGACCTGCGCGGGTCGATGTTCGTCATGACCCTCGGCATGGCGTACATGTTCGCGGCCATGCAGCTGCTCATGTGAACCCCGCTCACGCCAGCGTGTAACCGGCCCGCAGGACCGCGGCACGGACGGCGTCCTCGTCGGCGTCCTGTCCGCGTACGGCCACGCGGCCGGTCTCGAGATCGACCTGCACCTCACGCACGCCGGGAACCGCGCTGACCTCCTCGGTCACCGCGGCGACGCAGTGCGCGCAGGTCATGCCCGAGACCTCGTAGACCCGCTCGCTCATCGCCAGCTCCTTTCTCTTCTCGTTCACCACGACTCGCCCCCGCCCGCGCCCGCGGCGGCGATGCGCCGGCGCTGCACGACCACGACGAAGCCGAGCCCGGCGATCACGATCAGCGAGCCGACGATGATCACCGCGACCGGCACCTTGGAGTTGTTGGGCGTCCAGAAGAGCTGCCCGTTGATGTCACCGTGGGTCGCGCCCACGCTGATCGGCACCTTCCAGTTGAAGATCAACGTGCGCTTGCGCTTGTTCTTCACCTCGGGCGGAACCGAGGGTGAGAGCCAGTGAATGCGGTGATCGTGCCACAGGAAGGTGGCGGTCTTGTCGACGAGCGCCCACTTCGGCGGATCGCTCGCGCTGGCCGACGCCGGGACGGTGATGTCGCCGTAAAAGCTCCGGTTCAGGTAGAAGGCGGGCGAGCGCACGTTCTGCTGCACCGTTCCGTTGGCGAGCAGCCGCGCGTACGGCTCGCCCTGGTAGCCGTACACCGTCACGGTCTGACCGGTGTGATTGGTGACCAGCAGCTGGTCGGAGAACTGCTGCACGGCGATCGTCAGGCCCGCCGGCTTGGGCACCACCGAGGTGATCAGCGAGCGGTAGTCCGGGCTCGAGCCCTGGTCGTTGAACGGGTTCAGGTTGTCGGCCGCGCTCGCGGCGAGCGCCGCCGGCGCCACGAGCAGCAGCGCGAGCGCGGCCAGGACGCCGGTCAGGCGCCTCATGTGCCGACCGCCGAGAGCAGCCACAGGCCGAAGCTGGTGAACGCGACCATCACCACCAGCATCCAGTATTGCGAGCGCACGGCCTCCTGGGGGTTGCGGTAGATGGCGAGCGCACGGTCGTGGGCGAGGGTGAGGCCGCCGACGTGCCCAGCGAGGAGCGCCGCGACCTGCACGTACCAGATCGCGGCGAAGGAGATGATCCCGTAATCGATCGACCAATGGCTCGTACCCAGCACGTTGGAGCCGTTGCCGAGCGGGTCGGAGATCAGGTAGCCCAGCGCCTGCCCCTGCCAGACCAGCAGCGAGAAGTAGTGCGCGAGCGCGTAGGCGAAGCCGATGGGCACGAGCGTGTGCGCGAAGGTGCGCGACAGCCGCGGGACGTCGTAGCGCGCGGAGACCGTGTTCACGCCGTAGACGCCGATGTAGTAGATCGCGTGGATCAGCAGCACGCAGACGAGCAGGCCGATGCACCCGGCGATCTCGATCGCCGGCGTGGAGGGATACAGCTGGCTGCCGAAGATGCCGACCAGCTTGGGCTCGGCCCAGTGCCACACCGGGCCGTTGCTCGCGCCGTCGAAGGTGGTCACGCCGATGAGCGTGCAGACCAGCGTGATCGTGCCCGGCAGCATCTCCAGGTCGGTGATCCCGCTCAGCGGCCGGCGGTAGTAGCAGACCCCCTCCCGCCACTCCAGCGCAGACAGGCGCGCCACCGTGCCGAAGTAGGCGTTGAAGCCGTCGGCCCGGCCCGTCCAGGTCTCCACGCCGAACAGCAGCATGCCGGCGACCATCACGATGAAGTAGGCGATCCCCAGCCAGGCGAGCGTCGAGGGCTGGTCGCGGTTGACGTAGACGAGCTCCAGGAAGCCGAAGCCGAGCAGCACGAAGATCGACGGCCAGCGGCCCAGGCGCTCGGGGTAGCGCAGCGGCGGGTGCTCGAAGCGCGCCGGGGCCACGCGCCGGCCGATCCAGCGGATCAGGCGCGCGGTGGCCAGCCACGGCGAGAGCCCGGCGAACAGGTCCCCGACGAACGCGCTGCACACCGGGACCCCGACCCAGAAGATGACGTACACGAACGTGACCGCGAGGTTCTCGTTGTACTGCGACTGCTCGCCCGCGAGGCCGGCGTAGACGACGAGCACGAAGCTGAACACGCCGAGCGCCGGCAGGAGCCACGGCACCGGCGCGGGCAGCGCGAACAGGCGCCGACGCGTGCGGTCCTGGAGCTGCGGCTTGGTCCACATCGTCGACAGGGCCACGAAGGAGACGACCAGGACGATCGATGCCGTCCAGCCGAACAGCCACGGCGGGATCGGCAGGTCGGCGCGGCCGACGATCCCGTGGGCGGCCGCCGTCGCCGGGAATGCGAGCAGTGCGGCGGCCGGCACGCCCAGCAGCAGGCGCCGGTGCGTGGTGGTCATCGGCCGCTCACCGCGTCGATGAACGCGATCAGCGCGCTCACCTCGGAGGCGTGGGCCTTCAGGTCGAAGGCCGCGGTGCCGGCGGCCATCAGGCCCGGCGGGTAGCCCGTGACCGTCTGCGCCCCGGGCTCGGTGATCGCCTGTACGAGCCACGCCCGGTCGGCGGTGAGCGTGCGTCCGCCCTCCAGACGCACCGTGCTGCCGACCAGCCCCCTGAAGGTCGGACCGGTGCCAGGGCTGCCGTCGAGGGTGTGGCAGCTCGAGCAGCCGTCGGACTCGTACAGCGACTCGCCCTGGCGCACGAGCGGCGAGGGGTGCTCGGGCAGGACCGAGGCGATCGTCGCCCCGGGCTGTCCTGCGCCGCAGCCCGCGGCCAGCAGAGAGAGCCCGAGGGCGAGGGCGCCGACCGCGAACCGGGCCGCAGCGGGGCCGCGATCCGCGGGCGTCCCGACCATTGGCGGCGAGTTTAGTGGCCGGGTGCGCGCCGTCCGCCGGCTGGCCGTGCGGGGGCGCCAGCACGCGCCGCCAGCAGGGCATTTCGGGACGCGGGCGGGCGCTCTTCTCACCGCCGCGTCGCCGCCGCGCCGCGCGACCGCCGAGCCGCTCCGGCGGGGTCGGCACCGGCGCTCAGCGATAATCCGCAGGATGTCCACGCTGCGCGAGTTCGCGCGCCACCGCTACCTCTTCGACCAGATGGTCCGTCGTGAGCTGCGCCAGAAGTACAAGGGCTCGGCGCTCGGCGTCGTCTGGTACCTGGTCAACCCCCTCGTACTGATGTTCGCGTACAGCGTGATGTTCACCTACGTGCTGCACCGGCCCTTTCAGGTACACGACTACGCGCTGTTCGTGCTGCTGGGCATCGTCACCTGGACGTTCTTCCAGAACGCGGTGACCACGGCGGCGACCTCGCTGCTCGACCAGGGCGCGCTCGTACGCAAGGCGGTCTTCCCGCGCGAGACGATCCCGGCGGCGACGGTCACCGTGCAGCTGGTGATCTTCGTCTCGATCCTCGTGCTGATCGGCCCGATCGTGTTCGTCGTGCACGGATCGCTGTCGGTGTGGATCCTGCTGCTGCCCTTCTATGTGGCGCTCATCTACGCCTTCGCGCTCGGGGTCGCGCTCGTCGTGGCCGTCCTGCACGCCTACTTCCGCGACGTGGCCCCGATCGTCGGCGCCGTGCTGCTGCCGTGGTTCTTCATCACGCCGATCTTCTACCGGGCCCAGCAGTTCCCGGGGGCGACCCACCACCACTGGATCGAGCCGCTGCTGCGGTGGGCCAACCCGGTGGCGCCGTACGTGGACTCGATCCGCGAGGTCGTCTTCTACGGGCAGTGGCCGGGCGCGGCGGAGACCGCCTACGTGATCGGCGGCGCGGTGCTCGTGCTCGGCGTCGGCGGGCTGCTGTTCCGGCGCATGGCCGGCGAGCTGGCGGTCGTCGTCTGATGAGCAGCGAGACGTTGCGGCCGGGCGAGATCGTCCTCGAGCGCGCGGTGCGCACGTTCACCGTGCGCGCCGACCGCGGGCGCACGCTCAAGGAGCTGATGATCGGCCGGCGCGACCCCGATGGCCCGCCGCCGGTCAAGGCGCTCAACGACGTCTCGCTGCGCATAGAGCCCGGCGAGACGGTCGGCATCATCGGCCGCAACGGGGCCGGCAAGTCCTCGACGCTGCGGGTCCTCGCCGGGATCATCCCGCTCCAGTCCGGGAGCGTGCGCTGCGAGGGGCGGATCGTCTCGCTGCTCGAGGTCGGCGCCGGCTTCGGGCGGGACTTCTCCGGGCGCGAGAACATCTTCCTCTCCTGCGCGCTGCACGGGCTCGGCCGCACGGAGATCGAGGATCGCATCGACGCGATCATCGAGTTCTCCGAGCTCGGGCACTTCATCGACGTGCCCGTGCGCACCTACTCCTCGGGCATGTTCGTGCGGCTGGGCTTCGCGATCACCGCCCATCTGGACGCCGACATCCTGCTGCTCGACGAGGTGCTCGCCGTCGGCGACGAGGCCTTCCAGCTCAAGTGCGAGCGGCACGTGATGGCCAAGGTGCACGACGGGGCCACGCTCGTGCTCGTCTCCCACGATGCCGACCTGGTCGAGCGCACGTGCGAGCGGATCGTCGTGCTCGACGGCGGCGCGGTCGTGTTCGACGGCCCGGCCGCCACGGGCCTGCCCTTCTACCACGAGCTGATGGGCACCGCGACGCCCGCGGAGGCGATCCCGTGAAGCCCGAGCAGGCGCTCGCGCACGCCCGCGAGCAGGCCCGGGCCGCGCGCGAACGCGGCGAGTACTCCGAGGACCTCTCGGGCTTTCAGGTTCAGGTGCCCGACCGCCGCTCGCACGAGCAGCTCGTCGAGTGGGCGCTGATCGAGCCCGACCTCGACCTGGTGCGCTCCACGCGGGCGTGGGGGGCGCCGATCACGGCGCTCAAGCGCGGCGCGGTGCACGTGCTGCGCCAGTACCTGGCCCAGATCGAGTCCCAGCAGTCGCGCTTCAACGTGCACATGCTCGTGCGCGTGGCCGAGCTCGAGGATCGCATGGCCGATCTGGAGCAGTGGGCCGGACGCCGTGAGCCCGGCGAGTACGGGCGCGTCGATCCCGACGGCGCCGCCGCGCGCCTGGCCCGCGACCTCGACGTCCAGCCCGCCGGCGGCGATGAGCTGCCCGAGCGCCATCGCCCGGACCTGCCGCCGGCGCCGTGAACGTCCATCAGATCCTCTCCGGGGCCGGTCCCGTCGACGCGGTCACCAGCCAGGCGCGCACGATGCGCCGGCTGATGCGCGATTGGGGCTGGGGCGGCGTCGACGTCGCGAGCTCAATCGACCCGCGGATGGGGCGCGCGGTGCGTCCGCTGCGCGCGCTGAACCCCGCTCGGAGCGACGTGCTGCTCGTCCACTACTCGGCCTACGCCCCCAAGCTCGAGCGCTTCCTGGAGCTGCCGAACCCCAAGCTGTTGATCTCGCACAACGTCACCCCCGCGCGGTGGTTCTGGGATGTCGACCCGCACCTCGCGATCCACTGCTCGCTCGGGCGCCAGCGGCTGCCGCGCTTCGTGCAGGCGGTCGACCTCGCCGCGGGGGTGTCGGCCTTCAACGCCGCCGAGCTGCGCCAGGCCGGCGCGCGCGAGACGACCGTGATCCCGATCCATTTCGACCCGGCCCGGCTCGGCGCCTGCGGGCCCGACCGCGACCCCGATCCCGACCACCCGCCGGTGATCCTGTTCGTGGGGCGCCTGACCCCGCACAAGCGCCAGGACGAGCTGATCCGCGCCTTTGCCCTGTTTCGCCGGCACCGCTCGCCCCAGGCGCGCCTGGAGCTGGTCGGCGAGCCGGTCAACGAGGACTACGGCGCCGCGCTGGCCGCCCTCGCGGAGGAGCTTGCCCCGGGCGCGGTCCGCTTCGGGCGTGGGCTCTCGGACGAGGCGCTCGCCGACCGCTACCGCTCCGCGCACGTGCTGTGCTGCCTGTCCGAGCACGAGGGCTTCTGCATCCCGTTGCTCGAGGCCTTTCACTTCGGCGTGCCGGTCGTCGCGCGGCCGGCCGGCGGCGTCCCGGAGGTGGCCGGCGACGCGGCGCTGCTCGTCCCCGACCGCGACCCGGCCGTCGTGGCCGAGCTGCTCGAGCTGGCCGCCGGGGACGCCGAGCTGCGCGCCGACCTGCGCACCCGCGGGCGCGCCCGGGTGGCGGCCTACGATCCCGGCGCGACCGCCCGGGCGCTGCGCGCAGCGGTCGAACGGGTCGCCGCCGCGCGCAACGGCTGCGCCTGAGCCGTCGGGGCCCAGCTCAGGCGCGCAGCTCGGTGACGCTGCGGTACTGCGTCACCCGCTGTGAGGCGCCGGCGCGCAGGCCGGCGTCGGCGGCCAGCCTCCCGAGCTCGGCCAGCGAGCGCTCGCGGCCGCCGGTGTAGGCGAGCATGCGCAGCCCCATCTCGATGCTCGCGGCGGACTCGCGGGCGGCGAGGTCCTCCCAGAACTCGCGCCCGTAGGTCTGCGGGTAGGCCGGTCGTCCGCTGCGCACCGCGTCGAGCAGGTGCAGCGCCGACAGGTCGGCACGCCCCGTGGCGCCCTCGATGTCCAGCCACGCCCTCGCGCCGCCCGCATGGCCCTCGCGCAGCTGCTCTCCCAGATCGGTGAGCGACAGGGCGCCCGTGGGGCCGCGCTGCAGCGCCCCGATCGCAACCAGGTGATCGGCGAGCCGGCCGAGCGCGTCGGGATCGCCGCGGGTGCGTTCGGCCAGCGCCCCGACCGAGTCGGCGCCCTGCGCGAGATGATCGGCCAGGTGCAGCGTGGCCGCCACCCGCAGCGCGATCGGGGTGAACAGGTCCGCCATCGCGGACAGCTGTGACGGAAGCTCCTCGTCGGCCACGGCCAGCCACCATAGCCAGCGGACGCGTCGGCCACGCCCTCGCGTGTCGCGGAGGCCAGAGCCGATGGGCGCGGCCCGCATGACCACCTCCCAGTTGAAGCCGACGTTGAGCGCGCTGCGCGCGACGGGCCCGTCAACCGCGCACGCAGACGGGCACGGCAGCCGGTGGGCCGCGCAGATTGCGCGATGCTGCTGCGCTAGCCTGGGGACGCATGCTCGAGGAGCGCGCCCCCGGGGCGGAGACGGATCCTCCTGGCGGCCCGGCGCCCAGGGTAGCCCTCGTCGGACCGGTGCACCCGCACACTGGCGGCGGTGCGCAGTTCAACACGCCGCTCCTGGCGGCAATGCGCGAGCGTGGGCCAGTCGAGGCGATCAGCTGGAAGCGCCTGTACCCGCCGATCCTCGAGCGGCGCGTGATCCAGGGCCGCTCGTCGATCGACGTCGAATCGCAGTCGATCCAAGCGCAGCAGGCCCGCGAGCTGCTCGACTGGCCGAACCCCATCTCCTGGGAGCGCACACTGCGCCAGATCGAGCGCTCGGGGTCTCGGGCGATGATTCTCCCGTGGATGCACCCGGTGATGGCGCCGCCGTATCTGTACCTGCTCGCGCGCCGCGGCCCGTCGCTTCGCGCGGTGATCATCTGCCACAACGTCATGCCGCACGAGATGTTCCGCGGCGCGCGCCAGCTCAGCCGCGCGGTGTTCTCGCGAGCCGACCTGCTCGTCACCCACGCACCCCAGCAGCCAGGTGAGCTCGAGGCCCTCGGGGTCAGGCACGTCCGCCGGGTCGACACCGTTCATCCGCGCTTCCCATGCGAGGCCTTCGCCCCGCCGGCGACCGCGGAAGAGGTCGCCGAGGAGCGCGCGCGGCAGGGCTCGCCCGACCTCCTGTTGCTCATCTTCGGCGCGATCCGTCCCTACAAAGGGGTCGACATCGCTCTGGAGGCAGTCGCGCGCCTGGACCGCTCCCGCTCGATACGGCTCGTCATCGCCGGCCACTGCTGGAACGGTGGCGCTCCGCTGCGCGAACAGATCGCCCGCCTGGGGCTCGGGGACCGCGTCGAGGTGAGGGACCGATTCGTCCCGCACGAGGAGGCCGCGCTGCTGTTCTGCAGTGCCGATGCCTGCGTGCTGCCGTATCGCGCCGCCACCCAGTCGGGCGTCGTGCAGCTGAGCTTCTCCTACGGCACGCCCGTCGTCGCCACGCGGGTCGGCGGTCTGCCGTACGCGATCGAGGACGGCGTGGACGGCTTGCTGTGCCCGCCGGAGGATCCAGACGCGATCACCCGCGCGATCGAGCGCGTGGCCGCGGAGAAGGACACGCTGGCCGGCGGGGTGCGCAGCAACGACTGGAAGTACTCGGTGACGCGCTACGTCGATCGCATCAACGAGGCGGTCGCGCAGCTGCAGTGACCAGCCAGCGCGACGCGTCGGCGAGGCTGTCGAACACGCGATCGGCGCCGCTCGTCCTCGGCCCGACGCCGATGGCGAGCGCCCCGACTCGCCGCGCCAACTCAACATCCGAGGGTGAGTCTCCGACGACGGCCGACCGAGCGAAGTCGATCTCGGGCGTGTCGGCACGCGCCTGCTCGAGGAGACCGGGCTCCGGCTTGCGGCAGTGGCATTCACCGTGGCCGTGCGGGCACACGTAGATGCGATCGACCGCCAGGCCGAGGCGGCTCCCCAGGTCGCGGTGAAGCTCTGCGACCGCCTCGGCCGACATTCGCCCGAGGGCGATGCCGCGCTGATTGGTCACGATCACCAGTCGCAGCTCGGCGCGCTGCAGCAGTGATACTGCGTCGACGACGCCCGGCAACAGCTCGAGCTCGGACACAGATTTGATGTAGTCACCGTCAGGGGCCTTGCGGTTGATGACCCCGTCGCGATCGAGGAAGACCGTGTCGATATGCCGTGCGGTGTGCAGGTGGTGATCGTAGCGTCGTCGTGGCCTCAGCGGCCTGGGAGCATGCGCTGTGCCGTGAACTTCACCACGTGCGTGACATACGACAGGCACTCCACGGTGCGAAACGCGTAGTACCAGTCGCGACGGACTGCGATCAGCGCGAGGTAGACCGGCGTCGCCGTGAGGATGCGCAGCGTGAGCGCCGCGGTCGCGTCGTTGCGTGCCCGGCCGGCCCCGTTCCACCACGTGCGATGCAGGTAGTAGCGGCGGTGAAGTCGACTGGGGTGCACCTTGTGGTCGACGATGGCTGACGGCCACAGCCACACCTCGTAGCCGGCGGTACGCACCCGCGCACAGATGTCCGTGTCTTCGCCGGCGACGTCGCCGCTTCCCCCGGCTCCCCTGCGCGGGTCGAACGGGCCGGCGGCCTCGAGGGCGGCGCGGGTGAACGCCATGTTGGCGCCGTAGGGGTAGTCGGCGGTTGAGCGCGCCTGCCGGGGACGGTCGCCGAAGTGGGTGATGCCGGCCCAGCAGAGCAGTCGGTCCGACAGCCACCGCGGGCGTGATCCTCCAAACAACGGCCGGCAGCGCCCGCCGACGCCACCGGCCCGCGGAGGGGTGAGCGCGGCGCGGATCTCCGAGGCCCAGCCCGGGTCGGCGAGGGCGTCGTCATCGATGAAGGCGAGAATCTCGCCGCTCGTCGCCGCGACGCCGGCGTTGCGGGCGATCGAGAGCCCGCCCTGGGAGACACGCACGTAGGAGAGTTGCTCGACGCTGCCCATGTGGCGCTGCACGACGTCCTCGCACGGTGGCTCGGAGGCCGAGTCGATGACGACCACGTCGTGAATCCCCGGCACCCGGGCGAGCGCTTGCAGGCACGCGTCGAGGTCGCTCGGCCGGTCGCGGGTGCAGACGATCACCGAGACGCGCGCTTCGGAGCCGGCCGCCATGGCGGTTGATCTTAGGCGACGGTCCCGGGCCGGCCGGCGCGGGGGGCGTCGCTATACTCGACGCGCCTTGACGCAGACCGCGATCGTCACCGGCGGGGCCGGGTTCATCGGCTCCCACGTCGTCGAGGCGTTTCTCCGGGACGGCTGGCGTGTCTTGGCGCTCGACGACCTGAGCACCGGGTTGCGCGCCAACGTGCCCTCCCGGTCGCCGCTCATCGAGCTGGATATCCGTCGCGCCGACGAGTTGACCGCGCTGTTCGAGGCCGAGCGGCCAGCGGCGGTGTGTCACCTCGGGGCGCAGTCGAGCGTCACCGTGTCGGTGGCGCGTCCCACGTTCGACCTTGAGGTGAACGTCGCCGGGACGATGAACGTCTGCGACGCGGCCCGGCGCGTCGGGGCGCCGGTGGTGTTCGCGTCGACCGGTGGCGCGCTCTACGGCAACCAGGCTCCCCGGCCCACTCCCGAGGACACCACGGCGGAGCCGCTCGCTCCCTACGGTGCCTCCAAGCTCGCCGGCGAGGCGTACGTCGGGACCTGGGGGCGGCTGTTCGACGTGCCGAACAAGATCCTGCGCTTGGGCAACGTGTACGGCCCCCGCCAGCGCAGCGACGGCGAGGCGGGAGTCGTGGCCATCTTCAGCGACCATCTACTGCGCGGACGGGCGCCCACCGTGTTCGGCGACGGGGAGCAGACGCGCGACTACGTGCACGTCGGCGACGTGGCGCGCGCCTTCCTGAAGGCGGCGAGGAGCGCCGTCCCCGGCACCTACAACATCGCCACCGGCGTGGAGCGCTCAGTGAACGAGCTGCTGGCGCTTCTCCAGCAGGCGGCGGGCACGGCGATCGACACGTGCTCCAGTCCACTGCGCTCGGGTGAGCTGCACCAGAGCTGCATGTCGCCGGCGCGCGCCGCCGCCGAGCTTGGTTGGAGCGCGACCGTTCCCTTCGAGCTCGGTCTGCGCGAGACGTACGAATGGTACGCCGGCGAGGCCGTCTCGCCCACCTCGCCGGCGTGAGAGCCCTCGTCCTCGGCGCGGGCATGGGTACTCGGCTCGGCGCGCTCACCGCGCACACGCCGAAGATCCTCGTGCCCTTCGCCGGCCGGCCGCTGCTGGCCTGGCAGTTGGAGTATCTCGAGCGCAACGGGGTGACCGAGGTCGCGGTCAACGCGCATCATCTCGCCGACCAGGTCGTGGACTTCGTCGCCGGGCACACGCCGCCGCCGGCGGTCCGCGTCTCGCGCGAGGAGACGATCCGGGGGACCGCCGGGGCGCTCTGGCCGCTTCAGGCGTTCCTCAGCGAGCCGTTCGTCGTCGTGTATGGAGACGTGGTCAGCGACCTGGCCCTGGCGGAGCTGATGGACGAGCACACACGACGCGGGGCGCTGGCGACGCTCGCGCTGTACCGCTCGCCGATCACGCAGGCCAAGGGCACCTGCACGATCAGCCGCGATGGCTGGATCGAGTCGTTCGCCGAGAAGGCAGACGTGAGCTCCGCGGTCAGCTACGTCAACGCCGGCCTGCATGCGATCGACCCCGCGATCTTCCAGTGGCTCGAGCCGACCGACTTCGACTTCGGATCGGACGTGTGGCCGCGCCTGGCCGCCGGCGGCGCGCGCCTGGCAGGCGTCCTCAGCGATGCCTACGTGCGCGATCTGGGCACGCTGCCGTCGCTGGAGCAGGCCGAGGCCGACCTGCGGGCGGGGGTGCTCTCGTGGTGATCACCCGCACGCCGCTGCGCGTCAGCTTCGTCGGCGGCGGCACCGATCTTCCCGATTTCGCCGGCGAGCACGGCGGTGCGACGGTCTCCATCGGGCTGGCCAGCTACATCCACGTGATCGTGAGCCTGCGCTTCGAGGACTCCCTGCGGGTGAGCTATTCACAGACCGAGATCGTCGACGCGCGCGATGAGCTGCGCCACGAGCTCGTGCGCGAGGCGCTCAAGCTCGCGGGCATCCGCCGCCGCCTGGAGATCGTGACGATCGCTGATGTGCCGAGCCGGGGAACGGGTCTGGGATCCTCCAGTGCGGTTACCGTGGGAGTGCTCAATGCGCTGTTCGCCTACCAGGGCATCCTCAAGCCGCAACGCGAGCTCGCCGAGATGGCGTGCCAGATCGAGATCGAGATCCTCGGCAAGCCGATCGGCCGGCAGGATCAGTTCGCGTGCGCCTTCGGCGGTCTGCAGCTGCTCGAGTTCGGTGCGGCGGGCGCGGTGAAGCGCACCCCGCTGCCCATCACCGAGGACAGCCGTCGTCGTCTTCAGGACCGGCTGCTCATGTTCTACACGGGCCGCCAGCGCTCGGCCGACACGATCCTCGACGCGATGAGCGCCTCGGCCGCGTCGGTCGAGACCACCGATCGGCTGATCGCGATGCGAGACCAGGCCGTGCGTTTCGCACACGAGCTCGGCAGCGGGACGCAGGAGATCCCGGTGGGCCAGTACCTGGCCCGCAACTGGGAGATGAAGCGCCGCCTGCACGGCTCGATCACCGACGGTGAGATCGACGGGACGTACGAGGCGGCGATCGGGGCCGGCGCCACCGGCGGCAAGCTGCTCGGTGCCGGCGGCGGCGGCTTTCTGCTCTTCCATGTCGAGCCCGAGCGTCAGCAGGCCGTGCGCCGCAGGCTCGCGCACCTGCGCGAGCTGCCCGTCCGTTTCGACACCTCGGGCTCTGTCGTCATTCACGTGAGCTGATGAGCGAGCCCGCTGAGCTGTCCGGACACATCCGGGCGTACGTGGCCCGGCTGCATCACGCAATCGCGGCCCTCGACGAGGAGCGGGTCGAGGCGGTCGGCGAGATCCTCTTCCGTGCCTATCAGCACGGCCGCCAGGTGTTCATCGTCGGCAACGGAGGAAGCGCCGCCACCGCCTCCCACATGGCGTGCGACCTGGCGAAGAACACGGTCGCCGCACACCGCCGTCGCTTCCGGGTGATCAGCCTCACCGACAACGTCCCGTTGCTCACCGCCCTCGGCAACGACGTCGGCTACGACGCGGTCTTCACCGATCAGCTCGTGAGCTTGATCCAGCCTGGCGACGTGCTCATCGCGATTTCCGGGAGCGGGCAGTCCGAAAACGTGCTCTCGGCGATGCGCTACAGCCGGCTGCGCTCGGCCACGGTGGTCGCGCTGCTGGGCATGTCGGGAGGGGAAGCGATGCGGCTGGCCGACGAGACGATCCTCGTGGCGTCCGATCACTACGGCGTGATCGAGGACATGCACCTGATCCTCAACCACATGCTCGTCGACTACTTCCAGAGCAAGCTCGAGACGCTCGAGCACCCGCCGCACTACTGATCGAGTCCTCCCAGCAGGTCGAGGTGCTCCTGCGCCGATCGCGCCCAGCTGCACTCGCGTGCCCGCCGCGCCGCCGCGGCCCGCAGCTCCTCGCGCACGTCCTCGTCGAGCAGCCGCTCGAGGCCGGCTCGAATCGCGTCGACCCCGAGGTCCTCGACGTAGAGCGCCGCCGCTCCGGCGACCTCCGGCATCGACCCGATCCGCGAGCAAAGCAGCGGCTTGTGGGCGCCGATGGCGTCGAGCACGGGGCCGTTGGACTCGCCGACGGTATCCGCGCGTAGGCACACGGCGCAGTCGGCGGCCATCACCGCCCGGTCGTAGGTGAGATCGTCGGGGTTCTCGAGCACCTGCGCTCCGAGCCCGAGGGCCGCGGCGACGGCGACGCGGTCGACAACGCGACCGGCCAGCAGCAGGCGCGCGTGTCCCTGGCGGATCAGCGGCGCTGCCGCGGCGACCACCGCGTCGGTGACCTTGGCGCCCTTGAGCACTCCCGTGACGACGAACAGCGGTGGGCCGTCAGCGATCCCGAGCGCCGCACGGGCGGCGCCGACATCGAGCCCGGGGCGCGGCTCGGTCGCCGGGTGGGCAATCACCGAGATGCGGCCGGCGTCGACCCCTGCCGTGGTCCGCAGCAACTCGGCGGCGAACGCGGAGTGAACGACGATGCGCCGGGCGCGCCGTACGCACAGCGGGTAGATCCCCGCTCGGTAGAGCGGCATGAGCACGGGGGTGCGTGGCACCACGTCGTGAACGGTGAGCAGGTACGGCCGTCGCAGCGACAGCGATTGTGCCGCGACGCGTCGCGAGGAATTGCCGAGGTGCAGGTGCACGCGCGAGCGCCGGTCGGGTGCCGCGGCGGGCACGTACTCCTCGCCGAGCTCGCCGATCGCCGCCGCCAGACGCCTGACATATCGACCGATTCCGAGCGAGTCAGGGTTGTGAACGCCGAGCGTACGCTCGGTCACGGGCCCGTGACCTCCCTGACCGACTGCGATAATGGCCGGGTGCCGTTGAACGCGTGCCACGCCGCCACGCAGATGAGCGCCGGCGCGGAATTCACCACGCGGCGGCGACCATCGCGTGCGCGTTAGCGTCGACGAGCACGCCGTCTACGCGGCGGGCGCCGACGGACGCCGGCTGTTCGCGGATGACCGCGACCATTTCCACAACGCGCTGCTGCGGCTGATGCGGCTGAGCGAGGCGGAATTCGTACGCTGGCTCGAGCTGCTCGAGGGGCGCTCGGGCGACCTCGTAGACCACCTGGGGCCGACGCTGCACGACGTGCGGCGCGCGATCCCCTCGCTCGAGCAGGGACCGGCGCTCCGGGTCGCCGGCCCGCAGGAGCGACCGGGGGCCGTGCGACATCCGTCGCTCGCGCTGGCGCCGGGCTGGGGCCTGGCCACCGACGCCGGCGGCCACGCCGGATGGCTGGTCCGGGTGAACGCGGTGAGTGCCCGGCGGGAGCTCGAGGTCCCTGAGTACGAGGAGGCCTACTACGAGGGCGGCGGCGCCTCGGGCGGCAGCTACGGCGACTACGCGGCAGAGGAATCCTGGCGACTGGAGAAGGGCCGTCGCCAGGTCGATGATCTCCACCACCGCTATGGGCTCGGCCCGGACAGCGAGATCCTCGACGTCGGCTCGGGCTACGGCTACTTCCGTCACGCTGCGCAGGAGCGCGGGATCCCGAGCGAGGGCCTGGAAATCTCCCGGCACGCGCGCGAGTTCGCCCGGAAGCGCTACGGGCTGCAGACGCAGACCGGCGAGCTGGCCGAGTGGCGTGAGCGTGTGCGTGATCGCTTCACCGTCATCACGATGTGGGACGTCATCGAGCACGTCGCCGACCCCCTCGCCCTGGTACGGCAGGCGCGTGACTGTCTCGCCCCCGGAGGAGTGCTCGCGATCCGCACACCGAACCTCGACTGCCCGGAGGCGGAGATCTTCGGGCCGTACTACCACTCCTACCAGCGTCCACACTTGGTCTACCTCACCCCGACGTGGATCGCCGACCTCGCCGAGCGCGCCGACATGCAGGTCGACGACGCGGTGACAACCTCCCACCTGCTGCGGGGCTTCTGTGGTGAGGCGACAGTGGCGGGGTGGGCTCGGGCCGGTCGCGGCTCGGACATCGTCGCCTACCTGCGTCGAACGTGAATCCTCAGCCGACGAGGGACGGCTTGAGGCGATACTCGATGAAGTGGCTGTCATCGTAGATTCTCGCGGAGACCGCACCAAGACGCGTCTGTAGTGTCTGACACGAGCCGTCGCAATTTGGGTAGAGCCAGTTGAGCGTTTCTGACTGGGTCGAGGTGATGTTTCCCGAGTAGGCGGTGATCCCGGACAAGGGGGCGATGTACCACCGGTCGATGCTCAGCACGCGCACGCCCAAGGTCCAGAGCGCGCGCTCGGCCTGTGCCGCGGCGGCGTCGCTGCCGGCACTGAGCACGTGCAGGAGGTCGCCGATCGTGCCGGCGCCCGATGGCGCGATCGTCGTCGTGGAGGTGAGTGCGTGCTGTACGGCGTTGCGGCTCAGGGCGTACACGGCGAACTCGTATCCGTTGTGGATGAGGTGTCCCATCTGGCCGAGCCGGTAGGTCATGCGCTGCATGGTCGCGACCTCACCGGGGCGGACAACAGCGATCTGGAGGTTGCGGAAGGCCTGCATCGTCGGCGGCCTGAGGGTCGTGTACTTGTCGAGCACGAAGTACCTCACCCCGAGGTTCCACATCTCCCTCACGGTCGCGCTGATCTCCGGGCCGGAGTCCGAGTAGAGCCGGTGGACCAGGAGGTAGTGGGCGCTGGCCAGGTTCACCTGCTGCTGGGTGTCGACGTGGCCGGTGGTGACGGTGAGCACCTTGCGATCCGTGGCGGCGGGTATGAAGTAGCTCGTGCTCGGGTCCGACGCGACCAAGCCGTTCGAGCCGGGCGGCAGCACCTTCGACAGCCCCCAAGCGGGCTGGAGCGGCGTATTGAAGAACCGCAGCGTCGGCGACAGGTCCGTGAGCGTGACGATCTTGTACGCGGCGACGAACAAGAGCAAGCCGAGCGTCACGCCCTGCGCCACCGGTTGGCCCGGACGGGACAGGTAGTAGCCGACGCCGACCGCGAGCGGGATCTGGCCGGTGTAGAGGAAGCGGTACCAGAGCGGCACGCCGAGATGCACCGCGTAGTAGCCGCCGATCCCGAGCAGGCCGATGCCGTACACGAGGGCGAACCAGGCGAGGGGATGCGGCTGGTGCTCGCGGTACAGACGCGCGAGGCCGATCAGGCCGACCGTGCCGGTCGCGAACATCAGCAGCCAGCGCCACTGGCCCGACTGCGAGGACCAGTACAACGCCGGGTGGTTGTTGTACAGCAGCGCCCCCGTCGGGTAGAGGGGGATGAGGATCAGCTGCCAGAGGGCGAGCGCGAAGGCGACCACGGCGCCGCCAACCGCCAGGCGAGTCTCGATCCCCGGCTTGCTGGCGGCGAGGAGGATCCGATCCAGCGCGCGCTGTGCCAGCGCGGCCGCGCGCAGGCGCATGATCGCGAGCCACGCCCACGGGGCCAGGTAGGCGCCCACGATGACCACGGGCACCGGGGCTCCCTGCAGGCGGAAGATCGTCATGATCGAGAAGTCCGGCCACAGCAGCGCGAGGCCGAAGGCCCCGGTGACGATCAACGGGATCCGCAACGCCTCGCGCCGATCGCGCGTTGCCGCGTGACAGGCTTGCAGGGTGAGGATCCCCACCATCATCAGGCCGATGAACTGGTCGTCGAGGAGCGCGAGCGCGGCGAGCGGGCACGTTGCCACGGAGGCGAGCAGCGAGTGGCGGCGCGTGACGACGACCAGCGTGATGAGGGCCAGTCCGGTGGCGAACGTGACCGGGTAGGCGCCGGTATACAGAAATCCGTTGAACGTGAGATCGCCGGTCCAGATCACGAGCGGCGGACCGAACACCACGAGCAGCACGGGCACGGCGATCGTGGCGGCACGCCGGCCCGCGAGCAGGCTCGCGTAGAGCCACACGGCCCACAGCGTGAACAGCGAGCACGGAATCGCAACGAAGCCGAGGAAGCGTCCGATGCCGATCGCGTCGAAACCGGACGGGTGGGCGGCGATCGCGTGCCAGATCAGCGCAAGCACCTGCAGGTAGGGCGTCGAGTGGTAGGAGACGCCGACCTGCCCGCTGAAGAACGGGTGCTGGGCCTGCAGCGGGTGCAGTCCCATCGTCCGCACGAGCGCGACCGATGTCGGTAGGTCGCCGATCACGCGGAGCGAGTAGCCCGTGAGCGCGGCCCACACCTCGAAGCCGACGAGGGCGGCGATCGCCGCGGCGGCGACCCACGCTACGTTCCACCTGATCGCCAAGGCCCGGGGACGTGCGGCGATCGTGCTCATCAGCCGCTCACGCCCCAGCCATCACGGTCGCAGGTCCTCGCGCCGAGACGGTTGTCGCGGACCGTGTAGGTGCCCGGGATCTGTGCGAGCTCGAGATAGTGCTCCGTGTTCGCGCCGAGCGCGTTGCCGGTGATGACGAAACTCTCCAGCACGCGGCCCCCCGGCGCCCCCGCGGTCGACACCCAGATGTCGGCCTGGCTGGTGTCCAGGATGCAGTTCTCGCGCCAGTAGCTGGTCCCTGGCAGCGTGTCGTACTGGAACCAGGCAATGCCGATCTGCCCTCCGTCGATGACATTGTGCTCGATGACGCTGTCTCGGTAGCGGACCGAGACACCAGTGCTGCTGAAGCCGGTGATCGTGTTGTACGTCACGGTTGCCTTGATCGCCTTCAGGTAGATCCCGTGGCGGCCGTACGGGATCGCTCCGTCGAGCCCGGTGTCGAGAATCCCGTTACCGGTCACCAGGAACGACTCGCCCTCGAGGTACATGCCTGAGTTGCCTGTGCGCTCGAGGAGGTTGTTCTCGATGCGCCAGCCAGCGTCTCCCGAGTCGGCGGATTCTATCCCGAACTGCCCGACGTTCGAGATCACATCGTGGGCGATGGTGATGCCGTCGTCCGGGGGGCCGAGTCCGCTCCCGAGTACGCCGTTCGCCGGTGCGCTGATCGAGAGGTTTTCGAAGGTCAGCGCGCTCACACCGCGCAGGTAGACTCCGAGTGGCAGCAGCGCGCGGCCGCCACCGTAGCTTCCGTAGACGATCGGCGCCCCCGGCCGTCCCGAGACCTGCGGTCCCAGGGTCGAGTCGTCGAAGTGCTCCCCGCCACGGAAGAGGACGTGATCGCCGGGACGCAGCGCGGCCCGGTCCACGCGCGCGATGGTCCGCCAGGCGTGGGCCGGACTCCGCCCCGAGTGAGCGTCCGAACCGGAGTTGCTCACGTAGTAGGTCACGGCCCCCGATCCGCCGTGGCGCGCCTCGCTGCCCGCGGATATTGCCAGCGCAGCGACGAGGCCGGCGAGCGGGAGCGCATATCGAGCCAGCCGTCGTGGGACGGCGTGCTTAGGACGGGGTGAGCGGATAGGAGGCCCCCAGGAGGCGTTCGAGCTTGGCCCGGTCGAGCTCCTGCACGAGGAACGGCGGCTGGTCGGCGATGGTGTCCGCGATGCGGTTGGCTCGGTAGAAGTACGTGCCCAGGGTGCGCCGCTGCTGCCCGGGCTGCAGGAGGGGCGCTCCACCGTTGGCGAATGCGTCATAGGGCGCGTTCGTGATCGACTGGGCGTGGTCGATGATCAGGAACCGCACGCCGATGTTCCACATCTCCGCTGCTGCCTGCGCCCAGTTCGCTCCGACCTCGACCTGCCGCAGCAGCTGGTAGCCGGCCTCCGCCGAGGAGACCTCGGCGGCACTCGCCGCTCCCGTCCTCGACAGCGTGAGGACCGGGTGGGCGGTCGATCCGGTGACGTAGTAGCTCGTATTGGGATCGGACGCGACGGTGCCGGAGATCGTCGAAGCCGGGATGAACCGCGCGAGGGAGTACTCCTCTTGGAGAGGGCCTCGCAGGTAGGAGATGCTCGTCGGCAGCGCGCTGAGCGACACCAGGCGGAAGCCCGCCGAGAGGACGAAGGTCGCGACGATCAGCCGCCGCGTCGCGCCGGCGCGCATCTCGGCCAGCATGAGTGCGACCCCGCACGCGAGCGGGAGCTGTGCCAGCAGCATGATCGGCTGCCAGAGCGCGAGGTGCGCGCCGACCGCTCCCGCCGTCCCCCACAGGAAGCAGGGCAAGAACCACAGCGCCATCAGCGGCTGGCCACGGCGCCACAGCCGTACCATCCCCACCAATCCGATCCCGCCGATCGTGTACAAGAGGGACCACCGCACGCCGGCACCCCAGTAGAGGGTCGGGTGCTTGACGGAGGTGTTGGCCGGCGTGTGCCCGTCGAACAAGGAGATCTGCCACGCGATCACCTCGACGGTGAAGCTCGCGCTCGCCACGGCCAGTAGCGACGTTGGCGACCAGCCCGCGAGCGAGACGCCGTCGGTCGCGGACTCGCGCCGGCGCCTGCGACGAACCGGCAGACGCGCTGCCCGTCGGCGGGCGCCGAGCGCCACGAGCGAGGCGAGCGCAGCGACGCCGGCGGCCGCGCCGGCGACCCCCCACCCGCTCACCTGCCAGATGCTCGACGTCCGGTCGATGGAATAGGCCGGCCACGCCGTTGCGGCCGCGAAGCCTCCAAAGATTGCCACCGGCGTCATCGCCGCCGCGAGCGTGGCCCGGCGCTCCGGTCGGCAGGCTTGCAGCGCGCAGAGGATCATGAAGAGATCGCCGGTGAGCGGGCTGATCGTCATGGCGAGTCCGACGCCGCAGACCCCGAGCGCCAGCCGCCAGAGCCGGGCGGGGCCGTCGAGCAGCACAAGCGTGTACAGCCCGATCGCGGTCGCAAGCGTCTGCGAGTAGTACCCCGCGTACATCAGGCCGTTGAGACTGAAATCCCCGGTGGAGATCACGTCGGCAGGCCCGAGCACCAGCAGCAACACCGGCAGGCTCAGCCACGCGGCGCGACGGGAGACGTGGCGGCGCGCGAGCAGGAAGAAGGCATGCAACAGCAGCGCCGTGTACAGCAAGCCGGCAAGCGCGAACAGGCGGTACGCCGCGCGAGGGTCGATGAGGTCGCCGAGCGGCGAGACCTTGCGCCAGATGTAGGCGAGCAGCTGGAGGTCTGGCGTCGCGTGGGCGCCGGTCCCGTTCGTTACCGAGATGATCGGGTCGAAGCTCGTCAGCGGGTGGAAGGCGAGCGTCCGCAGCATCGCCAGGTACGTCGGGGTGCTGCCCACGACGTGCAGGCCGTAGCGACTGAAGGCCGCGATCACCTGCAGGACGAGCAGGCCGCCGACTGCGGTGAGCCCTGCGAAGCGGACGCGGTCGACGGTGGCCGCACGCGCGAGTACGGCGGCGACGAGCCGGCTCTCGCGCACGGCCCGCGGCACAGCGAAGCCGCCGGCCCCTGCGAGCGCGCGCGAGCGACGCCCACCGGGCGACCACCATACGCTGCCCACCGACAGGCAGCCGAAGCCGAGGATCCCGGCGATGGCGAACAGCGCCGAGCTCGACGGGATCGCGTGGAAGTTGCCGGAGAAGAGGTGCGGGATCACCCACTCGACGATCAGGACGATGAGCCCCATCGCCGTGCAGACCCCGAAGGCCAGGCCGACGATGCGCCGCGTCTGGTACTCCTCCCGCTCGCCCGCGGAGAGCTCCGACGCACCCGGGCGCTCGCGGTCAGGGGAGTCGCTGCTCATCGCTGGCCTGCGGCGCGGGCCCCGGCGCCCCGGGGCGCTCTCAACCGGCGCTCGCCGCCTAGTCGGCCGTAGGCCCGCTGTCCGCGAGGCATACGTGGGTGTCGTACCAACCTGGGAGCGGCCGCCCGAGCACCGTGGAGAGCGCTCGGCGCAGGACCCGTGTGGGGCGGGTGCGATTCATCAGCGAGTCGTCGCCGAAACGCCGATAGTCGCGAAAGATCCGACAGTAGGCGGCCTCGGCGGTCGCTCGATCGCCCCACGCGTCGCCGAGGTCGTCGCCGAACGGGCCCGAGGAGATCTCCTCGAAGCGGTAGGTGAGAGGCGAGCCGTCGAGCCGCGTGGTGACGATCTCACGCTGGTCCATGCCCTGCTGCTGCACCACGGCGAAGCGCCCATACCCGAGGCTCTCGAGCAGGTCGAACTCCTCGAGCAGCGTCGCCCAGCGCGCCTTCTCGGACTCGATCGACAGGTACCGGGGCCGCTCATCGAACTGCCGCAGCGATTCCAGGCACACGCGGTCGGTGCCTTCGATGTCGATCTTCATGTACCACGGGATGCCATGCTCGCGCAGGGTCTCGGCAAAGTCGGTGGCGGGCACCTCGATCGCCTCGCTCTCACCGCGCGTTGAGTTGCGGGCCACCCAGGTCTCGTCGACCGTCCCCCAGGCGTCGTCAAGCGAGTGGCGGAAGAAGCGGACCGTCCCGTGGCCGTCGGCGGTGACGGCGCCGGCGACGATCGTCATCTGGCCCGCGGCAATCTCCGGCGCGAACCGCTCATGGGCGTGCGCAACGTGGTCCGGGTCGGCCTCGAATGCAACCACCCGGTATCCCTTGGCCAGGTAGAAGGCCGAGTCGTGGCCCCGATGCATCCCTATGTCGTACACCAAGTCGGCAGGCATGATGTCGACCGCTCGGCGACCGGCCGATTCCCATCATAGCGACGCCTCCGAGCGGCTCTTGCCGGTGGGAACGGCCCCGCGCGGGTCCTCGACCTCGCCGTCGAACAGGCGCCGTGGGCGCCGCGGGGCGGACGTGCCGAACAGCACCTCGCGCTGCGTCGTCCTGATCACGCAAAGCAGGAAGACGAGCGCGACCGAGCCGCATGGCAGCTCGGCGAGCGCCGCACCGTAGGCGCCCAGGGGCGGGACGAGGATCGCGAGCGCCGGGAGGTAGAGGGCGAGCGACAGGAAGGTCTGGTGTACGACCGGTCGAACGGCGCCAGCCACGATCAGGGCGGTGCCGAGGATTCCGCACACGGCGATGAGGAACTCCTCGGCGCACAGAATCGCGAAGGGACCTCCGGCGGGGGCGAAGCGCGCGCCGAACAGGATGCGGATCGCCGGTTCGCCGAGCACGGCGGCGATCGCGGCGATCGGCGCGCCGGCGAAGATCGTCCACCTGAGCGCGAGCCGCGTCAGGCGGGCGCGCTCGTCGAGATCGCGCATGCTGGCCAGCCGCGGCGTCAGCGCGGTCTGCACTGCGTTCGCCAGGGGCAGCAGCGAGCCGACGGCGAGCGAGCTCGCGATCGTGAAACGGGAGGTCTGGGCGGGGGTCGACAAGATCGAGACGGCGATCGTTCCCGACCGGAAGTACAGGACGGCC
Source organism: Solirubrobacteraceae bacterium (assembly GCA_036266975.1). GTDB lineage: Bacteria > Actinomycetota > Thermoleophilia > Solirubrobacterales > Solirubrobacteraceae > DATAWZ01. The sequence continues at coordinate 48,151 of DATAWZ010000106.1, forward strand.
GCGAGGGCCGTCAGCCCGAGCGGGAAGGCGCGCCGCAGCGCGGGCCAGGCCGCGTCGCCGCGCACGAAGCGGGCCCGTCGCCGTGCCACGAGCGCCAGTGGGCCGAGCGGGACGATGGAGGCGATCGCGAGCGCGACCATCAGCGCGCCGGCGCGGTGCGAGAGCGTCGTACAGGTGAGCGCGGCGGCCGCGACCGACGCCATCGCCGCGCCGAGGCGCACCACCGACTCGGGCATGAGGTCCTGCGATGCGCGCAGGATGCCGGTCAGGCTCGTGAGCGCCGCGCCCGCGATCACATACACGGTCGTGCCGAGCATGACCGCCAGGTTGCCCGCCGCCAAGCCGATGGCCGCGGCACCCAGGAGCATCGCCGCGCAGATCGGCAGCCGCGCGTGCGCGAGCTCGCGGAAGACCCGACCCCGGTCCTCTGGGGTGCGCGCGCCATCGCGCATGATGAGTAGTTGCGCGCCCCCGTCAAGCGCGACGAGCAGGATGCTTGCGTAGGCCAGTGCCGCGCCGACGCTCGCGAACTGGCGCAGCGGAAGCGAGCGGCCCGCAACCGTGAGCACGACGAGCGCGCTGATCTTCGTGATGAAGTCGGCCCCGAAGGCGAGCGCGGAGTTCTGCACCAGACCGCGCCGCTTCGTGTCGGCTCGCCCGACCGTGGACCGCGGGCGGCGCGAGTCAGACTTCACGACGGAAGCTTACTTGCTCTGGCCCCCGATCTAGCGGGGCTAGACTGAGCCCCCGTGGCCGATCTCGTCTCCCGAATCGAGGCGCTCGACACGGTGGTCTTCGCGGCGATCCACTCGCAGACGACGCAGGCCGATCGACGCTCGCTGCTGGCGCTTCATGCCGCCGTTGCGCGTGCCAACGGCGGGTTCTCCTACCTGGAGATCGGCTCGCACCTGGGGGGCTCGCTGCAGGCGGTCATCCAGGACCACCGCTGCCGGCAGATCACCTCGATCGACCTGCGGCCGCAGGAGCTGGCTGACGCACGCCTGGGCACAGCCCGCTACGAGGGCAACAGCACGGCGCGCATGCTCGAGCTCCTCTCCCGCCTGCCCGAGCCGGACCTCGGCAAGCTCACCACGATCGACGCGAGCACCTCCGAACTGGATCCCGACGCGGTCCGCAGCGCGCCGGACTGGTGTTTCGTCGACGCCGAGCACACCGACGAGGCGGTGCTCCGCGACGCTCGCTTCTGTCGGCGCGTCCTCGGTTCCGCCGGCGTGATCGCCTTCCACGACTGCAAGACGACGCCGGCGGCGATTCGCGACTTCCTGCGCGAGGCCGAGCACGACTTCACCTACGCAGTCGCGCTCCCGGGCTCGGTGTTTGCCGTCGAGTTCGGTGACCGCGCGATACTGCGCTCGCCCGCAGTGGCCCGTGCCGGCGGTGGTTGGTGGCATTCGCTGCTCTGGCGGCTCGCGAACCTGCGGCCGGGCTCCTCGCGGCTGGTGAGCGCCGGCTGGCTCGTCCAGCGGGGCCTCGACGTCGTCGCGCTGCGCCTCTCGCGGCGCCGGCGGTCGGATCGGACGCTCGCCGCGTGAGGGCGGGGCGATCGGGACGGTCCCCGTCCGACCGTCTATCCTGGCGACGTGGATCGGGGCTTGATGAGCGGAGCTGCGGGCGACGAGGCGGGGCGCCTCGAGCAGGCGGTTGCCCAGCTCCACCTGCGGGTGGTGTCTTCGTCGGCGGCGCCATCGCCGCCACTCGCCGCACCCGTCGGCGCCCCTCCGCCGGCGCGCTCGCTCGGTGCGCGCATCCAGTTCTGGTCGGCCCCGGCCGGCGTGATCGCCTTGACGGGGGCCGCGGTACTCGCGGTCAGCGGCGCCTTCAAGGGCGGGAGCCCGCCGGCGCCCGCGCTCGCGCAGGTGGCGCCGACGATCGCGCAGCCCGCCGTGGTCGCTGGAGTTCCCGCGGCGGGCGCGCACCGTGCCGCGCGGGCCACCGTCCATCGGGCCGCTCACGCGGCGCCCCGGGGGACGGCCACCGCCCACGCGCCCGCGGTGGCGACCACTCCGCCGGCCACGAGCACCCCGCCGGTCACCGCGACCAGCGCCCCGACGGCCTCGGTGCCGTCCACGCCGGGGCAGACGACGCGGCCCGCGGCGCCTAAGCACACCTCGTCGCCGTCGACGCCGAGCCATACGACGACCCCATCGGCGCCCACGCATACCTCGACGCCGTCCACCCCGCCCCCGAGCACGACCACGAGCACGCCGGCCGCGCCGTCGGGCGGCTCGACCGCCATCCCCGGCGCGGCGACGCACGGCACCCCCGTCTCCGTTCCGGGCCGGGCGCCGTAACGCCACCGAGGCGGACGCCGGCGCAGCCGCCGCGGCTACGCCCGCGCCGGGATTCGCGCGACGGCATCCGGCACGCCCTCGCGCGAGGTCGGCCAGCGCGGCTCCCAGCCGAGCTCCTGCTTGATCAGCGCGTTGCTGCTGCGCGCCGAGCGCGTCACCGCCCGCACCGGGTCGGCGCCGGCGACGAGCCGGGCGATCGGCGCGGGGATCCGGCGCGCCGGGCCACGGCCGAGCGCGCTCGCCGCGAAGCCGACGAACTCCGCGTAGGTCACCGGGTCGTCGTCGACGACGTGGTAGATCGACCCCGACGGCGCCCGCTCGACGCTCTCGCAGACCGCCGTCGCGACGTCCTCGACCCGCACCACGTCCCACCAGTTCAGCCCCGAGCCGACGATCGCCAGCCGCCCGGGCGCCCGCAGACGCCCCACGATCTCCTGCGCGAACCACCCGCCCGGTCCGTACACGTGGCTCGGCCGCAGGATCACGCTCGGCAGCCCGGATTCGCGCACGAGCTTCTCCCCCTGCTGCTTGGAGTGCCCGTAGGCCGTGCGCACCGGCAGCGGCGCATCCTCGGAGAGCACCGCGCCGCCGGCGTCGCCGGTGACGACGGTGGAGGCGAAGACCACGCGCGGCCCGCCCGCCGCGGTGCACGCGTGCAGCAGCCTGCGGGTCCCCTCGACGTTGACCTCGTCGATGCGCCGCCGACTGCGCTGCGTGGCGATCTCCGCGGCGAGGTGCACGACGCAGTCCGCCCCGGCCTCCTGCAGCGCACGCGTGAGCGTCGCGGTGTCCGACAGGTCGCCGCGGGCCGGCTCGCAGCCCGGAGGCTCGGAGCCGGCGCGGCGGACGAGCACCCCGACGACGTGCTCGCGCTCGAGCAGCTGCGCGCACACCACCCGCCCGAGAAAGCCGCTGGCGCCGGTGACGAAGACCCTCATGCGCCGGCGACCGCCGTCATGATCCGGCGATCGGGGCTCGACCGACGGCGACCAGGTCGAGCGCCGCGTCGAGCGGGCCGCTGTCCAGCCAGTAGTCCTCGGCGTTGATCTCGCTCGCGCGCGGGTCGGTTCGGCGCCGCGCCAGCGTCAGCGCGGCGTCGTAGAGTCGCTGGCGCGCGCGCCGCGACAGGCGCCGGCGCAGCCGCAGGACGTCCAGCGAGAGCACCCGTTCCATCGTCCGGGCCTGGTCGTCGAGCAGCGCCTCCACGCGCTCGGAGCCGAACAGCCCGTAGACGTTGACCTCGGCGAAGCTCGGGGAGAGCAGCAGCCGCAGCTCCTGGGCGTCGTACTCGACGTAGTGGTAGGGATCGATGATCTCGTCCGGGCGCCCGAAGGTCAGCCGGTTGGGGGTGACGAACACCGCGACCCCATCGACGCTCAGCACCCGAGCGGTCTCGGCCAGCACCCGGTCGGCGTCGGGGACGTGCTCGATCGACTGGACCGCGAGCACCGAGTCAAAGGAGGCGTCGGGAAACGGCAGCGCGCGCATGTCCGCGCACGCGGTCTCGCGCGCCTGGCCGCGCAGCGCCTCCTCGTCGGCGTCGACCCCGATCGTCCGCCGGGGCGCGAGCAGCTCGAAGCTGTGGCCGACCCCGCAGCCGAGGTCGAGCACCGGCCCGGGGCCCAGGAACCGCCCGCACAGCGCGTAGGCGGCGACGTGGCGCTCCCAGGTGGGGCCCCAGCCGCCCACCGCCGTGCTGACGCGCTCGCCGCTGATCACGGCTCGAACCGCCGCGAACGCCAAATCCCCCGGCGGTGCAGGATCAGCCGCCCGGCCGCGCCGAGCGTCTTGAGCCCGTAGATCGTCGCCGCCCGCGGCCCGATCGAGGAGGCGTCGTCGAAGTACAGCGTGCGAGCGGGCACCTCTTCAATGCGAAAGCCGAAGTGCGCGGCCTGCATGAGTACCTCCGAGTCGAAGCTGAAATCCAGGGCGTTGCGCAGGAAGGGGATGCCCATCAGCAGCGCACGTGAATACGCACGGTAGCCGGTGTGCAGCTCGGACAAGGAGGTGCCCAGGACGTGGTTCTCGATCGTGGTCAGGGTGCGGTTGGCGACGAACTTGTACTTGGGCATCCCGCCGCGCAGCGCCGAGCCTCGCTCGGCCAGGCGCGACCCGAGCACCAGGTCGGCGGTGCCGGCGATGATCGGCTTGACCAGCTCGGGGATCAGCGTCGGCTCGTACTGGCCGTCGGGGTGCAGCATCACGACCACGTCGGCGTCCTGCTGCAGGGCCTGCAGGTAGCACGTCTTCTGATTGCCGCCGTAGCCGACGTTGTGCGGATGCCAGATCACCTGCAGCGGCAGCGTGCGCGCGAGCGCGACCGTGTCGTCGGTCGAGCTGTCGTCGACGAGGATGATCTCGTCCACCCAGTCGCGCGGGATCGCCGAGACCGTGCGCTCGAGGGTGCGCGCCGCGTTGCGCGCCGGCATCACGACCACGACCTTGGCGTCGCCCTTGCCCCGAGGGCGTGGCGCAGCCGGCCCGGCGTCGGTGGCGCGGCGGCCGCAGGCCGTCGCGCTGGGTCCCGCGTCTGTTCGGTCGTCCGGCGAGCCGGGCCCCCCGCCCATCTCCTCAGGCACGGCGCGCCTCCACGTAGACGCTCCCGCCCCGTCCGCAGGCGACCTCGAGCGCCGAGCACGCGAGCGCGATTGGGCTGAGCACGAGGCCGGCGGCGATCGCGTAGGCGCGCCGGGCCGGGCTCACCGCCGTCCAGCGCGCGGAGCTGACGCGCAGCGCCTCGTACAGGCTCGGGTGTCCGGGGAGCAGGCCGACCAGGCCGTGCAGCCACCCGATCAGCACCTGCCCACCGCGCCAGTAGCTGACCCGCTCGACGCGCAGCCCCGCGTCGCTCGCGCCCGCGAGCAATGACTTCGCCGGCACGTGCACGAGGTGGCGCGGCGGGTCCAGCGCGAGCCAGCGCCCGCCGAACGCCGCCGCCTGCAGGCTCGCGGCGTTGGGCAGCGCGAGCACGACCACGCCGCCGGGCCGCAGCTCGCTCGCCGCCTGCCGCAACGCCTCGCGCGGCGCCGGCAGGTGCTCGAGGCTGTGCCAGAAGATCACGGCCGCCCACGGCCCGCCCGGCCACGGCCCGTCGCCGCGCTCGATGCCCACCGCGCGGGCCCCGAGCGCCTCCACGAGCCAGCCCTCACCGGCGCCCACGTCGAGCACGGGTCCCTCGGGGGCGATCTGCTCGATGCGTTCGGCCAGGCGCGAGCGGGTGAAGCGCAGCAGGCGGTCGCCCGGGCCGGCGAAGCGCCCGCCCGTGGGTCGGTAGGCGCCGGCGTAGGCCTCGTCGAGCTCGGCCTCGCTCGGCCAGGGGTCGCTGGTGCCCACGCCGCAGCGAGGGCACCGACGGCGCCCGGGCAGGAGTTCGCCCGCCTCGGTGGCGCCGCACCATGCGCAGGCTCGGGTCAACTGCCCGAGAGCGAGGTCACGGTCTGCACGCGCTTGGTCGAGCAACGATCGATGCCGGGGGTGTCGGGGTTCTCGCGGTAGAGACGGAACTCGGGGCCGATCAATCGCACCGGCGGACCGAGCGCGTCGAACGGGTGAACGAGTTGGTAGTCGGCCAGAATGTAGTCCGCCTTGCGCGATTCCGGCACGTGCGGGTACGCGGTGTTCAGCAGCGGCGTCTGCGAGCACACGGGGTGGTCGGCGAGCATGTACGCGACCCAGAGCTGCAGCGGGGGGTCCATGTCGAGACGGATCGAGGCGCCATCGGGCACCGCGCGGTTGAGGTGCTGCAGGTCGATCATCGACGGCGACAGCTCAGGGCCGAGCGGCTTGATCTCCGCGCGAGCGGCGCCGAAGGCGAGCGCGAGCCAGCCGATCCCGAGCAGCGCGCCGACGAGCTTCAGGCGCTCCAGGCCGGCGACGACGACCACGATCAACACCGGCGCGGTGAAGCACAGCAGCTTGTACTCGAAGTAGTAGCCGTGCGGGCGGATGCGGAACCACAGCGCGCCGAGCAGCCCCACGGCGAAGATCGCCAGCAGCCCCCAGCCGAGCGGGCGCGGCCGCCCGCGCAGCGCGAGCACGACCGCGATGACCATCGGCGCGGCGAGGATCGCGAGCCAATGCGACGTCGGCAGCCCGAAGTACTGGCCCTCGGGGAAGTAGCCGCTGAGGTCCCCGCCCCACCCCTTGAGCGAGATCAGCGGGTCGAAGACGACGTTCCAGCCGCTGCTGATCTTCTCCCACACGCCGCGGATCGGGATGATCAGCAGCAGCGCGATCGGGACGATCGGCAGCAGCGATTTCGGGCCGTGGTAGATCCGTCCCCACAGCACGCGCGGGTGCAGGTCAGCCACCGGCTCGCCGCGGCGGCGCTGCCCGCGCCGCTCGAACCACCAGAACACGACCAGCGCGCCGGCGGGAATCGGCGCGGCCAGCGGGTAGGCGAACGCGCACACCCCGAGCACGAGCACCAGGAGCACGAACCCGGGCCAGCCGCCGCTGCGCGTGCGGCTGGTCGCCGACCAGGCCAGGACGAGCCCGAACGGGATCGTGAACATCCCCCAGGTCTGGTTGTAGTAGGGATGGGTGATCGTGTGCACGACCATGCGGTCGAGCCCGACGATCGCGCTCGCCGCGATCGCCGCGAGCACCCCCATCCCCATCACGTCGCGGCAGAGCAGGAAGAAGCCCACGACCATCAGCGCGAGCATCACCGCCTCCAGGGTGCTCAGCACCTGGAAGGTCTGCAGCCCGGCCAGGCTCGAGACCGCCGCGAACACGTAGTAGATCGGGACCTTCGAGCGCCATTGCAGCGGGATCGTGTCCACCGGGCTGGCCACGTGGAAGGAGCCGGGGGTGTAGTGCTGCAGGAACTGGGCGCTCCCCGCCGCCAGGTGCGCGTCCGAGCCGGTGCCGGTGACCGTGGCGAAATCCGCGCGCAGCAGCGGGATCAGCACGATGAAGCCGAGCAGCGCCGCGCCGTAGGCGGCGGCGAGGACGCCGCCCCAGCCGCCGGGCGCCCGCGGCAGGGGCCCGCAGCGGAACGCCGCGTACAGCGACAGCGCGGCGCCGGCGGCGATCGTCAACCAGAGGTTGACGTGATAGGGCAGATGCGCGTAGCCGAGCAGCGTCATCAGCACCGACGCCGCGCACGCGCCGACGGGCAGGATCCACAGCGGCTCGTGTCGGCGCAGCGAGGCGGGCAGGGCCAGGCGCACGACGCCGTAGCCGCACACGGCGAACAGGCCGAGGCTCGCGAGGATCACCCGCAGCGCGGGGTGCAGCGCCTCGTGCGCGCGGCTGATCGCCAGCCCCTGGTGGACGGCCAGGTGGTGGACGATGTAGAGCGCGACGAGTGCGAGCAGCAGGCCGCCCACCGGGGCGGCAAGGCGCCTCAGGACGCCGGTGCCCCCTTGTGGGGCGCCCGGGCCTGTCGTGCGACCCGGGAGATGAAAACGGGATTCCCGAGCAGGTAGCGGCGCCACATGCGCTGTGGCTCGATCGCCAGGCGAAATATCCATTCCAGTCCGTTGTCGGCCAACCAACCCGGCGCGCGCGGGACGCGGCCGGAGACGTAGTCGAACAGGGCGCCGACAGTCCAGACCACATCGACGTCGAGCCGAGGGGCATTGTGACGTACCCAGAGCTCCTGCTTGGGCGTCCCCATCCCCACCAGCACGATGTCCGGGGCGGTCTCGTTGATGTGCTCGACCACCCGCTCGTCGTGGGGGGAGCCGATGTCGAAGTAGCCGTGGTGGGTCCCCGCGACCCGCAGATCGGGGAAGCGCCGGCGCAGCCGCTGGCCCGCCTCGGCGGCGATCCCGGGGTCCGAGCCGAGCAGGAAGACCGAGTGCCCGGCGGTCTCGCACAGCTTGGAGAGGTCCCAGATCCAGTCGGCGCCGGTCATCCGGTGCGGGATCGGCGCCTCCAGCGCGTGCGCGGCCAGGCGCACCCCGTAGCCGTCGCAGTACACCAGGTCGGCGTCCTGGAGCGTTCGCCGCAGGCGCGCGTCGCCCGCGGACTGGTTGAGCACGTGGGCGTTGACGTACATCACGCGTCGCGCCGGGCCCCCGGCACCGGCCCAGCCGGAGATGCGCTGCAGGAGCTCAGCGGGCCGAGCGAGGTCGATCGGGATCTCGAAGATTCGCGATTGGCCCGGGACCTCCAGCGGCGCCGTTCGCGGCAAATATGAGGCTGCCATGCCGCCGTCATGGTACGCCCGATGTCCCCGGATCGGGTGCGCGCATGTCAGCATGTTGCGTCCATGGCCCTTCCCGCCACCGAGGCGGCGCTCGACGCCGACTGGCTGAACATCTGCCGCCGGGCCCAGGCCGCCGCGGTGCGCGCGGTCGCGCTGACCCCGCCGGAGGAGCGCGCTCGCCCCACCGGGCGCGGCGAGGGCGGCGACATCGCCTACGTCATCGACCGCGTCGCCGAGGACGCGATCATCGGTGAGCTGGAGAGCACGGGGTTGCCGTTGACCGTGATCTCCGAGGAGCGCGGAGAGGTCGTGCTCGCCGGGGGCGGGTCGATGCACGTGATCGTGGATCCGATCGACGGCTCGCGCAACGCCAAGCGCGGGCTGGCCTGGAGCGTGTCGATCGCCGTCGCCACCGGGCCGCTGCTCGGCGACGTGCGTTGGGCCTATGTCCGCGACGGCTGTTCGGGCGAGGAGTGGTGGGCCCACGTCGGCCGCGGGGCGTTCCTCGACGGCGCGCGGCTGGCGGCGCTCGATCCCGAGGCGTCGCTCGAGCTCGTCGGGCTCGAGTTCATCCGTCCCTCGCTGGTGGCCGAGACGGCGACCGCGCTCGCCTCCTGCGGGATCGAGCGCCTGCGCGCGCTGGGCTCGATCGCGCTGACCCTCTGCTACGTGGCCAGCGGGCGCCTGGACGGGATGATCACCCTCGCCGGGTGCCGGTCGGTCGACATCGCCGCCGGGCAGCTGATCCTGCGCGAGGCCGGCGGCGCGCTGGCCTTCCCGGACGCGGCCGAGGCCGACCTCGCGCTCGCGCCGCTCTCGCTGGACTGGCGCTCGCGCGTCTTCGCCGCGCCGGGGCCGCCCGGGCTCGCGCGCCTGTGCCTCCTGCACTGACCGGCTGCGTCCTCGACGGGCGTCACGCCCGGGCGCCGCTGCCGTGGGGGTCGGCCGCCTACACCCGCGCGCTCGCCGACGCCCTCGCGCCGCTGGGCGTGAGCGCACTCTACGGCCCGCCCCGCGCGGCCGACGTGCTCTGGGAGCAGCTGCTGCTGCCCGGCCGCCTGCGCGCGCAGGGCAGCGCGCTCGTGCACGGGCCGAACCTGTTCCTGCCCCTGCGGCGGCCGTGCAAGGGCGTGGTCACCGTCCACGACCTCGCCTTCGAGGCCCACCCCGAGGACTTCCGCCCGCGAACGCGGGCCAAGCTGCGGCTGCTCGCCCGGCGCTGCGCGCGGTCGGCCGAGCGGGTGATCTGCGTGTCGGAGTTCACGCGCCGTGACGTCTGCGAGCGCTGGGGGATCGCGCCCGAGCGCACCCGCGTCGTGCTCAGCGCCCCCGTCCTGCCACTCGGCGACGCGCCGGTGCCCGCGGCGGACGGCGGCCCGTACCTGCTCGCCGTGGGGGCGCTGCGGGCCAAGAAGAACCTGCGCCGGCTGGTCGGCGCCTACACGCGGCTGCGCGCCGAGGGGCTGGAGCAGCGGCTGCTGCTCGCCGGCCCGGACTGCGGCGAGGGGCCGGCGCTGCAGGCCCCCGGCGTCGAGCTGGTGGGCGCGATCGACGACGCGCGCCTGGACGCGCTGATGCGCGGCGCCGATGCGCTCGTGCATCCCTCGCTGTACGAGGGCTTCGGGCTCGCGCCGCTGGAGGCGATGGCCCGCGGGGTGCCGGTCGCGCTCGCGCGGGCGACCGCGCTGCCCGAGGCGGGCGGGGACGCCGCGGTCTACTTCGACCCGCTCGACGAGGACGACATCGCCGCGGCGGTGCGCCGCGTGCTCTCCGAGTGCGCGCTCTGGAGCGCGCGCGGCCGGGCGCGCGCGGCGAGGTTCTCGTGGGCGGCGACCGCGCAGGCGACCGCGGCGGTCTACCAGGAGGCGCTCTCGGGCTGACCGGAGTCGCCCTCGGCGGCCGTTTGCCCTGTTTTGGGGCGCTATATGCCTCAAACTCGACAAAGCGCCCCGGAACGGGCCGACTTTCGCCCCGGACGCCCTCGGAGTCGGCAACGCACCCCCGCCGCGCGCGGCGTGCGCCAGACTGCCGCGCAGCGAGCATGGGCTCCCGCACCGACATCCTGCTGATCAGCAGCGACCGCGCCGAGGACGTGCGCACCTCGCTGCCCGCCGCCATGGCCCAGCCCGACGCCCACGTCACGGTGATCGACAACGGCTGCCGCGACGGGACCGCCGCGCTCGCCCGCGAGGCGGGCGCCGAGGTCCTCACCCTGCGCAGCCGCCTGACCTGGTGCGCGGCCAACAACGCCGCGATCGCCCACACCGCTGCGCCCGAGGTCCTGCTGCTCAACGCCGACTGTGAGCTCGCGCCGGACTTCCTGGAGCGAACCCGCCCGCGGCTCACCGAGCCGAACGTCGGGTCGGTCGCGCCCAAGCTCGTGCGCACGCTCGGCCCGGGGCGCCCGCTCGCCGAGATCGACGCGGCCGGCATGGTCATCGACCGCCGGCGCAAGAACAACCTCGTCGCCCACGGCCGCTTCGTGGGCGACTACGACCGGCCCGGCGAGTGCTTCGGCGCCGACGGCGCCGCCGCGCTGTATCGCCGCCAGATGCTCGTCGACTGCGCCGTCGACGGGCAGCCGTTCGACGAGGACTTCGAGAAGTACGCCTCCGACGTCGACCTCGCCTGGCGCGCGCAGCTGCTCGGCTGGCGCTGCGCCTACGAGCCCGCGGCGATCGCCTGGCACGTGCGCTCCTATGGCCCGTCCACGCGCGCCCGCGTCCCCGCCGCCGACCGCCGCGCCCAGTTCCGCAACCGCTACCTGATGATCGTCAAGAACGATCGCCCCGGCGCCCTCGCGCGCGACCTGCCGCTGCTCGCCGGCTACGAGCTGCTCGCGCTCGGCCACGTGCTGCTGCGCGAGCGCGAGCTGCTCGGCGGCTATCGCGAGGCGCTCGAGCGCCTGCCCAGGGCCCGGCGCGCGCGGCGCGAGATCCAGCGCCGCCGCCGCGCGGTCGCGCCCCTGGGGCTGCGCCCGCCCGGCGAATAGCTACTGGACGAGGTGGTCGATCACCGTCGAGTGCGCCAGGCCGAGCGAGGACCCGTCGGGGTTGAAGTGCAGCGTGTGCAGCAGCGGCGAGACCTCCGGTCCGAACGCGACCAGCAGGTAGGCCCCGATCGCCAGCATGGCCACGGTCAGCCGCGGGCGCACGGCCAGCGCGGCGAACGGGAGCATCCACACCACGTACCACGGCGTGAACCAGCTCGTGGTCAGCCACACCGTGGCCAGCGCGATGCCGGCGAGCGCGAGCCAGTCGCGGTCGCGGCGCAGGGCCAGCAGCGTGGCGCCGAGCACGACGAACCCCGCCCCGGCGGTCAGCAGCGTGCGCAGGGCGTTGGTCTCGCCGCCGGTGCCGATCAGCCACCCGATCAGGTTGGGCGGGCCCACGTCGGTGACGAGGCTCGTCTGCGTGCCGACGCCCGGCAGGCGCATCCCGAAGAACAGGACGCTCAGCGCGCCCATGACCACGCCGGCGCCGACCAGGCCGGCGAGGAAGGCCCGCCGCCGGGGCGCGGCGGCGAAGGCGACGGGGACGACGACCGCGGCCGCGGCCTTGATCGCGATGGCCGGCACGAGCGCGGCCGCGGCGAGCGCCTCCAGCCGCCCGCGCCCCGCCCCCTCGCCATCGCCGTCAACACAGGCGCGCGCCCGCAGCAGCAGATACACCGACAGCATCAGCGCGGGCATCATCAGGATGTCGTTGTGGTCGGCCCCGAGCTCCCACAGCAGCACCAGGGGGTTCAGGCCGACCAGCGCGATCGCCCGCACGCGGTCGCGGCCGAGCAGCTCCGCGCAGCGCCACACCAGCGCGAGCGTGGTCAGGCTGGCCAGGCAGATGACGACCTTCAGCGCCCAGAACGATCCGGCCACTCCGAGCGGCACGAGCGCGTAGGTGAACAGCGTGAACAGCGGCCCGTAGGGCGAGACGAGCCAGTGCCAGTTGCTCAGCGCGAAGGCCGGGTCGCCGTGGGGCTCGAGGATCGGCGCGGTCGCGTACGGGTTCAGGTGGTGCACGACGCCCATGCGCCCGTAGTTGATGTAGTTGAAGACGTCGGTGTACTGCAGGGGCGGCGCGAGCAGGAACAGGACGTGCACGGCGAGGATCACGCCGATCACCCAGCGCGCGCCGATCCGCGCGCCGACGCCGACCGTGACCGCGTAGCCCAGGTACATCGCTCCGAGCAGGCCGCTCACCAGCCAGCGCAGCGCCTCGTCGCTGATCGGCGCCCGCGGCCAGATCCCGGCCAGCGGGCCGGCCATCCAGCGCGGGAAGTAGGCCGGATCGGTGGTCGGCGTCAGGAAGGTCGAGCGCGAGGCCGAGATCAGCACGAGCATCGCGCTGCCCACCACCAGCGTGGCCAGGGCGGCGGTCGCGGCCGCGATGACCAGCGCCCGCCGGCCCTGCTCGTGGTCGCGCTCGGCCGTGCGAGGCAGCCGTCCCGGACGCAGGCTCAGTGCGCTGGCGCTGTCGCTCACGAGGGCCATCCGCTATTGCGCGGCCAGGGCATCGAAGTAGCGCACGTGCGCTGCCCCGAGGGTGCCGTTGCGGGGCAGGAAATGCAGCGCGTGCTCGATCTGGAAGACGGTCGGACACGAGGCGACGAGCGCGTAGATCGTGTACACGATCAGCAGCACCCGCCAGCGCCGCGCGGGCGCGAGCGCGGCGAACGGGAGCGCCCAGATCACGTACCACGGTGCGCTCCAGCCCAGGCTGAAGATCACCGCGCAGGTCGCGGCGCAGCCGCACGCCATCACCGTCCGCGGAGAGCGCCAGGCGCGCACCGCGGCGAGCAGCACGACGACACCGGCGGCGAGCGTGATCAGGTCCTCGAGCTTGGTCGTATCGCCGCCCTGCCCCACGATCAGCCCGAACAGGTTGGGCAGCCCCTCCGGCGAGACGAGCTTGCTCTGGGCGCGTAGACCGCCGAGGTGCGGCCCGAAGGCCGCGAGCGTGGCCGCGCCGAGCACCACCCCGGCGCCGACCAGCCCGATCAGCAGGGGCCGGCGTCGCGGGGCGATCGCGATCGCCAGCGGCAGGAACAGCACGGCCGACGCCTTCACGCCGACCGCCGCGACGAGCAGCACGCCCGCGAGCGCCTCCGGCGGGGTCCAGCTCGGCAGCCGCTGCGGCGGCGCGAGGAGCAGGCTGACCGCGCCGAGCGCGCACAGCGTCATCAGCACGTCGATGTGCACGCCGCCGAGCCCCCAGATCAGCACGATCGGGTTCAGCCCGACGAAGGCGACCGCGAGCGCGGGCGGGCGCCCGAAGTGGCGCGCCAGCCGCCAGACGAGCGCGAGCACGCCGCTGGTGAGCACGACCATCAGGACCTTGACCGTCCACATCGAGGCCGGCACGCCCAGCGGGACCAGCGCGTAGGTGAACAGCGTGAAGAGCGGCCCGTAGGGCGAGCGCAGGTGGTGCCAGTTGCTGATCGCGAAGGCCGGGTCGCTGTGGGGGCCGTGGATCGGCAGCGTCGTGTACGGGTCCAGGTGGTGCAGGACGCCCATGCGGCCGTAGTTGATGTAGTTGAAGACGTCCGTGTACTGCATCGGCGGGCCGAGCAGCAGGATCAGCTCGGCGAGCACGACCGCGCCGATGATCCAGGCGGGACGCACGCGCGAGGCGGTCAGGACCACGAGCACCCAGGCCGCGAAGGTCAGCCCGAGCAGGCCGCAGACCAGCCACTGCAGCTCGTGGCCGGAGGGCGCCGCGCCGGGCCACAGCCCGGAGAGCGGGCCGGACATCCAGCTCGGGTAGCGCTGTGCCGTCGCGGTGGGCGAGAGGAAGCTCGCCGCGTGGGCGGCGAGCGCCACGATGACCAGGCAGGCGCCGACGATCGCCGTCGCGGAGACCGCGCACAGCAGCGTCGGGCCGAGGTCCGAGCGCCGCTCGGCGCGCTCGTCCTCGCGTGGGCGGGCCCGCGTGCGGGCGGCTAGGGCGCTTGAGGCGAGAGTCCCGGCTGGAGCTGACACGTCGGTGCTGGATACCCCGCTTGGATCGAAGAGGCCAGGGGCGGCGTGAGTGGCTGGTAAGCCTGTGGGGTCAACGTCGCCGCGGCCACTTGGACGTCATAGCCCGCGGGCACCGGCGTCGTGGCGAAGAACTGTAGTGGGCCTGACGGCCGGGCCAGTCGGACGGGATGGCTGATCGTCGCCGCGCCGTCCACGGGCCGCACGGTCTGCACGCTGCCGTCCGGGAACCGCGCGAGCAGCGGCCCGAGCAGCCCGGTGAGCTGCGCGGAGAAGGTCGCGGTCACCGGATTGGTCGCCGACCCGCCGTTCAGCGTGAGCGCCGAGGAGCCGCAGCTCACCTTCAGCGGGTGCAGCGTGGCCGCGCGCACCTGCTGCTGCTCGACCGGCGAGAGCCGCCGGCGCAGGCGCGCCGCGTACGGGCGCAGGTCGAAGAACCACACGTCCCGCAGCTGGCTGACGACCGGCGCCTGTCTGAGCTGCGAGCGCAGCGCGGCCATCAGCTCCCGGCGCGGGACGCCGTAGCCGCTCGGCTCGATGACGAGCCCCTGAAAGCCGCTCAGCGTCGCGGCGGCGACCGCGACCGCGAGCGGCTTGGCCGCCAGCGCGGCCTCCCAGTCGGCCGGACGGCCCTTCATCGCGCCGTAGCTCCAGTTCAGCGACGTCGAGGTGATGTACCCGCGCGCCTCCTCGTAGGTCGTCCCGTAGGTCGGGCTGGCAAAGCCCTGCGCGCTGGTGGCCGCGCCGTAGCCCTCCGGGAACGGGACGTACGGCAGCTCGAACACCGAGGCGCCGGCGCCCAGCGTCCTCTGGACGGTGCCGAAGAAGCTGCTGTCACTGCGCCACTGAATGGCCGCGCCTGAATAATTGGGAATAAAGTCGGTGCTCGTCTCGTCGAGAACGCCGAGCACTACGAGGGCGCCGAGCATCACCGCCCACCACCGGGCCCGCACTCCGCGACGGGCCAGCGCGCGCCGGCCGGCCTCGAGCAGCAGGGCGAGCGCGAGCAGCGAGAAGAAGGCGATGAACAGCGACATCCGGTTCCAGCCGCGGATGTCCGGGGTGATGAAGTAGGCGGTCAGGTCGGACAGGCCGCCGACCGAGGCGATCAGCAGCGAGAGCAGCACGCCGAGCGCGAGCGGCCCGTACAGGCGCCGGCGTGAGAGCAGCGCACCGCCGCCGAGCACCGCGGCGATGGCGCCGCCGAGCAGCCACAGAAAGCCGATGTCCCCGCCGGTGCCCAGGGTCTCGTAGCACTGCTCGCAGTAGCCGACGCCCTGCTTCGCGGCGAAGTTGCGGTTCAGGTTGGCCAGCGGCTTCAGGCGGTGGTCCCGGACCGGGAGCAGCAGCTGGGCGGGCTTGAGCCCGAGCAGCTCGGTGTCGGACAGGCTGCGCTCGAGCAGCGCATTGTTGCCGTGCTCGGCGCGGTAGAGCAGGCTCGGGGCGAGGTTCGCGCACAGGCAGGCCCCGATCAGCACCGCGCACGCCGCCAGCCCCGCGGCCGCCGCCCGCCCGCGGCGGGCGATCAGCGCGGTGAGCGCGCCGGCGGCCAGCAGCACGAGCGCGAAGGCGCCGTAGTAGAAGTCCGCCGAGCCGATCACCGCGCACAGCCCGAGCGTGGCGAGCGTCCGGCGCGAGAGCCACGGCAGGCGCCCGCCCGCGCGGCGGGTCAGCAGCGGCGTCCCCTGCACGCCGGTCAGGAACAGGTAGCAGGACAGCGGCACCGAGTAGTAGGCCGACAGCAGCAGCTGGGACTCGTTGCGGTAGAAGTGGTAGGGCAGCAGCGCGAACAGCACCGCGACGAGCGTCGCCGGGCCGCGGCTGACCCCCAGGCGGACCGCGACGAGATAGGCGCTCGCGGCGATCAGCGGGAACGTGGCCAGGTAGAAGAGGTTGTCGACCAGCGCCGGGTTGGAGGTGAACAGCGCCAGCACCCGGATGAGCACGAAGCTCAGGTCGTCGCCGCCCTGGGGGAAGTCGCTGAGGTTCTGGCCGAACGGCGCCCCCAGGCTGTGTCCGGCGTCGTACCAGCCGTGGCGGATCACGCTGCGGATCAGCGCCAGGTAGAACTTGGTGTCG
>DATAWZ010000107.1:0-10413 GCA_036266975.1 Solirubrobacteraceae bacterium
CGTTCGCGCCAGGTGACACGCACGCGCGATGAATCACGTGCCGCTCGCGGGCGCTGAGTGGCGCTGCGCCCTGAGCGGACGCGCTGCCTCGGATTTCGCGCACCAGCGACCAGGCGGCGGCGAGCGTGGACAGCCGAGCGCTCACGCCCCCCCGGCCCCGGCACCCAGTCCATCACGGCGGGCTTGCGGGTCGGGTCGAGCGCGGGGCGGGGCCAACGAGGTGCTGCGAGCTGCCGGGCGGAGCCCCCCTTCGCCTCCGGCTCCTCGGGCGCATCGCGGCCGTCGGCGGGCCAGCCCGGTGGCGATCATGAACACCAACCCCGGGGTGAGGTGCAGCGCCCGGGCGGTCTCGTGGGTGTGGCCGTCCTGCAGGAGGGCCCGAACTTGCCCTCGGCATTTCGCGAGTAGTGGGTCCCCTGCCGGCCGCGTCGAAACCCGGCGCGTCCCGGCGCTCTCATCGACGCACGGGCTTCGCGTGGCGACGGGCGGACTCGCGCGCCGCCCCCTCGCCCGCCTGCACCACATCGTCGAGGAGGTGGTCTGCCCTGTTCGGGTAACTGGTCGGACGGCCTGGGCGTCGTGTCCTTCTTGGTCGGCTTCATGCCCCCTCCTCCTCGGCTGAGCCGTGGCCGGCTTGCGGCGGTCGCGCTCGCTGGCAGGAGCCTTCGATCACTGCGAGCAGTCGCTCGGGCGCTTCGACCTGGGGGTGGTGCTCCACTTGGGGATCTCCACGCATGCCCGGGCAACGGCGGCTCGGACCGCCTCGGCTGCCGGACTGGAACCCAGCCGGTCGCCCTCGCCCCAGATCACGCGCAACTCGCCCGCGCATTCAAACGGTCGCCGACAGCGCCCGCGCGGCGCCGAGCACGGCGCTCGAGCCAGCAGCCCCGGCGATGGGGGGCGGCGCGCGACGAGGCCCACGTGGACCGCGCCACAGACGAGCGGATTGGCCAACCCGAGCGGAAGCATCGCGGCGGCCAGCTCGTTGATCAGCCGGCGGCGGCCAGCGGCAGAGCACCGAATCCAACCGCCGCGATCAGGGCCGCGGCGATCCGCTCGGGCCGACGGCGCAGCAGTTCGACGGCGACGGCGCCGCCGCAGGAATGGCCGACGAGCACGACTGGCTCATCGCACAGCTGCTCGAGCGCTCCATCGACCCGTGCGGCGTACGCTCCGATCCCGGGGTGCGACGGGCAGTCAGAGCGTTCGAACCCGGGCAGGTCCAGCGCCCACGCGCGGCCCCGCCGGCTCCCAGCCGGCTGAGCTGTCCAGGAAGCCGTGGAGCAGCACGCACGGCGCTTCCTCCCGAGCACCCCCAGCTGAGCGTGGAGACGGGCGCACCGTCAGGCAACCGTAGCTGCCGGCGCAGCTCCACGCGAGGCGCGGCGAGGCGACGCGGCGGTCCGGCGCTCGCATCGCGTCCGGGCACCGCGCCGCCTCACCGCGCTTTGCTCGTCGCGCGAACTCGCTCTCGCGGCGCCGGCAGGAGGACGACCCGGACATTTTCTTTCGCGCTCTGGGCGTGCACCTCAATCTCCCGGTGAATGGTCGCCACCGGCACGCACGCTGTGTCACACCCCGCGCCGCGGATTGCGCTCGGCCTCGTGAGCGGCCTGCTTGCGCCGCGCGCGCTCGGCGTCGTCGTGGTGCGGTTGCTGCAGTGTGCCGGCGAGGCGGTCCAGCTTCTCGCTCAGCCTTTGGTCCTGCTCGCCTTCGTGCTCTTTGTCCTGCTCATGCTCAGTCATGCTCACTGGCTACCCTGCGGCGCCGCGCACAAATCGATCGCCGCTCGCGATTCACCGAAGAGAACGGGGGTATCCACGCGCTGGGTTCTCTCCCCAGCGGCGGGCCTTCCCCTCAGGCTGGGCGCGGCGGCAGCGCGCCGCCGCGCCCGCCGCCGCCCTGATTGAGGGTTCAGTCGGCCGCGAGCGGGCAACGTACCTGACCGTGAAGATCGGTTACTTCCTCTCCAGCGAGGAGTACTCGCCCAGTGAGCTCGTCCGCCAAGCCGGCCTCGCCCGGCGCGCCGGCGTCGACCGGCTATGGATCTCCGACCACCTGCACCCGTGGAACGAGGCGCAGGGGCACAG
This sequence comes from Solirubrobacteraceae bacterium, assembly GCA_036266975.1. GTDB lineage: Bacteria > Actinomycetota > Thermoleophilia > Solirubrobacterales > Solirubrobacteraceae > DATAWZ01. Next base: position 2,091 of record DATAWZ010000107.1, read on the forward strand.
TGGGTTCGTGTGGTCGACGATAGGCGCGATCGCGGCGGCCGTTCCGGGCGTGCGTGTAACGACCGCCGTGACGTGCCCGACCGTCCGTCAGCATCCACTGCTGGTCGCCCACGCCGCCGCGACGTGTGCGGTGCTCCTCGACGGGCGGTTCCAGCTCGGCGTCGGCAGCGGCGAGGCGCTCAACGAGCACGTCCTCGCCGGGGCGTGGCCTTCGATCGAGCCGCGGCTGGCGATGCTCGAGGAGGCGGTCACTGTCATTCGTGCCCTGTGGCAGGGCGGAAGCCGCAGCCACTGCGGCGAGCACTACCGCATCGACAACGCCCGCATCTACGACCTTCCCGTCGAACCGATTCCGATTCTCGTCTCGGGCTTCGGCCCGCGGTCGACGGACCTCGCCGCCCGGATCGGGGACGGGTATTGCACCGTCTCACCCGATCCCGAGCTGATCGAGCGCTTCCGTGCACACGGTGGAGAGCGCAAGCCCGTCCAAGCCGGCGCCAAGGTATGCATCGCCGGCCGCGCCGACGACGCCCTCGACCTCGTCGCGCGTCGCTGGCCCAACGAGGCGCTGCCCGGCGAGCTCGCGCAGGTGCTCCCGACGCCCGCGCACTTCGAGCAGGCATGTACCCTGGTCACTCGCGACATGGTGGCGGAGTCCGTTCCCCATGGCCCCGGGCTCGATCAGTACGTCGCCCATTGCCAGTCGTTCGCCGACGCCGGCGTGGACGAACTCTTTCTGCAGCAGATCGGCGACGATCAGGAGGCGTTCTTCGACGGCCCCTGCCGTGAGCTGCTTGCACGGTTCAACACCTGAAGGGGCAGGCCAATGGTGACGGGGTCGAGTGGGGTACGGTTCAGTCCCCCGGGGTCGGGTACACCTCAACCCAATGGCGCTCGCACGGGGACAGGCGGCGATGCCGCGCGGTGACCGGAAGGAGCGCCAGCTCTTCGTGCGCTGGAGGCTTGCCAGTGACGTGCGTACACGCGACGAGCCCGTTCGCCGGTACCCGCCGCTCGCGCGCCGGTACTCGCGCACTTCGGGCGATGGAGGACCTCGTACAGGTGCCTCTCTCGGGTTGGTCAACGCGCTCGACGTACAGGGCCCTTAACGAGGCTTCGTCGCGTACGCCACGCCGCCGATCCTCGGTGAACTGCGCCGCGATCCACATTCCGCGCTCGGTCAAAGAGCGCGCCCTTCAGCTGACCGGTGCGCGGCGCGCCGGGGCCGCCGAGCTCGGGCGGAGGCCCACGATAGGCGTTCATCCCCTCGGCCCCGAGCGTGGCTCGAGGTACTGGCCCAGCTCACACACCCCGCCCGCTCGACACTCCGCGTTGCGACCGCGCCGATGATGACGCGTCGGCGGGCGATCGAGATGGTGGTCCTCGACACGGCGGCCGCGCCGGCGATCCGCGGCTGCCTGCACGGGAGCGGCGAATCCTCTACTTGCGATTCTGCCAAAAGATGACTCAGCGGCAGATCGCCAGCGACGTCGGACTCTCCCAGATGCATGTCTCGCGGTTGATCACGCCGACGCTCGAGCGGCTGCGGCGCGAGAGCGAAGACGGTCGAGCCGAGGCGACTGAAGTCGAGGCGGTCTTACCGCACGCCTGACGGCCTCACATGGTTTTGCGGGCCGCTCCTGTGGCTAACTTCTAGTGTGATGCGGCCTCAGTGGGCCAGCCCAGATGGTGAACCGCTGTCCGTCACTGCCGACGGATTGCGCGACTCGGCGCGTCGTCGCCACGACCTCGCTCTCACGCTCCCAGCGCACCCCAGCAGCGTCGCGGTCGTGCGCGAGCTGCTGCGCGGCCTCCGCGGTCTGGAGGGGCGTCCGGGCTTGCTCAACGAGGTGCTCGGCGCGGTGAGCGAGGCCGCGAACAACGTCGTCATGCACGCCTACGAGAACGGCGGCGGGCGCCTGTCAGTCGACGTGTGCCTTCGCGCGCGGCTGGAGATCCGCGTGCGCGACTGGGGCCGAGGCCTCGGCTCGTGGGCACGGCCGACGGCGCGACGCGGCGTGGGCCTGATGGCCATCGACGCGTTCACCGACGAGTTCGAGTTGCGCGCCGGTCACGGGGGAGGAACCGAGGTCTGGCTGTCATGGGGCGTGGGTGCTCCCTTGCCGGATTGCGACGACGGCCTGGTGGCGCCGGTGCGGGACGGCGAGTTCGTCATCGATGCGCGGCCGGGAGCACAGCTCGGTGCGGCCATCGGCCGTGTCACCGCGTTGGTCGCCGGGCGAGCCGGCTTCACGCTCGACCTCGTCGACCGCGCTCGCGCCGTCGCCGAGCAGATCATGGCCTACGCCGACGCACATGGCGGCGCTCCGCTCGCCGGGAGTCATCTCTCCGTCGTGCTGAACAACCTTCACCGGCGGCGGTTGGGCATCCGCGCGGGACCGCTGCGTGCCGGCCACGCCAGCACGCTGTGCCGGGACCTGCCGATCCCCGGTGAAGATCGGCGCGTCGTAGCCGACCCTGCTGCCCAGGAGTGGCTGGAGCTCGTGCTCGAGGACGGCCGCTGACAGATTCAGCTCCCGCCCGCGGGGTAACAGCTCGGGCGTGGCCTCGCGCGGATTAAACCACGGCGAACCGAGCACCGACACGGTGACACGCGTGATGCTTCGGCCTATTGGCTCGCCGCTGCCGTTGGGCATCTTCGCGCTCGTCCCAGCCGGGATGCTGCTCGCCGGGCTGCAGCTGGGATGGTTTCTACCTACCGAGCAGCACACGGTCGCCTACCTGCTGCTCGGGTTCGCCGTGCCGCTGCAGGCGGTGTCGACCGTGCTCGCCTTCCACGCGCGCGATGCGCTCGTGGCGACGGGCTTTGGGATCTTCACCGGCTCGTGGCTCGCGTTCGCGCTGGCGTCCCTCAACGGGCCGCCTGGCCACACCAGCAACGTGCTCGGCGTGTTCTTCCTGTCGGTGGCCGGCGTGTTTGCGATGCTCACCGTGGGTGGTCTGGTCGGCGGAAAGGCCGCCGCCGGGGCGGTGATCCTGTTCGGCTCGGCCCGCTTTGTCCTCTCGGGCCTGTACGAGCTGACTTCGGCGACCGGCGTCGCGCACGCCGCCGGGATCGTCGGTCTGGTGTTCGTCGGCGTTGCGGCGTACGTCGGAGTCGCGGCGCTGCTCGAGGACGCCGCCCACCGCACGATCCTGCCGGTCGGGCGCCGCGGCCAGGCGCGCGCGGCCATCGAGGAGGACCTCAGCGCGCAGCTGCGAGAGCTCTTGCACGAGGCCGGCGTCCGCGAGCAACTCTGACCGAGACGATCGACGAGCACTACAAGCTGTATCCAATGAGCTCGGCGAAGCCGCCCGTCGGCTCACCTCCAGACCGGTGCCCACGTGTCCCTCCGGCGAGATGGGCGAAGTACAAATCGTGGCTCGACGTACTGCTTGCGCCCCATCGAAGTCCCGCGTGCGCGTGTGTTCGTGGCGTTCTTCGGCAACTTCGACTGGGATCACGTCAACCGCCAACTCGCCCGAGGGCGGTGCCGAGCGCAGCGGGTCAATGAGTACGCGCACGTCCGAGCTCCGGTGAACGGCGCTCCGCGAGCCTCGAACCCCGAGCGACCGCGGGACGGGCTCGCGCTGGCCCGCGCAGCGGCGGCGGATTGCCGCCGCTGCGAGCTGTGGCGCGGGACCACCCAGACGGTGTTCGGCGGGGGCCCGGTGCCGGCGTCGTTGATGCTCGTCGGGGAGCAGCCCGGCGACCACGAGGATCGCGAGGGGCGACCGTTCGTCGGCCCGGCGGGAGCCCTGCTCGATCGGGCACTGCACGACGCCGGGATCAGTCGCCGCGAGGTCTTTCTGACCAACGCGGTCAAGCACTTCAAGTACCGCTCTCGGGGCAAGCGTCGCATCCATCAGCGCCCGACCGCCGAGGAGGCGAGAGCCTGCCGACCGTGGATCACTGCTGAGCTCGAGGCGGCGGCCCCTCGCGTGCTCGTGGCGCTGGGAGCTACCGCAGCCCGGTCGCTCTACGGCCCGTCGGTTCGCGTCACGCGCGATCGCGGCCGCCCGCTGGATTGCGGTCTTGCCCCGGCCACATTCGTGACGATCCATCCGTCCGCCATCCTGCGTGGACCGACCGAGGCCCGCGCGGCCGAGTACGAGGCACTCGTCGTGGACCTGGAGGCGGCGGCACTTGCCGCCCGTGAAGGTGGCCCACGCCGTCGGCGCTGAGGCGGTGGTGCGGGCGCCGCGTGGTGCCGCCTCAGGAGTCCGGACCGACACGCCGGAGGCTGACGTGCCGATCGAGTCGATGCTCTTCGACGGTCTTCCCATGCTCCGCGACGGCGCGCTGTGCCCCGACCTCGACCGTCCTGGCAACGGTCTTGAGCTTCGCTTGGTCGACGCCGAGGGGATTGCGCGTCGCGTGACCCCCTCGCCGCGCGACGAACTTCCAGCGGGGTCAGCGGGCGCCTGGGCCCGGGCGGTGCGGCCCCTCGGCGAACTCCTCGACGATCTTGGCGCAGAACGCCGGCAGGTCGTCGGGCTTGCGGCTCGAGACCAGTCCGTGGTCTACGACGACCTCGCGATCGACCCATTCGCCGCCGGCGTTGCGGATGTCAGTACGCAGCGACGGCCACGAAGTGAGGGTCCGCTCACGGACCAGATCGGCCTCCACGAGCGTCCAGGGACCATGGCAGATGACGCCCACCGGCTTCCCCGCGGCAAACGCGTCCTGGAGAAAACGCACGGCGCGCGCGTCGGTCCGCAACTGGTCGGGGTTGGCCACTCCGCCCGGCAGGACGACGCCGTCGTACTGCTCGGCGCGGGCGTCGTCTAGGCTCCGGTCCACGTCGAAGGTGTCGCCGCGGTCCAGGTGGTTGAAGGCGTGTACGTGGCCGCTCTCGGGCGCGATCAGCTCGGGGTTTCCGCCGGCCTCGACGACGGCCGCCCAAGGCTCGGTCAGCTCTACCTGCTCGACCCCCTCCTGCGCGACCAGGAAGGCGATTCGCCGGCCATCTAATACGGTCGACATGGGGTCCTCCTCGTGTGTGGGTGAACGGGGCACATCACACCGTGTACCCAGGGCTGCTGGCCGGAACCGCGCCCTCACGGCTCGCTGGGACGGTCGGTTTCCTCCGATGCCATCCGGGTAGCCGTCCTCTACACGACTGATGGAGGACCCTTCCATGACGAACACTGAGCAGAAGGTCAAGCAGTATCTCTCTGAGGCACTCGTGCTCGAAGAAGGGCTGACCCGCGTGCTGCAGTCACAGATCGCGATGACGCCGCGCGGCTCCTATCGCACGACGCTCGAGCGTCACCTCAAACAGACCAAGGGCCATGCGCGCCGGGTACGAAGCCGGCGTGACGAGCTCGGAGGTGGCGGGCGTGATCTGCTGCGCGCCGGACTCGGCGTCGCCCAGGAGATCGCCGGGCAGACCGTGGCGTTGAGCATGGTGCCCTACGAGTTGCTTCGTGGCTCCGGGGGCGAGGAGAAGATCCTCAAGAACGCCCTGGACGGCTGTGCGGCAGAGGCCCGTGAGATCGCGACCTACTCCGCGATCGAGCGACTCGCTCAGGACGTTGACGATCGCGAGACCGCCAAGCTGGCGGCATCGATTCGGCGCGAGGAGGAGCAGGCGCTGGCCGCGATCACCGCCGAGCTGCCCGCGCTCACCGACGCGATGGTCCGCGCGGAGCTCAGGGACGACCCGTCCTTCGACGTCTCGAAGATCGGTGCCGCCGACGCCGCGCGGCGGGCGTCACGCTCCGCGCGCGGCGCCGCCGGCCGGGGAGCGAGCACCGCCAAGCGTCGTGGCGCGCGCGAGGCCCGAAAGGTCCCGGGCGTCGCCCAGCTCGAAGGCGAGGCTCGCGGCGCGGTGGCCACCGAGGGCGACCTGCCGATCGCCGGTTACGACGAGCTGACCGTCGAGGAGATCGTCGGGCGACTGCCGTCGCTCTCGCAGGTGCAGCTTGCGATCCTCGCCGCGTATGAGCGGCGCCACGAGGACCGCTCGACGGTGCTGGACCGGCTCGGCCGGCTGCGGACTCGCGAGCCGTGGCCCGGCTACGACGAGCTGAACGTCCAGGAGATCCGAGCGGTGCTCAGCGAGCACCCCGGCGGCGAGCGTGCGCGCGCGGTTCGTGAGTACGAGCGCGCGCACAAGGACCGAGCCGGGGTGCTCGACACGGCCGAACACGAGCTCGCGCGCCGATGACGGCGCGCGCAGCCGGCTCTCACGCGGAGTCCGAGGGCGCCCGCTGACGAGCCGCGCGGGCGTGGCGCCGCGCTGATTCGCGCGCGGCGCCCTCGCCCGCCTCGGGCACGTCATCCACGACGTGGTCGGGGTGGCCCTCCTCGGGCATCTGGTCGGACGGCTTGGGGATCGCGTCCTTGTCGTCCGCGCGGTCGCCGTCGGTGTTGCGTGTGTGCTTGGGCATGACCAATCGCTACCCCGAGCCGCCGCGCTCAGTCCTGCAGCAGCTCGATGACCGCGCGCTCGATGCGTCGGCGCACCGCAGGCCGGTCGAGGTCGGGGTCGCGGCCGGCGGCACCGAGGACGTGGCCGATCGTCGAGCCGGCGAGGTAGCGGTCGATGACCCGTGGGTCCACGTAGGAGCCGCGACAGACCGCGGGCGTGTTACCGAGGGTGTTGGCGACCGATCGGATAGCGGCCCGCGCGGCGCTCCGGCGCGCGGAGGACGAGCCCGCCTGCGGCGCATCGACGGCGAGCGCGACCGCAGCGAGCACCGTGGCGTTCCACGTGCGGAAGTCCTTGGCGCTGAAGTCTCCGCGGGCGATCCCCTTCAGATACTGGTTGACCTCGTCGGCGCTGACGTCATGCCAGTGACGTCCGACTCGGTGTGCGAGCAGCTGGTCGCTGCCGCCACGCCGGCGCCGCAGCGCGCGGACGACTTCCAGCGCGACGGCGTCGTCGATTGCCTGCACGCGACGCGCCCCGCCCTTGGCGGTGAAGTCGAACACGGCGCACCCGTCGCGCACCGTGACGTGCTCCTTGCGAATGGTCGTCAGCCCGTAGGACCCGTTGCGCTCCGCGTACTCCTCGGAGCCGATCCGAAAGAAACCGAGGTCGAGCAGTCGCACCGCGCACGCGAGCACGCGCGGCGCTGACAGCTCGGGGCCCTCGAGGTCGTCAGCGACCCGAGCTCGCACCCGCGGCAGGGCACGGGCGAACTCGAGCATCGACTCGAACTTCAGCCGGTCGCGGTGGCGGCGCCACTGCTCGTGGTAGAGGTACTGCTTGCGACCCGCGGTGTCGATCCCGGTGGCTTGGAGGTGTCCCCGCTCGTCGCCGCAGATCCACACCTCGCGCCACGCCGGCGGGATGGCGAGCTGCTCGATCCGCCGTAGGACCGCTGGCTCCTTCACCGCGGTGCCGTCGGGGTGGATGTACTGCGATCCACGCCCACGGCGCCGTCGGCGGATCCCCGGGTTCGAGCAGTTCGTCCGTCGTAGGCGCGGCACCGTCAGAAGCTCGCGCCGCGTCGGAGCGCGTCGGCTACCAGCGCCCGTACCAGCGGCGGCGGCGTCGCCCGCCGGCCTCGCCGGCGCTCACGGCGCCGCCGACGAAGAAGCCGAGCAGCCACAACAGGAAGGCCACGATCAGGACGAACCACAGGAAGTGCGCGGCGACTCCGAGTCCACCGAACACGGCGAGGATGAGAAGAAGAATAAGGAGAGGCATTGTGCGACGGTGAGTACCCCGGCGTCCGGGCGTGAACCGTCTCTGCGCGTGAGCGAGCGCAATGTTGGGTAACGGCTTACCGATGACTTCTCTCATTCAACAAGGACCGGGACCACTCCAGACGAGCGAGGCGGCGGACCGGCGGGAGCGACGGCTGCTGCAGCGCTGGCATCAGTTTCGTGACGTGCAGGCGCGCGATGAACTCGTCCACCTCTACCTTCCGTTCGCCCGCCGCCTGGCACGCCGCTACGCACGAACCTCCGAGTCGATGGAGGACCTCGTCCAGGTGGCCTCGCTCGGCCTAGTCAAGGCGCTCGACCGGTACGACCCCTCGCGCGGGACGGGATTCGCCGGCTTCGCGACGCCCACGATCCTCGGCGAGCTGCGACGGCACTTCCGCGACGCTACTTGGGCGGTTCACGTCCCGCGCGCGGTCAAGGAGCGTTCTCTGCAGGTGACCAGCGCTCGGCGGGCGCTGACCGCCGAGCTCGGCCGGAGCCCGACGATGTCCGAGCTGAGCCAGTTCCTTGAGATCGACGACGAGCAGGTGATGGAGGCCCTGCAGGCGTCGCGGGCATCGACGACCGTCTCCGTCGATGCGGAGCGTGATGAGGACGACGCGCCGCTGCTCGGCACGCTCGGTGCCGAGGACGAGCGCCTCG
>DATAWZ010000108.1:0-3685 GCA_036266975.1 Solirubrobacteraceae bacterium
CCGATGATCAGCACGGTGGCGGCGATCGAGGCGAAGGCCGCGAAGCTCGGCAGGGCGTTGCGGCGCAGCGAGCGCAGCGCCTCGCGCGTGAAGAAGCCGAACCTCATGGCTGGGGCGCGCGATGGCGGGGCGTGGTCATGCGCAGGCGCTCGCCCAGCTCGTCGGTGGTCTCCTCGCGGGTCCCGTACAGGCCCGCGTCCTCGTCACGCACGATCCGCCCGGCGCGCAGCTCGATCACGCGCCGGCGCATGCGATCGACGAGCGCATTGTCGTGGGTGGCGACGAGCACCGTGGTCCCGGCGCGGTTGATCCGGTAGAGCAGCTGCATGATCCCGATCGAGGTCTCGGGGTCCAGGTTGCCGGTGGGCTCGTCGGCGAGCAGCAGCGGCGGGTGGTTGACGAACGCTCGCGCCACCGCGACGCGCTGCTGCTCCCCGCCGGAGAGCTGGTCGGGCAGGTTGTGCAGCTTGGTCGACAGGCCCGTGAGGCGCAGCACGTCGGGCACGGTGTCGCGGATCTGGCGCCGCGAGGCGCCGGTCACCTTCAGCGCGTAGGCGACGTTGTCGTAGACCGTGCGGTTGGGCAGGAGCTTGAAGTCCTGGAAGACCACGCCGACGTTGCGCCGGTAGAAGGGGATCTTCTTGCGGGTGATCTCGGTGAGGTCGCGGCCGGCGACGCGGATCGTGCCCTCGGTGGGCTCGAGCTCCTTGATCAGCAGCCGCATCAGGGTCGACTTGCCCGAACCGGTCGCTCCGACCAGGAAGACGAATTCGCCCCGGCGGACGGTGAACGTCGCGCGCTCGAGGCCCAAGTCGCGCCCGTAGCGCACGCTGGCCCCGCGGAAGTCGATGACGACGTCGCGCTGATCGTCGGGGGCGCCGGGGTGCTCGCGCCGGCGCGGGGCGACTCCGCGGCGGCGGGCCTGCTCGCGCTGCTCCTGCTCGCGGCGGCGCCGGCGGATGTCCTGTTCGGTGGCGGCCATGCGGCGGCGACATTAGCGCGCCGTCGGCGCCGCGAAGCGCAAAACCCCTGCCTGCAAGAGGATTTGCATGGGCAGGGTCCTGATACGCGTGCGCGACGGACTATGGTGTCTCGCGATGAGTGATTCCCCAATTCGGACCACGACGATTGACAACGGCCTGCGCGTGCATTGCATCCCGATGGGCGGCACGCGGGCGATGACCGCCCTGGTCGCGTTCGACGCCGGCGCGCGCACCGAGCGCGCCGAGGAGAACGGAATGGCGCACTTCCTGGAGCACCTGGTGTTCAAGGGCGGCGAGAGCTACCCGACCTACCGCGAGGTCAACGAGACCGCCGAGCGGATGGGCGCCGTGCTCAACGCGTTCACCAGTCACGACATGGTCGCCTTTCACATCACCGCGCGGGCCGAGTCGGCGTCCGAGGCGCTCGACCTGCTCACCGACTTCGTGGCCCGGCCGCGGCTGGACGCCGAGGAGCTCGACCGCGAGCGCGGCGTGGTCATCCAGGAGATCAACCGGGCCTACGACCAGCCCTCGATGGTGGCCGAGTACCTGATCGACCAGGCCGCGTTCGGGGAGCACCCGCTCGGGCGCACCGTGCTCGGACCGGCCGACAACCTGCGCGCGTTCACCCGCGAGGGGATCGTCGCCTTCCGCACGCGCCGCTGGGCCGGGCCGCGCGGCGGAGCGTTCCTGGCCGGCAACCTCGATCACGTGCCCGACGATGCCCGCCTGGCCGAGCTGTTCGGGCGCTTCCCGGCCCTGCCCACGCCCGAGGGCTACGACTCGCCCGGCCCGTTCGCGCCCAAGACGCTGGTCGAGGAGCGCGACACCAACCAGTCGCACCTGCGGATGATCTACCGGCCGTCGATCGACGTGGCCAGCCGCCCCGACCGGGCGGCGCTGACCATCTACGCCACGCTGCTGGGCGGGTCGATGGGCTCGCGCCTGTTCGACGAGATCCGCGAAAAGCGCGGCCTTTGCTATTCGGTCTACGCGGTCGATCACTCGTTCGCCGACCTGCCCATGCTCCAGCTCGGATCGGGCCTTGACTCGAGCAAGTGCCTGGAGGCGTACACGCGCATGCGCGAGATCGTCGACGAGCTGCGCACCGACGGCCCCACCAACGAGGAGGTCGAGCGGGCGCGCGCCTACGCCGCCGGCCGGCGCGTGCTCGCGGTCGAGAACTCCGGGGCGGTGGCGCGCAACGCCGCCACGCGGGACATCGTCTTCGGCGACCCGATCGATCCCGACACGGCGATCGCCGAGCTCGACGCGGTGACCTTCGACCAGGTCACCGAGGTCGCGCGCGGCATTTCCGAGCAGCTCGCGGTGGCCTGCGTGGGCCCCCACACCGCCGACGACTTCGCCTGAGCTCAGTCGGGCTGGCCCGAGACCGTCAGCGCGAACCAGGTGCCGCCGTTGGCGGGCAGCTGATCGCTGGTCGCCTCGCCGGGCAGGTCGCCGTCGAACCGGTACAGCGGCCAGCGGTCGTAGGTGACGACCCGGCCGGCGCCGCCGGGGTACGGATCGCTGCCGACGAGCCCGCGCTGGACGCCGCCGGAGGCACGGACGCGCTGGCCGGAGGTCAGCACCAGCGGACGCCACACCGACGCGCACCGAGCGGTACAGGTGACCTGGCGCTGGCTGTCGGAGGTGAATCCGTACAGGGTCTGTCCCTGGCCGTCGACGAGCACGCGACCGGAGCCGATGATCACCCCCGTGGTGAGCGTGATCGCCGCGCCCGGGGTGTCGGCGACCGACGCCGGGGGGAGCGGCGTGACCGGCAGCTGCTTGGCCTGACCGCACGCCGCGACCGCCACCCCGACGACGGCCAAGGCCGCGATCGTTCGCGCTCGCGCTCTCATCTCGGCCCCTTGGATCGTGCCACTCGCGCGCGACGCGCGCGCCGGTTCGCGCTGTGGCGGAAATCGTCGGGTACGTGGTCTTTACGCCACCGGCTGTTCGCGCGATGATCTGCCCGTGTCACGCCGCGTTCTCATCCTCGCCGTCGACGGCGCGCAGAGCCTGGACGTCAGCGGTCCGCTCGAGGTGCTCTCGGTCGCGACTCGCCTGGGGGCGGACTACCGGCCCGAGCTGCTCAGCCCCGACGGGACGACGGTCACCTGCACCAGCGGCCTGCGACTCGGCGTCGACGGCGCCGCTCGCGGGCGGGCGCCGCGCTGCGACACGCTGCTCGTCGCCGGCGGCGAGGGCGTCTTCGCCGCCGAGCACGACCAGGAGCTGATCGCCTGGATCGCCCGCGCCGCCACGCGCGCGCGCCGCACCGCCTCGGTGTGCACCGGGTCCTTCCTGCTTGCCCGCGCCGGGCTGCTCGACGGTCGCCGCGCGACCACGCACTGGACGGCGTGCGACGAGCTCGCGCGGCGCTACCCGACGGTCACGGTCGAGCCCGACCCGATCTTCGTGCGTGACGGGCACATCGCGACGAGCGCGGGGGTCACCGCCGGCATCGATCTCGCGCTCGCCCTGGTCGAGGAGGACCACGGCGCGCGCCTGGCCCTCGACGTCGCGCGCGGGCTGGTCATGTTCGTGCGCCGCCCCGGCGGCCAGTCGCAGTTCAGCGTCCAGATGCGCTCGACCTCGCCGCGGCGTGAGCCGCTGCGCGAGCTGCAGGCGTGGATGGGCGATCACCTCGACGCGGATCTCTCGGTCCCGGCGCTCGCCGCCCGCGCCCACATGAG
>DATAWZ010000109.1:0-45326 GCA_036266975.1 Solirubrobacteraceae bacterium
GCTCGAGCGCGGTGAAGCGGCCCTGCAGCCCGTCGGGGGCATAGCGCTCGACCCAGATCGAGATCTCGCCGCCGCACGGCAGCCCGACGTCCCATGCCTCCTCGTCGGCGATGCCGTAGTGCAGCAGCCGCGCGGGCGCACCGTCGATCACGTCCTCGGCCACTTCGACCACCGCGCCCTCCACGCAGCCGCCGGAGACCGCGCCGGAGACCTGCCCGCCGGCGCTCACGGCCATCTTCGTTCCCGCCGGCTGGGGCGCCGAGTGCTTGGTCGCCACCACGGTGGCCAGCGCGCAGCCCTCGCCCGAGCGGGTCCACACGCCGACGCTGTCCAGGACCGAGTTCACGAGGCCACCGCCTGGGCGAGCACGGCCTCGTAGTCCTCCCAGGTGTCCACGTCGAGCGGCGCCGGCCCGGGGACGGGCACGTCGGCCACCGCCGTCCCGTAGCGGTCCATCAACTTCCACACCCCCTTGTCGCCGTGCAGATCGGCGAGCTGCGCAAACGTCGATCGCGCGAAGGCGAACGGGTGGCCGCGACCGTCCGCGTAGGCGCACGCGGCCAACGGCGCCGAGCCACGGCCGCCGAGTAGGGCCGCCACCGCGCCTTCCCGCACGCCGGGCTGGTCGCCGAGCATCAGCACGAGCACCTCGCTGCGCTTGTCCACCGCGCCCAACGCGGCGGCGATCGAGGAGGAGCAGCCCTCGCCGAAGTGCTCGTTGACGACGACCTGCACGCCGGCGAAGTCGACCGCGGCGCGGACGTCGTGCGCGCTGCCGCCGACCACGCACAGCAGCTGGTCAAACGGGCACGCGCGCGCGGTGTCGAGCACGTGCCCGAGCAGCGTGCCGTCGCCGTAGGGCAGCAGCTGCTTGGGGCGCCCCAGGCGCGTGGAGCCGCCCGCGGCGAGCACGAGTCCGGTCACCGCCGTCATTGTGGCGGAGCCGCCCTTCCCTGCATCGCCTCCCACACCCGCGAGGGGGTGCAGGGCATGTCGATGTGGCGCACGCCCAGGGGCGCGAGCGCGTCGATCACCGCGTTGACGATCGCCGGCGGGGAGCCGACGGTGGCGGACTCGCCGACGCCCTTGGCGCCGATCGGGTGGTGCGGCGACGGGGTGACCGTGAAGCCGGTCTCCCAGTCGGGCACCTCCACCGCGGTGGGGATCAGGTAGTCCATCAGCGAGCCGCCCAGGCAGTTGCCCTCCTCGTCAAAGGCGATCAGCTCCATGAGCGCCATGCCCACGCCGTCGGTCAGCCCGCCATGGACCTGCCCCTCGACGATCATCGGGTTGATGCGCGTGCCGCAGTCGTCGACCGCGACGAAGCGCCGCACCCGCACCTTGGCCGTGCCGGGGTCGATGTCGACCACGCAGATGTACGCGCCGAACGGGAAGGTGAGGTTGGGCGGGTCGTACACGGCGACCGCCTCCAGCCCGCCCTCGACGCCCTCGGGCAGCTCGATCGACCCGTGCGCCGCCATCGCGATCTGGGCCATCGTCGCGCCCTGATCGGGATCGCCGCGGACGAACCAGCGTCCGCGCTCCCACTGCAGGTCACGCGGAGCGACCTCGAGCATCGCCGCCGCGACCAGCCGGGCGCGGTCGCGCACCTTGCGCGCCGCCACCACCGTGGCCGCGCCGCTGACCGCCGTCGAGCGCGAGCCGTAGGTACCGAGCCCGTAGGGGGTCGTGTCGGTGTCGCCGTGCAGCACATCGACGTCGTCGCAGGGGATCCCGAGCTCCTCGGAGACGATCTGGGCGAAGGTCGTCTCGTGGCCCTGGCCCTGGGTCTGGGCGGAGATCCCGAGCGCCGCGGTGCCGGTCGGGTGCATCCGCAGCGTCGCCGTGTCGGCCATCCCCAGCCCGAGGATGTCCATGTGCGCGCGCGGGCCGGCGCCGACGGCCTCGGTGTAGAAGGAGATGCCGATCCCCATCAGCTCGCCGCGCTCGCGCCGCTCGGCCTGCTCGCGACGCAGCTCCTCGTAGCCGGCCAGGCGCATCGCCTCGCGCATCGCGGCCTGGTAGTCGCCCGAGTCGTACACCCAGCCGGTCCGCGTTTCGTAGGGGAACTGCTCGCGGCCGATGAAGTTGGCCAGTCGCAGCTCGGCGGGGTCCATCGCCAGCTCCGAGGCGAGGCGGTCCACGAGCCGCTCGATCAGATAGACCGCCTCGGTGACGCGGAACGAGCACGCGTAGGCCACGCCGCCGGGCGCCTTGTTGGTGTACACGCCGCGCACGTGGCAGTGCGCCGCCTGCAGGTCGTAGGAGCCGGTGAAGACGTGAAAGAAGCCGGCGGGAAAGCGGCTCGGCTGGGCAGTGGCGTTGAAGGCGCCGTGATCGGCGAGGACCTCGACGCGAACGGCGAGCATGCGTCCCTCGTGGGTCGCCGCGATCGCTCCGCGCATGTGGTAGTCGCGGGCGAACCCGGTCGACATCAGGTTCTCCGAGCGATCCTCGACCCATTTCACCGGTTGCCCGGTGATCATCGAGCCGACGATCGCGCACACGTAGCCGGGGTAGACGGGGACCTTGTTGCCGAACCCACCGCCGATGTCCGGCGAGATCACCCGAATGCGCTGCTCGGGTACGCCGGTCAGCTGCGCGTAAACCGTGCGATGCACGTGCGGGGCCTGCGTGGTGCACCACAGCGTCAGCCGTCCGCTGACCGAGTCGAAGTCGGCCACTGCGCCGCAGGTCTCCATCGGCGCCGGGTGCACGCGCGGGTAGAGCACCTCCTGGTCGACCACGACGTCGGCGCCGGCGAACACCCGCTCGGTGGCGGGAGCGTCGCCGGCCTCCCAGTCGAAGATGTGGTTGTCCAGGCGGCCGGCGAGGTCGTCTCGGATCACCGGGGCGTCGGGGTGCAGCGCGCCGCGCGCGTCCACGACCGCGGGCAGCGGCTCGTAGTCGACCTCGATCAGCTCGAGCGCGTCCCGGGCGCTGTAGCGGTCGTCGGCGATCACGAACGCGACCTCCTGGCCGTGGAAGCGCACCTTGTCGGTGGCGAGCACGGGCTGGACGTCGTGCGACATCGTCGGCATCCACGCCAGGCCGCGCGCCTCGAGGTCCCGGCCGGTGATCACCGCGTGCACGCGCGGGTGCGCGAGCGCCGCCGAGACGTCGATGGCGTCGATCTCCGCGTGCGCGAGCGGGCTGCGCAGGATCGCCCCGTACAACATCCCGGGGCGTTGGACGTCGTCGACGAACGTGCCCCGACCGCGGATGAAGCGGGCATCCTCCTTGCGCGATCGACGCCCGAAGCCGATCGGCGGCGTCGTCGCGCTCACGGGTTCCTCCGCGGTCGGCGCGCCATCGTCACCGGCACCTCGGCGGCGACGTTGATGGTCTGGCAGCGCCCGCAGCGGACGCGCACCCGCATCGTCATGTACTCGGGCCCCATCCCCGTCGCCAGCAGGTTTCCGCACGACGCGCACAGATAGTCGTCGGGCCCGTGGCCCCGGAACACCGGTCGGTCGGGGTCCTCCTGCACGGCGGTGCCGCCGTCGACGGGGATCTCGCCGGCCTGGATCTCGCGCATCGTTCGGGACGCCATCGGTGCCTCACTGCGTGGCCAGGCGATCGGTGAAATCCTTGATCAGCGCGTCGAGCACGCTCTGCACGACGCCCTCGCCCATCGAGGCCGCCTTGCCGGTGATCTTCGCGCTGGTGTGCACGGTCCCGCCGCCGTCGCCCAGGGAGAAGCGCACGTCGGCGTTGGCGTGACCCTGCCCGCCCGCCTCGCGCGACTTGACCCGCAACACGGTCTGGTGGGCGGACTCGTCCTGCTCGACCACCTGCACGGTGCCGGTGAAGGTCATCGACATCGCGCCCATCTTCACCTTGATCTCCGCGCGCACGGTGTCCGGCGCGGTGCGCTCCAGCACCTTGCCGCCCTCCACGCAGGGGATCACGCGCTCGAGATCGGTGACCAGCTGCCAGTTCTCTTCGATGCCCTTGCCGGTCTGAAACGGGTGGTCGAGCTCAACCATCGTGTCTCCTTTCGATCGCGACGTGCACCTCGTCGGCCACCTTGAGCGTTCCGAACAGGGTCGAGAACGGCTTCATGCCCCAGTCGGTCTGCTTGATCGTGGCGTTGCCGCTGAGCCGCCCGTCCGGGCCGGTGCTCAGCGTGACGGTGAGCGGGCGGCGGGTGCCGAGCAGATCGAGCTCGCCGCTGAGGGTGAGCGCGCCATCGCCGGAGCCGCTGACCTGCGAGGCCGTGAAGGCGATCGCGCCCCCCTTGAGCACCTCGCTGTCGATCGACTCCTTGATGCTCGCCTTGTCGTCCTCGCCGAGCGACTGGATCCCGCCGCTCCCCTCGAGCACGCGCAGCGAGCGCGAGTCGGCGGTCAGCCGGGCGGTCCCGGCCTGCAGGTCGAGCGTGGCGCTCCACTCGGCGACCTCGATCAGCAGGTCGTGGCCGGCCTTGGCCGCCGCGCCGGTCTTGCCCGTGCGCACGGTGAGCGTCGCGTTCTCCGGTCCGAGCCTCATGCTCAGTCGCGGTAGACCGTCTGGGCGTCGAGACCCCCCTCGACCCCCGGGGGCAGCACGCCCGAGCCGTGGGCGTACAGGGCCAGGTCGGCGATCGTCTGGGCGCGCGAGGGATCGCCGGAGGGCAGGAAGGCGCCGTTGTCCCAGGCGAGCGAGTCCGGCGCGGTCTGCAGCGCGGCGCCGGCGAGCAGCTGCGCCTTGGCGCGGATCTTGCCCGTCGCGCTGCTGATCGCCGCCGCGGTCGCTGGCGAGGGGGCGCTGTTGAAGCCGTGGCCGCGGCCGAAGCGGCTCTCGTCGGCGGGCACGACCTTCACGTCCAGTGCGGGCACCCCGAGCTCGGTGGCCACGAGCTGGGCGTAGCTCGTCTCCTGGCCGTCGGCCTCGGTGGTGAGGCTGAGCACCATCTTGCCGGTCGGGTGGACCCGCAGGAACACCGCGCGATATGCCTCGTCTGCCATTGCCGTTCCTTTCTCTACTCGCTCGCTGACGGCGACTCGCGCTCCAGGCGCTGGCGCTCCTGGTGGGCGGTCAGGGCGTTGTGCTCCTCCAGAGCGCAGAAGCTCGGCTGCGGGCCGCCGAGCGGGTGCGGCGGGGCCGCCGGCCGCTCGCAGCCCGGGTAGATGCAGCGCTTGACCGCGCCCTCGCTCACGACCCCAGGCTCCAACCGGGCGTGGTGCGGCCCCGGGTCGGGCCGTAACCGCTGGGCATCGCCACCGAGCTCCCGGGGACCGGGGTCGCGCTCGGCCACGGGTCGTCGGGGGGCTCTTCGGTCGGCAACGACGGGGTCCACCCGGCGCACCCCATTCTTTGACCCCTGATTGCGTCGCTGACCTCCACCAGCGCCTGGAGGCTGTGCCCGCTCACGAGCGCGTCGAGGTGCGGCAGCGCCGCGGCCATCCCGCCCGCGCGCGGCGCGAAGCCGGCGGCGCTCACGCGCGGGTTGACCCACACGATGTGGTGGGCCAGGCGGCGCAGGCGCTGCATCTCGCGGCCGACGAGCGCCGGGTCGCCGCGCTCCCAGCCGTCCGAGAGGATCACCACCACCGCCCCGCGCGCCATCCCGCGCCGGCCGTGGCGGTCGTTGAACGCCTTCAGCGCGTCGCCGATGCGCGTGCCGCTCGACCAGTCGGGCGCGGCCGCGGCGGCGCGCTGGATCGCGCGCTGGGGGTCGCGCGTGGCCAGCGCGCGGGTGATGCGGGTCAGGCGGGTGGCGAACGCGAACACCTCGGCGCCGCGCGCGCAGGTCAGGAACTGCACGTACGCGCGCGCGTAGGGCTCCATCGAGCCCGAGATGTCGCACAGCATCACCAGCCGGCGCGGGACGATCCGCCGCCGGCGGCGCGCCAGGCGCAGCGGGTCTCCGCCCGTGCGCAGGCTGCCGCGGAGCGTGCGGCGCAGGTCGATCCGCTCGCCGCGGCGGTCGCGCTCGGCGCGCCGCGTGCGCCGCGGCGGGGTGGCGATCCGCATCCGCGCCATCAGCCGGTAGAGCTCGGCGAGCTCGGCCGGCTCGAGCGCGTCGAAGTGCTTCTCGCGCAGCACCTCCTCCTCGCTGGCCACCACCGGCGCCGGGACCTCGGGCTGCTCGCGCTCGCCCTTGCCCCGGGAGGCGGGCGGCGCGGCGGCCGTCCCGCCGCCGGGCGGGGCCTCGCCCTCGCGCGGGCGCGACGCCGGCGGGCGGGCGGGCGTGGCGGCGCTCGCGGCGCGGTCGTCGGCCGGCGCCCCGGGCGCGGGGGCGGCGCCGAAGACCTCGGCGAAGACCGCGTCGAACAGGGGCGCCTGCAGCGGGTCGGTCACCGCGACGGCGCGCAGCGTGCAGTACAGGCGCCGGCGGGAGATCGGGCGCACGAGGGCCAGGGCGGTGGCCAGGCGCGCGCTTCGCTCGGGGGTCATCGGCACTCCGGCCTCGTGCAGGCGGCGGCTGAGGGCGCCGACGAGCGGGGGCAGGTCGAGCACGACCGTGGAGATCTCGATCGCGGCTGTCCCGGTCGGGCCGCCGCGGTCGGAGTCCCCGGGGTGGGTGGGGGATAGGGATGGAGGTGTCACTGCCCTGACACCCCACCGACCAGCGTGCCCAGGTCGGCGCCGCGCACGACCTCCTGGTCCTCGCTGTACTTGAGCACCGAACCGAGGGTCCGGTCGATCGCCTGCACGTCGAGCGCCTCGACGCCGAGCAGCTCCAGCGCGGCCAGCCAGTCGATCGCCTCGGCCACCCCCGGCGGCTTCTGCACGTCGCTCTCGCGCATGCGCCCGACGGCGTCGACGACCTGGACGGCGAGCGTCGCCGCCGCGGTGGGGACGCGCCGGCGGACGATGTCGATCTCGCGCTGGGCGCTGGGGTAGTCGATCCAGTGGTACAGGCAGCGCCGCTTGACCGCGTCGTGCAGGTCGCGCGTGCGGTTGGAGGTGAGCACGATCACCGGCGGGTGGGTCGCGGTGATCGTGCCGAGCTCGGGGATCGTCACCGTCGCCTCGGCCAGCAGCTCCAGCAGGAAGGCCTCGAAGTCATCGTCGGCGCGGTCGATCTCGTCGATGAGCAGCACCGCCGGGCGCGGCCCGGGGTGCTCGAGCGCGCGCAGCAGCGGGCGGCGGATCAGGTACTCCGGGCCGAACAGCGCCTGCTCGTCGAGGGCCTGGCCGCTCGCCTCGGCCAGGCGGATGCTCAGCAGCTGGCGGGGATAGTTCCACTCGTACAGCGCCTCGGCGGCGTCGATTCCCTCGTAACACTGCAGCCGCACGAGCGGGGTGTCGAGCACCGCGGCCAGCGACTTGCCCGCCTCGGTCTTGCCCACGCCGGCCTCGCCCTCGAGCAGCAGCGGCTGGGGCAGGCGCAGCGCCAGGAACATCGAGGTGGCCAACGCCTCCTCGACCAGGTAGTCCACCGCGCCGAGGCGCCGGGCCAGCGTCTCGACGTCCGGGACCAGCCGGCGGATCTCCTGCGCCGCCTGCCCGGTCACACGGCCGGCGCTCATGGGGCCTGCTCGGCGGCGAGGCGCTCGCCGAACGCGCGTCGGCAGCCCTCGCAGCAGAAGTACACGGTCGCGCCGTCGTGCTCGAGCGAGGGCGTCTCGGGCGCGACCACGACGGTCATGCCGCAGATCGGATCCAGCGCGGTCGCCGCGACCGACAGCGACGCCGGCGCGCGGCCGGAGCGCCGCACCTCGACGATCCGCGCGAGGATCGACAGGGCGATCTCGCCGGCGCTGCGCGCGCCGATGTCGATGCCGGCGGGGGTCTCGACCTGGGCGATGAGCTTCTCCTCCACGCCGCCGGCGCGCAGCTCCTCGAGCACCGCCGCGCCGCGAATGCGGCTCGCGACCAGGCCGACGTAGGGCACGCCGGCCTGCAGGGCCGCGGCGAGCACCGGCACCTCATCGTGGCCGTGGGCGGCGACCACGAGTGCCAGGGCGCCGACCGCGGGCTCGCTGCCGTCGGGCGCGACGGCCACGACCTCCAGGCCGAGCGGCGGCGCGAGCGCCGCCAGGGCGCCGACGATCGGGCTCGTCCCGACGGCGAGCACGCGCGGCGGGGGCAGCGCGGGCTCCAGGAAGATCTCGATCGCCCCGCCCGACAGGCACGGGTTGCGCACGGTCACAGAGCCCTGGTCGCGCTCGATCTCCGCCGGCGCGGTGGGATCGCCCCCGCCGGGGCCGTCGGGGAGGATCCGCAGCAACAGCGGCTCGCCGCTCTCGATCGCCTGCAGCGCGTACAGCCGCACGCTGTGCTCGGCGCACACCCCGCCGACGAACCCCTCGATCTTGCCGTCGGCGTGCACGAGCGCCGCGCTGCCGGGCTGCACGCTGGTCGGCGCTGCGGCGCGCACCACGGTGGCCGAGACGAACGGGAAGCCCTGCCTGGCCAGCTGCTGCGCGCGCCGCGTGAGGCCGGATTCGATCACTGAGGCGGCTCCGCGCGCCCCTGCATCGCCGCCCACACGCGGGCCGGGCTGCAGGGCATGTCGATGTGCTCGACGCCGTGGGTCTCGTGCAGGGCGTCGATGATCGCGTTGACGATCGCCGGCGGGGAGCCGACGTTCGGCGACTCGCCCACGCCCTTGGCGCCCAGCGGGTGGTGCGGGCAGGGCGTGACGGTCATGCCGAGCTCGAAGTCCGGGCACTCGAGCGCGGTGGGGATCAGGTAGTCCATGAACGACCCGTTCAGGCAGTTGCCCTCCTCGTCGAACGTGATGACCTCCATCAGCGCGATGCCGATGCCCTCGGCCAGCCCGCCGTGGATCTGCCCGTCGACGATCATCGGGTTGATCCGCACCCCGCAGTCATCGACGGCGATGAAGCGGCGCACCCTGACCTCGGCGGTGTCGGGGTCGATGTCGACGACCGCGATGTAGGCGCCGTAGGGGTAGGTCAGATTGGGCGGGTCGTAGATGACCTGGGCGTCCAGTCCGCCCTCCATCCCCTCGGGCAGCGGCTCGCCGCTGTAGGCGCGCTGGGCGATCTCCTCGATCAGCGCGCCCTTCTCGGGGTCGCCCTTGACGTACCAGCGGCCCTTCTCCCAGGCGAGGTCCTCCGGGCGGGTCTCGAGCATCGTCGCCGCGATCAGCCGCGCCTTGTCGCGCACCTTGCGCGAGACCACCGCGACCGCGCCGCCGGACACCGGCGTGGAGCGGCTGCCGTAGGTCCCCAGGCCGTAGGGCGACTTGTCGGTGTCGCCGTGGCGGACGTCGACGTCCTCGGGCGGGATGCCGAGCTCCTCGGCGACGATCTGGGCGAACGTCGTCTCGTGGCCCTGGCCCTGGGTCTGCGCCGAGAGGGAGACCATCGCCTTGCCCGACGGGTGCACGCGCAGGTCGGCGCCGTCGTTCATGGCCAGCCCGAGGATGTCCATGTGCTTGCGCGGCCCGGCGCCGACGCCCTCGGTGAAGAACGAGACGCCGATGCCCATCAGCTCGCCGCGGGCCCGCTTCTCGGACTGCTCGCGGCGCAGCGCCTGGTAGCCGGCGATGTCCATCGCCACCTTCATCGTCTCCGCGTAGTTGCCCGAGTCGTAGGTCCAGCCCGTCGTCGTCTCGTAGGGGAACTGCTCGGGGGCGATGAAGCTGCGCATGCGCAGGTCGATCGGGTCGGCGTTCATCTCGATGGCCAGCGCGTCGACCATCCGCTCGACCAGATACACCGCCTCGGTGATCCGGAACGAGCACCGGTAGGCCACGCCGCCGGGCGCCTTGTTGGTGTAGACCGCCTTGACCTTCACGTGCGAGGCCTGCAGGTCGTAGGAGCCGCAGCAGATGTGGAAGAAGCCGGCCGGGAACTTGGTCGGCTGGGCGGTGCTGTCGAACGCGCCGTGGTCGGCGATCACGTCGACGCGCAGCCCGGTGATCCTGCCGGCCTTCGAGCACATCTCCGCGTGCATCACGTAGTCGCGCGCGAAGCCGGTGGACATCAGGTTCTCCGAGCGGTCCTCGATCCACTTGACCGGCACGCCGGCGACGATCGACCCGGCGATCGCGCACACGTAGCCCGGGTACACCGGCACCTTGTTGCCGAAGCCGCCGCCGATGTCGTTGCAGCGGATGCGGATCATGTGCTCGGCCAGCCCGGCGACGTGCGCGTACACCGTGCGGTGGGCGTGCGGCGCCTGGTTGCCGTTGTAGATGTCCAGCTGGCCGGTCTGCGGGTCAAAGGCGGCGATCATCCCGCACGTCTCCAGCGGCGCCGGGTGACAGCGCGGGTAGATGATGTCGCGGCTGACGACGTGGTCGGCCTCGGCGAAGGCGCGGTCGGTGGCGTCCTTGTCGCCCGCCTCCCACGTCGGGCTGGCCAGGTTGTCGCTCTGGCCCTCCTTGTCGTCGCGGATCAGCGGCGCGTCGGGGTCCAGCGCCTTGCGGGCGTTGACCACCGCCGGCAGCGGCTCGTACTCCACCTCGATCAGCGGCAGCGCGTCGCGCGCGATGTACTCGTCGGTGGCGATCACGAACGCCACCTCCTGGCCCTGGAAGCGGACCTTGTCGCCGGCGAGCACGGCCTGGGTGTCGTAGGAGATCGTCGGCATCCAGGCCAGGCCGAGCGTCTCGAGGTCCTTGGCCGTGATGACCGCGGCCACGCCGGGCAGCGCCAGCGCGCGCGCGGTGTCGATCGAGACGATCTTCGCGTGCGCATAGGGGCTGCGCAGCACCGCGCCGTGGACCATCCCGGGCAGGCGCAGGTCGTCCAGGTAGGTTCCCTTGCCGCGGATGAAGCGCGCGTCCTCCTTGCGCTTCAGGCGCCCGAAGCCGATCGGCCGCTCCTGGTCGGGACTGGGGAGGTTCTGCTCGACGGTGGCCATGTCACGCCTCCTGTCCGACGGCGGCCGGATGCTCGGCGGCCCACCGGACCGCCGCGACGATGTTCTTGTAGCCCGTGCAGCGGCAGATCGCGCCCGAGATCGCCGTGCGGATCTCGTGTTCGGAGGGGTGCGGGTTCTCGTCGAGCAGCGCGCGGCAGGTCATCATCATCCCCGGCGTGCAGAAGCCGCAGTGCAGCGCGTGCAGCTCGTGAAAGCCCTGCTGGATCGGGTCGAGCCGGCCGTCGACCTCGAGCGACTCCACCGTGCGGATCTCGTGGCCCTCGCACATCGCCGCCAGCGTCGTGCACGACTTCACCGGCGCGCCGTCGATCAGCACCACGCAGGCGCCGCAGTTGGAGGTGTCACACCCCCAGTGCGTCCCGGTCAGCCCGGGCGTGTCGCGGATGAAGTGCACGAGCAGCTGGCGCGGCTCGACCTCGCGCGAGACCGGGGCGCCGTTGATCGTGACGGTGACGTTCATCTTGTCCATGTCATGCCTCCTGGTGCAGGGCGCGCGCTGTGGCGCGGCGCAGGGCACGGGTGGTGAGCACGCCCGCGAGGTGGCGCTTGTAGTCGACCGGCCCGCGACCGTCGGGCACCGGCGCGCAGTCCTCGGCGGCGATCTGCCCGGCCTGGGCGAACAGGTCATCCGAGGGGGAGGCGCCGCGCAGCAGCTCCTGCGCGCGGGCCACGTGGACCGTGGTCGGGCCGACGGCGCTCAGGGCCACCCCCGCGTCGGCGATCGTGCCGCCGTCGATCCAGACAGCGGCCGAGGCGGCGGCGATCGCGAAGTCGCCGGCCCGCCGCTCGACCTTCTCGTGGGCGCTGCCGGCGCCCGGGCGCACCGGGACGCGCACCTCGGTGAGCATCTCGCTCTCGCCCACCGCGGTCATGAACGGGCCGATGTGGAAGTCGTACAGGCTCACCGTGCGCTCGCCGCCCGAGCCGCGGATGACCGCGCTGGCGCCGAGCGCCGTGCACACCGCCGAGAGGTCCTCGGCGGCGTCGGCCTGGCACAGCGACCCGCCGATCGTCCCGCGGTTGCGCACGACGGGGTCGGCGATCACCTGCTCGGCGTCTCGGAACACCGGGAAGCGCTCGGCCAGCAGCTCGGACTCGAGCAGGTCGACGTGGCGCGTGAGCGCCCCGATCACCACCTCATCGCCCTCCTCGCGGATGTAGGAGAGCTCGTGCAGGTCGTTGATGTCGATCAGGTGCTCGGGGTTGGCCAGGCGCAGCTTCATCATCGGCAGCAGGCTGTGGCCGCCGGCGATGATGCGCGCCTCGGGGCCGAGCCGCTCGAGCGCGGCGATCGCCCCCTCGACGCTGCTGGCCCGCTCGTAGCCAAACGGCGCGGGTGTCTGCACGGTGTCTCCTTCCTCTCTGCGGTCAGAAGCGCTTCCAGCGCGGGATCAGCGGCGGCCAGCGCGAGGAGCGCTCCTCGCGCTGCTCGGGCGCCGGCGGCGGCGCCCCGGACTCGCCGGTCGACCCTGGGGGCTCGAGCACCGCGGTCCGGCCCGGCAGGTGCCGGCGCACCCCGGGCTCGTCGGTGGGTTGGTACTGCACCGGCGCGTCGGTGCCGATCACCGGCGAGCGCGGCATCGCGGCGGGGCGGCCCTGACGGGCATCCGGGTACAGCGCGCTCGCCGAGCTGGTGGCGTACAGCGGGTTGCGCACGGCCGGCCCGTTGGGGCTGGCCGCGGCGATCGGCGCCTCCCGGCCGAGCCGGGCCAGGGTGAGCGTGCCGCGCGTGTAGACCGCGCCGATGCGCGGGACCCGCACGCCGGTGCTGTCGGGCACCTCGCGCAGCCCCTGGGCCGCGGCCCCGGGGTAGAGCCCGTCGATCAGGCCCATCGCGTCGGTCAGCCCGGCCTTCTTGACCAGCAGCCCCTCGAGCGCGGACACGCCGGCGTCGAGGTGCTGGTTGATCGTGGTGACCACGCCGTTGACCGGCTCGGTCTTGGCCACGATCTCGCCGACCCCGGCGATCGCCTCGTCCAGGCCGTCGGTGATCGTCTTCAGCGCGAGGATCGTGTTGACCAGGAACCACACGAGCGCACCGACCACGGCGACCACGGCGATCAGCAGTACGACACCGGCCGCGGGCATCTCACGCCCCCTCGTGGTCGTCGAGGATCACGTCGAGCGAGCCGCCGTAATCGGCGACGGTCGAGATCGTGTCGATCGCCTGCTGCTGGGTGGTGAGCAGCAGCGCCGCGGCGTCGAGGTCCTTGGAGCCCGCGTGCGCCACGCGGGCGACCTCGCGGACGCTGGGGACGATCCCCTGCGCGGTCTGCAGCACGCCGCGCAGCAGGATCACCACCACGGGCAGGATGACGACGATCAGCAGCGCGTCGCCGATCCAGTACAGGGTCATCGGGGCCTCCTCTCGGCGACCACCGCGGCCTTCTTGGCGATCCCCGGCAGGGCGCCGAGGATGACGTCGAACTGGGCGTTGATGGCCTTGACGGCGGGCTCGAGCGGCCGCAGGTGCTCGGACTCGACGGTGTTCAGCGCCGAGGCGAGCGTGGCCAGGTTGCCCGAGATCGAGGCGAGCCCGCGGCGGACCATGGTCAGCGCGACCGCGAGCACGAGGACGACCACGGCGGCGAGCACCACGCTGAGCAGGGCGAGGGCGTGCGTGCTGGTCATACGCCGCCGTACCCGTCGGTCAGGGCGTTCATGTAGCCGTCTTGCACCACCGCCTCCTCCACGATCAACCCGAGCACGGGCGCGGTGGCCTCGAGCTCCGGGATGTTTGCCGTCTGCCCGGCGAGCTGCCCGGCGACCTCGAGCAGGCCGCTCACCGACTTGTCGATGTCGTCGACGGTCGAGACCAGCACGGTGAGCAGGATCGCCACGATCACCGCGGCGCCGAGGCCCACGCCCAGCGCGATCGCCCAGACCGTGTGCGCCGAGGTCGCGGCCACTGTCGTGGTCATTTGCCCACCGCCACCTTTCTCAGGGCGCGCGCGGAGTGCAGGATCCGCACGCCCGAGTCGTTGATGCGGGCGATGCCCCCGAGCTCGGTGGTCTGCGCACGCACCGTCTCCACGCCCGCCACGGCCCGTCGCGCCTGCCCGGCGATGCGCAGCGCGAGCAGCACGATGACGATCACGATCGCCGCCGCGACGAGGATCACCACGATGCCGAGCGAGAGCCCGACGTACCAGCCGGTCGATGCGCCCAGCGGCGCGGTCATCTGGTCACCTTCATGTCGTCTCCTCCTCCTGGACTGCCTTGGCGCGCCCCGCGGCACGACGCAGCGCGCGCTGCGTGAGCACCCCGGCGGCGTGACGCTTGTATTCCGCCGATCCGCGCTGGTCGCTCACCGGCGAGCAGGCGCCGGCGGCGGCGGCCCCGGCGCGCTCGAACAGCGCCTCGGACGGCTCCCGGCCGACGAGCACGTCGGCGGCCTGCTCGCAGCACAGCTCGCCGCCGACCGCGGCGAGCGCCACCGCGGCGTGCTCGATGCGCTCCCCGGCCAGGCGGATCTGCGTCCCGGCGGCGGCGACGGCCCAGTCGCCCACGCGCCGGTCGACCTTCTCGTAGGCGCTCCCCGCGCCGCCGTGCAGCGGGACCCGCACCTCGAGCAGCATCTCGCCGGAGCCGACCGCGGTGCGGTAGGGGCCGCGGTGAAACTCGCGCATCGTCACCCAGCGCGGGCCCTGCGGACCGCGCAGCAGCAGCCGCGCGCCGACCGCCGCGCACACCGCCGAGAGATCCTCGGAGGGGTCGGCCTGGCACAGCGCGCCGCCGATCGTGCCGCGGTTGCGCACGACCGGGTCGGCGATCACGCGCTCGGCGTCGGTGAAGATCGGCAGCCGGCGCTCGAGCAGCTCGGACTCCAGCAGCGCGCGGTGGCGGGTCATCGCGCCGATTCGGATCTCGCCCTGGAGCTCGCGCACGTAGCCGAGCTCCTCGGCGAGCGGGTCGATGTCGATCAGAGAGGGCGGCGAGGCCAGGCGCAGCTTCATCATCGGCAGCAGCGAATGGCCGCCGGCGAGCAGCCGCGCGTCGGGCCCGAGCCGCGTCAGCAACTCCAGCGCATGCTCGACGCTGGTCGCTCGCTCGTACTCGAATGGTGCGGGAACCTGCACGGCGCTCCTCTCTTCCCGACGCATACCGTGCCGAGCTATGGTGGGTGCTGTCAACCTGAGTTAAGCGATCGCTTAGCCCAGCCCGCACGGCGGTCGTTCACGTGACACTCGCCCAGCTGCATTCGTTCGTCCTCGTCGCCCAGCACGGCTCGGTCAAGGCGGCGGCGGCCGAGCTGGAGGTGAGCGAGCCGGCGGTGTCGGTCGCCGTGGCGGCGCTGCGCAGGGAGCTCGGCGACGAGCTGTTCGTGCGTGACGGCCGCGGCATCGCGCTCACGCCCGGGGGACGGCGCCTGGCGGCGCTGGCCAGCGAGATCCTCGGCCTGGCCGAGCAGGCGCGCCGCTCGGTCCGCGACTCCCCGGGGCAGCCGCGCAGCATCCAGGTGGCGGCGAGCAACGTGGTGGCCGAGCACGTCGGCCCGCTGCTCGATGCCTTCGCGGCCCGCCACGAGGGCCTGGAGATCGCGCTGGACCCGGTGCCGGGCGAGTCGTTCGCCGAGCGCCTGGAGCACCGTCGCGCCGACATCGCGCTCGGGCCGAACCCGGGCCCGGAGCGGTCGGCCACGATCGCCTCGGTCCCATTCCTGCGCTGCCGGCTGCTCGTGGTCGCCGCCCCCGGTCACCCGCTGGTGGGCCGGCGCGACATCCCCGCCGGCGAGCTCGCCGGCGAGCGCTGGCTGCTCGGCCCGCCCGAGCTCGATCCGACCACGACGACCGGGCTGTTCTTCGCCCGCCACGGCCTGGACCCCGCCGACGTGTCGGCGTACAGCAGCCACGCCGCGGCGCTGGCGGCGGCCGTAGCCGGAGAGGGGCTGATTCTCACCCTGGCGCATTCCGCATTGGGGGAAATGAGGCGACGCGCCCTGGTCCGCGTCGATGTGCGCGCCACGCCCATCGTCGAGCTCTGGCACGCCAGCACGCTCGGTTTCGGCCGCGCGCTGCCCGCCGCGCTCGCGCTGCAGCGCTTCGCGACGAGCCCGGAGGCCACCCAGGCGATGTCGACGGGTCGCGCCGGTCGCGTCGCCGCCCGCGCCCGTCCCAAGGTGCACGTCACCCTGTGGCGCTCGGTGGCCGACGAGCTCGACGCCGCGGCCGACGGCTGACGCGCACGCGGGTCATCGAGGTGACCCGCGCCTCGCGGCCGCGAGGCGCGGCCAGTATGTTGCGGTGCTGCCGCCTGTCGTGGCGGCAAGCGAGGCAGGGCCCCGGACGACTTCGGAGCCTCGGGAGAGAGTGTGCCGTCTGCGCCGCTGACGGTCACGACCGCGTGCGCGCCCGCGCCCGCGAACCTCGGCGCGCACGAGCGGCCCAGTGCGGGAGGAGATAGCCATGTCCAAGAGCGGCAACCGAAGCGCGGTCCTGCAGTGGGTGGTGGTACTCGGCGTGGGGGTGCTCGTCGTCGCCGTCGTGCTGGGGCTGAACCTCATCTCGCGGCTCGACGCGGGCCAGGACGTCCTCAACGGAGCCAAGCCGGCGTTCATCCCCGCCTCGCGCGTGACCGCCGATCGGGCGGGGATCAACATCATCTCCCAGGACGTCAACATGGCCGATCCGCTGATGGAGCGCTCGGGCGGCGGCGCCGGTGAGGTGGGGACGGTCGTGGCCTACGTGGCCAAGCGCGAGGGCGTCTCGGACACGGCGGCGCTCGCGCTGCTGGACAAGGACTTCCCACACACCACGGCACTGCTCGCCTCGCTTCCGCTCTCCTCGGCGACCGGGGAGCTCGCGGGCTTCGAGGGGCTGCTCGAGAAGCTCCTTCACCTCACCCCCACGCAGCTGCTGGCCGCGCTGAAAGCCGACTTCCCGGCGCTCGCGCAAACGGTCACCTACCTGCCGAAGGTCACCCACCACTGGGACAACATCGCCGGCATCGGCGGACTGACGCGCTTCAACGGCACGCCGGTGAAGACCGTGCCGCAGCTGCGCGACTACTTCAGCGACGACGTCATCCCGGTGCTCGAGCGTGAGCGAACGCACTTCGACTCGCTCGACGGAACCTCGTCGCTGAGCTGGATCGCGCCGTTGCTGGTCGCGGTCGGCGGCGTGGTGATCGTCTTCGCGCTGCTGATGATGTGGCGCAACTGGCGTGGTCCGGTGGGCCGTCGGGAGGCGGTCGCCGGCGCCGGGGTCGTGACCGTCGTCGGGATAGTGGTCGTCGCGCTCGTGCTGATCCTCAACCTGATCCCGCGCACGACCAACGGTCAGAAGCTGCTCGACTCGCTCAAACCGGTGTGGACCGCGCAGCGGGTGGCCGGCGACCGGGCGGGAATCGACATGGTCTCGGACATCGTCAACCTCGAGACGCCGATCATGAATCGGGCCGGCGGGGCCTCCACCGAGGTGCCGCAGTTGATCAACCTGGTGGCCAGGAAGACCGGGCTGACCCCCCAGGCCGTGCTCGCCACGCTCGGGAAGGACTTCCCGCACCTGACCGCGTTGCTCGGGGCGCTGCCGCTGTCCAGCGTGCAGGCCGAGCTGCCGGCGCTGACGCCGATCGTCACGCCCGCGATCACCAAGATCCCGCGGCTGGCCCAGACCGTGCTCTCGGCGCCCAACGTGATCGGTCCGTGGGACAAGGTGCCCGGCACCGACGGCGCGACCCGCTTCGACGGCACGCCGATCAGGACCGTGCCCCAGGTGCGCGACTACTTCAGCGACGACGTGATCCCCGTGCTCGTGGCCGAGCGATCCAACTACGACAAGCTCATGAAGACCTCGAAGATCAACTTCATCGGCTGGCTCGTGTTGGCCGTCGGGGTGATCGTGATCGTCTACGGGCTGCTCATGCTGGGGCTGGCCCGGCGCCCGCCTGGCGCCTCGGTCTCGGCCGGGCCCACGGGGACGCCCCTGCCCGCGGCCTGAGGCAGCGGACGAATGGATAGGCGCTAGCGCCGATGCCGTGACGCTCGATCGGCGCTAGCGTGTCTGTCAGCCGAGTGACGGGTGCGAGCCCCCCTCGGATCACGTCCATCCAGGGGGAAACCAGATGTCCACGCCCGCGCGACGCACGCCGTCAAGGACGCGCGCCGCCCTCGCCGTACTTGCCTTCTCGCTTGTGCTCGCGCTCGCGCTCGCCGCATCGGCGTCGGCCAAGAATCTCTTCACGCTCGACGCGAACGCCAACTCGCCCGGGTGGATCGCGATGGACTCCTCGGCGAACGTCTACGTCGGATGGTTCGACAAGAACAGCTCGTCGACGGTCGACGGGGGCAACGAGATCCCGATGTTCTGCAAGTTCGCGCTCGGCGCGACGTGCCCGAACCCGGTCACGCTCAACCTTCCCGGCCCCACCACCGGCACTACCCCGCTCCCGGGGGCGGACGACGGAGTGGACGCGGTGCTCCCGGTGCTCGGGGCCAGCGGCACGGTGTACCTCGTCGGGCCGCGTTACGACGACGAGGACACCGTCCTGTGGACCTCGACCAACGGCGGCGGGAGCTTCGACAGCGGCATCGTGATCCCCAACAGCTATGACTCGACCGGACCCGACGATGCCCTGCTGGACGGCTCGAACCTGCTGCTCGGCGCCAACAACGTCGGCCTGATCTTCAACGCCACGCCGCTCTCCGGCGGCGGCGGCGCCGATGAGCTGGCGTTCGACAACGTGCTCCCCGGCGGCGTGGCGAACGCCTCGCTCGCCCTGGACCAGAACGGCAACCCGGTCGAGGCCTACGGCGTCCTCTCGACGCCGTCGTCGGCCGGCTACGAGTACTACAACGGCCCCACCCCGGGCAACGCCGCGCAGCTGGACGACGAGTCGAACTGGATGCCGGAGACGATCTCCGGGGTCTCGCAGGTGCCGGCGCTGGCGGGCAGCCCGGGCGGGCTGTACATGCTCAGCGCCGACGGCTCGAATCCGAGCAACGGCGACGACCCGACCGTGGTCGACGTGCGCGCCTACGACGCGAGCACCCACACCTTCGGCGCTCCCGTGGCGCTGACCGGCGGCAACCCGGACCTGGACTTCGACCTCGGCGGCGCGATCGCCGTCACGCCCTCCGGGCGGGCCGTCGCGCTCTGGCCGGCGGCGAACTCCAGCACCGACGTGCTCGACGCCTACACCTCGACCAACGGCGGGGCGACCTTCTCGGCGCCGGTCGACGTCGCCACCTGCTCGCGCTGCGGGGTGGCTTCGCCGAACATCGCCGCGATCGATACCTCGGGCGGCGGCGTGGAGGGCGCCGTCGCCTTCGACGACGGCGGCCTGCAGATCGCCGATCTGACGCCGCTGACGACGAGTGCTCCGCCGCCGAGCCAGGCGGCCACGAACCTCACCACCCTGCAGACCTCGGGCGCGACCAGCGGCGCGTCGTTGACGATCACCGCCGGGACGGTCGGCGAGCGAGACGTGGCGGCGATCACCGGTACGAACGCGGCGACCGCGGGTGGGACCGTGACCTACAGCCTGTACGACGCGGATACCTGCACCGCCGGCAGCCAGATCTTCAACGGCGGCACGGCGGGCGTGAAGAACGGGGTGGCGACGGCATCGAGCCCGGTGACCAGCGCCCTGGGCGCCGGCAAGTACTACTGGCGGGCGAGCTACAGCGGCGATGCGTCAAACGCCGCGTCGCAGAGCGGCTGCGGGAGCGAGGTGTTGACGGTCGTCAACGCGGCATCGTTGCCGGGGACCGCGACGAGCAACGGGACGACGGTGACGATCAGCGTGAGCTGCCAGTCGGCGACCCCGTGTTCGGTCACCGTGACGCTGAGCGTCACCGAGTCGGGCTCGGCGATCACCGCGAAGAAGGGCAGGAAGCCCAAGAAGAAGGTGGTCACGCTCGGCACGGGGCACTTCACGATCTCCGCGCACAAGACCGGGAAGCTCAGCGTGAAGCTGAACCGCGCGGGGCGCTCGCTGCTGCGGAAGCATCACGATCACCTCGACGCCAAGCTCGCCGTGGGCGTGGCGACCGAGTCCGGGACGCGCACGATCACCCGGACGATCGACATCAAGAAGGCCAAGGTCAAGCGCCACACCAAGCACCACAGGTAGGCCCGGCGACTGCGCCGGCGCTCACGCGCCGGCGCAGTTCAGCCACTCGGACGCCGGGCCGACGCTAACGTTGGCTCGCTCAGCGATGTCGACGATCAGGTTCTGTCCACGGACGCTCGGCGTGCTGCTCGCGCTGCTCGGGGCGCTCGCGCTCCCGATATCCGCGACGGCCAACAACCTGTCCACCCTCGACGCGCAGGCGGTCACCAACCAGCCCTCGTCGGTGGCGCTGGACTCGGCCGGCAACGTCTACGTCACCTGGGACCGCGAGAGCGCGCTCGGCCTCTCCACGCCGATGTTCTGCAAGTTCCCGCTCGGCTCGCGCTGCCAGAGCCCGATCGCGCTCAGCCTCCCCGGGTCGGCGGCGACCGACGGTCAGTACGTGCTGCTCTGCGAGAGCACCGTGTACGTCGTCGGCCCCCGCGACGCCGACGCCGACGTCGTGGTCTGGGCCTCGACCGACGGAGGCGCCCCGGGGAGCTTCAACGGCGCGGTGATCGCCAACGACGACGAGGAGGGCGACACCGACGGCGCGCTGCTCGCGGGCACGAACCTGCTGCTCGCCGGCGACGACCACGGCCTGTACTTCGACTCCACGCCGATCTCCGGGCCCGGAGCGCCGGGGTTCACGTTCACCAACCCCGGCGTCGGCGGGGTCGCCGCCCACGGCGCGACGCTCGCGCTGGACCCGGACGGCAACCCCGTCGAGGCCTACTGGAACCTCTCGACCCCGGCGGCGCTGAGCTACTACTTCACGACCAGCTCGGACCTCGGCGACGAGGCCGACTGGACGGGACCCGTCTCGCTCGGCGACGGGCAGAGCCCCGCGCTCGGCGGCAACTCGGCCGGGCTCTACCTGCTCAGCGCCGACGGATCGGGCGCCACGATTCCCGACGAGCCGACCGCGCTCGACGTGCGCCGCTACGACGCGGCCATCCACACGTTCGGCACGCCGGTGACGCTCGGCGGCAGCCCGGACCTGACCTTCGACGAGCGGGGCGCGCTCGCCGTGACTCCCGGGGGCACGGTCGTCGCGGTCTTCCCCCAGGGCGGCGCCGGCGCGCTGGACGCGTGGATCTCACCCGCCGGCGGCGCCCGGTTCTCCGCGCCGATCCCCGTCGCCGCGATCGACGGCACCTACGGCGAGCAGATCGCCCTCGCCGCGACCGGCACCGCCTCCGGGGGAGTGCAGGGCGTCGTGCTGTACGCCGACGGCGGGGGCCTGGAGCTCGCCGACCTGACCCCGGTGTCCGCGCCGCCCCCGCCCCCGGCGCCGGCCGCGCCCGCGGCGACGACGATCTCGACCACCCAGACGCTCGGCCCCGCCGGCGGCTCGACGCTGCGCATCACCGCGGGCGCGATCGGCGAGAGCGACAGCGCGACGATCAGCGGCACCGATGCGAGCCGGGCCGGCGGCGTCGTCACCTACGGCCTGTACCGCAGCTCGACCTGCGCCGCCTGGAGCGCGGTCTTCCACAGCAGCGTGGCGGTCAGCGGGGGCGTCGCGGCCGGCTCGGGCCCGGTGGAAAAGGGGCTGTCCGTCGGCAGCTACTACTGGCAGTCTGCGTACAGCGGCGACGCGACCAACCAGGGCTCGGCGAACGCCTGCGGGAGCAACGTGCTGAGGGTGATCAGCCCGCTGAGCCTGCCGCGCTCCGCGAGCAGCGACGGGCGCACGGTGACGGCGAGCGTCGGCTGCGCCGCGGCGCTGCCGTGCGCGGGGAACCTCGTGCTCGCCGTCACCCAGAAGAAGCGGGTGATCGGCCTCGGCTCGGGGAAGCTCAACGTCCCCGCCCACCGGACCACGCGGGTGACCGTGAGGCTCACGGCCCGGGGCCGCTCGCTGCTGGCCGCGCACCGCGACCATCTCGCCGCGGCGCTCGACGCGCGCGTCGACACCGACTCCGGGGTGCAGCCCTACCGCCGCACGGTCACGATCACCAAGGCGAGGTCCGCGCGCCACCGGAAGCGCTAGCGGGGGGGTGAGCGTCCGAGGTGAACGCGCGGGCCGCGCGCGCCCGGCACTGAAGGCCGAGCACGACCGAATGTGCTCGACGCGGTGGGCGCCGGGCTGGCGGCCGCGACCGCCGGGCCGTCGACCGGCGGGGCGGGAATGCGGTGCGGGCCGGCGGCCTGCGGGGCGGCGCGCGTCGAGGGCTGGCGCTGTCCCTGGTGAAGGCCGAGCTCGATCGTCAGCGTCACCTGGATCGGCTGGCCGTCCTGCGTGGCCTCCCCGAGTCCGAAGCCGGCGTCGCGGAAGCGCGGGTCCATGAGCTCGGTGCAGGGGACCTCCCAGGTGGCCATGATGTCGGCGAGCAGCGCGTAGGGGATCGTGTCGGGCTCGTCGCCGGCGTAGGCCTCGTTGTAGGCCGCGGGCTTCTCGCCGGCCTTCGCGTCGCGCCGCGCGATCTCGGTCACCGAGGAGCCGTGGCTGCCCACGCCCGCGCGTGCGAACGTCTGCGCCTGCGTCTGCGCGACCCCCTCGGGGATCGCGTTGGGTGCAGCGAGGGCCGGCCCTGGGCCTTGCGTGCCGCGTTGACCAGGCACAGCAACGCGGTACGGAGCGGGGCGATCTGGCCGGCGCCGTAGCCGAGCTCGCTGTTCGGGCAGCTCGAGAGCTTGGTGATGCAGGAGCCGCCGAGCGCCGTGGAGGCGAACAGGCCGAGCACGAGCGCGGCGAGGACCAGCGCGCGACGGATCACTCGCCGATCACGGCGAGCAGGGTACCGGTCTGGACCTGGTCGCCCTGGGCCACCGGCAGCTCGCTGACCGTGCCCGCCGCGGGGGCGAGCACCTCGTGCTCCATCTTCATCGCCTCGAGCACGAGCAGCGGCGCGCCCGCCGGGACCTGCGCGCCGGCGCTCACGAGCACGCGCAGGACGGTGCCGGGCATGGGCGAGAGCAGCGAGCCGGCGCTCACAGCGGCCGACGGATCGGCAAAGCGCGGGTGCTCGCTGAGCGCGACCTCGCCCTCGGGGGTGCCGACCGCATCCGGGTCGACCCGGTAGGCGCGGCGCACCCCCTCGCAGATCAGGACGACCTCCTCGGGGGTGGCGCGGACGAGCTCGATCCCCTCGGGCTCGAGCAGCCGCCCGTCGCGGTCCAGGCGATAGCGGACCTCGAGCCCCTCGTCGTAGGGGGTGGTGAACGTCGCCGTCTGGGCGAGCGCGGGGTTGTTGCGCCAGCCCGAGGGCAGCCCGTCCTGCACCCGCGCGTCGCGCCGGCGGGCGGCCTGCCCGGCCAGCGCGGCGGCGAGCGCGGCGCGTTGCACCTGCTCGGCGTCGAGCAGCGGGGCGCCGAGCTCGGCCGGGTCGCTGCGGTCCAGGAACTCGGTGTCCGCCTCGCCGGAGAGGAACTCGCGGTGGCGCAGCACGCGCACGAGGAAGTCGCGGTTGGTGATCGTGCCCTGGACCTGCGCGCGGGCGAGCGCGTCGGCGAGCACGCGGGCGGCCTGCTCGCGCGTGTCCGCGTGGGCGATGACCTTGGCGATCATCGGGTCGTAGTGCGGGGAGATCTCGCTGCCGTCGCTGACGCCGGTGTCGACCCTCACCGTGTCGGCGAACCGCAGGCGCGACACCGTGCCGGTCGCGGGCAGGTAGCCGGCGGGCACGTCCTCGGCGTACAGCCGCGCCTCGATCGCGTGGCCGCGCGGCTGCGGGTCGAGCGCCGCGGCCGGGAGCGGCGAGCCCTCGGCGACGAGCAGCTGCAGCTCGACCAGGTCCAGCCCGGTCACCGCCTCGGTGACCGGATGCTCGACCTGCAGGCGGGTGTTGACCTCCAGGAAGAAGAACTCGCGCTCGGCCGTCAGCAGGAACTCGACGGTCCCGGCCCCGGTGTAGGCCAGCGCACGACCGGCGGCCACCGCCGCCTCGCTCAACTGCGCGCGCAGCGCCCGGTCCACGACGGGCGACGGACACTCCTCGATCACCTTCTGGTGGCGGCGCTGCACCGAGCAGTCGCGCTCGAACAGCGCGACCACGTTGCCGTGCGCGTCGCCCATGAGCTGGACCTCGACGTGGCGCGAGCGCGGCGCGTAGCGCTCCAGGAAGACGGTCTCGTCGCCGAACGCCGCGCCGGCCTCGCGCTGTGCCGCCGCCACCGAGGCAGCCAGGGCATCGGCGCCCTCCACCAGTCTCATCCCCTTACCCCCTCCCCCCGCGCTCGCCTTGACCAGCAGCGGGTATCCGACGCCCGCGGCGACCGTGGCAAGGTCCTCCCCGCCGGTCAGGTGCGCGCCGGGGAGCACGGGCACGCCCGCCGCGGCCATGCGCTCGCGCGCCTCGGTCTTGGAGCCCATGGCCCGGATCGCCTCCGGCGAGGGCCCCACCCAGGTCAGCCCGGCGTCGATGACCGCCTGGGCGAAGGTCGCGTTCTCGGCCAGGAAGCCGTAGCCGGGGTGCACGGCGTCGGCCCCGGTCCGGCGCGCGGCCTCGACGACCGCGTCGATGCGCAGGTAGGACTCGGCCGGCGCCGCGCCGCCGAGCGCGACGGCGAGGTCGGCCTCGGCGACGAACGGCGCGCCGGCGTCGGCGTCCGAGAACACCGCGACGGTGCCGACGCCCAGGCGCCGGCAGGTGGCGAAGATCCGCCGGGCGATCTCGCCCCGGTTGGCGACCAGCAGCCGGTTCACATCCGAAAGACGCCGAAGGCCTCGGCGCCGCGTACGGGGGCGTTGTGGGCGACGCTCAGCGCGAAGCCGAGCGCGGTGCGGGTGTCGCGCGGGTCGATGATCGCGTCGTCGTAGCCGCGCGAGGAGTTCGACAGCGCGGTCTGCTCGGCCTCGATCTGGGCCTCCACGGCGGTGCGCATCGCCTTGTCGGCCTGCTCGTCGTAGGGCACCCCGCGCGCCTGCGCGCCCGCGCGCGCGACGATCGAGAGCACGCCGGCGAGCTGCGCCGGGCCCATCACCGAGATCTGGGCGTTGGGCCAGGCGAAGACGAAGCGCGGGTCGTAGGCGCGCCCGGACATCGCGTAGTTGGCCGCGCCGTAGGAGCCCCCGATGATCACCGACAGGTGCGGCACCGTCGAGTTCGAGACCGCGTTGATCATCTTGGCCCCGTCCTTGATGATCCCGCCCTGCTCGTACTCGCGGCCGACCATGAAGCCGGTCGTGTTGTGCAGGAAGATCAGCGAGGTGTTCTTCTGGTTGGCGAGCTGGATGAACTGCGCCGCCTTCTCGGACTCCTCGCTGAACAGGATCCCGCGCACGTTGGCCAGCACCCCGACCGGGTAGCCGTGGATCGAGCCCCAGCCGGTGCTCAGCGACGTGCCGTACAGCGGCTTGAACTCGTCGTAGCGCGAGCCGTCGAGGATCCGCGCGAGCACCTCCAGCGGATCGAACGGGACCTTCGGGTCCGGCGGGACGAGGCTCAGCAGGTCCTCGGGGTCATGCAGCGGCCCGGGCGGATCGGGCGCCGGCGCGGGCCCGAGCTTGCCCCAGTTCAGCCCGGCGACGATCTCGCGCCCCAGGCGCAGCGCGTCGCGCTCGTCGACGGCCAGGTAGTCGGCCAGCCCGGACGTGCGCGCGTGCATCTCCGCGCCGCCGAGCTCCTCGTCGCCGGACTCCTCGCCGGTGGCCATCTTGACCAGCGGCGGCCCGCCCAGGAAGACCTTGGCGCCCCCCTTGACGAACACGTTGTAGTCGGACATGCCGGGCAGGTAGGCGCCGCCCGCCGTGGAGTTCCCGAAGACCAGCGAGACCGTCGGGATCCCGCGGGCCGACAGGCGCGTCAGGTTGCGGAAGATCGCCCCGCCCGGAACGAAGATCTCGGCCTGGGTGGGCAGGTCGGCGCCGCCGGACTCGACCAGGTTGATCAGCGGCAGGCGGTTGACCAGCGCGATCTCCTGGGCGCGCATCGTCTTGCACAGCGTGTAGGGGTTGCTCGTGCCGCCGCGGACGGTGGGGTCGCTGGCGCCCAGGACGCACTCGACGCCCTCGACGACGCCGACGCCGGTGACGTTGCTCGCGCCGACGTGGAAGTCGGCGTGCTGGGCCATGAACGGCTGCAGCTCGAGGAACGGCGCGTCGCGGTCGATCAGCAGCTCGATCCGCTCGCGCGGGAGCAGCTTGCCGCGTTTGCGGTGGCGCTCGACGTACTTGGGACCTCCGCCGCCGTTGACCTGCTCGAGCAGCTCGTCGAGCTCGGCCAGGCGCCCGAGCATCGACTCGCGCGCGGCCTGGGCCGCGGGCGTGCGCGGATCGAGCTGGGAGCGCAGCACCGACATGGCGCTGGACCCTACTGCGCGCTCACGCGCCCAGGGCGCGTGCGATCACCATCTGCTGGACCTCGTCGGTCCCCTCGCCGATCGTGAGGATCTTCGCGTCGCGGTAGAAGCGGCACACCGGGTACTCCTCGATGTAGCCGTAGCCGCCGTGGATCTGTACCGCCTCCTCGGCCGCGCGCACGGCCAGCCGGCCGGTCTTGAGCTTGGCCTGCGCCGCGGTCAGCGTGAAGTTGCGCCCCATGTCCTTCAGCCACGCCGCCTTGTAGACGAGCAGGCGCGCCGCCTCGAGCTCGGTGGCCATGTCGGCGAGCTTGCTCTGGATCGACTGGAAGCGCGCGATCGCCTGGCCGAAGGCCCGGCGCTCCTTGGCGTAGGCGAGCGCCTGGTCGAGCGCCCCCTGGGCGAGACCGATGCCCATCGCCGCGACGCCGATACGCCCGATGTCGAGCACGTGCAGGAACTGCTTGAAGCCCTGCCCGCGCGGGCCGAGCAGGTTCTCCTCGGGCACGACGCAGTCGGTGAACATGAGCGGGCGGGTGTCCGACGCGTGCCAGCCCATCTTGCGGTAGGGCTCGCCCTGCTCGTAGCCCGGCGTGCCGTTCTCGACGATCAGGTTGGAGATCTCCTTCTCGCCGGTGCGCGCGGTGATCGCGACGTGGCCGGAGAGCTCGGTGCCTGCGTTGGTGATGAACTGCTTGGCGCCGTTGATCGTCCAGGCGCCCTCGCCCAGCGCGGCGCGGGTGTGGACGTTGCCCGCGTCCGAGCCGGCCTCGGGCTCGGTCAGGCCGAACGCGCCCAGGCGCCGGCCGGCGCACAGGTCGGGCATGTAGCGCTCGCGCTGCTCGGGGCTGCCGAACAGGTAGATCGGCTGGGTGCCGAGCGAGGTGTGGGCGCACAGCGTGATCGCCACGCTCGAGTCCACGCGGGTGAGCTCCTCCACGGCGATCGCGTACTGCAGCGAGGTGCCGCCGGCGCCGCCGACGTCCTCGGGGAAGGGGATGCCCATCCAGCCGAGCTCGCCCATCTTGCGGACGATCTCGCAGGGGAAGCGGTGCTGCTCGTCGAGCTCGTCGGCGACCGGGGCGATCTCCTGCTCGGCGAAGTCGCGCACGGTCTCCTGGAGCGCGCGGGTTTCGTCATCGAGGTCAAAGAGCATGTGCGCAGAGTACCGAACGTTGATTCGAAGTTCTAGTGATCGTTCGGTTTTTCCGTGATCGTGCGTATGCTTGTTCGAGCCCGATGTCGAGCCCGCCCGCCAACCCCGCCCTGCGGGCCCGCTACGACCGCCGGCGCGCCCAGGTGGTGGCCGCCGCGGCCCGGGTGTTCGCCGAGCGCGGCTATCACGCGACCTCGATGCAGGACCTGATCGAGGCGACCGGCCTGACCGCCGGCGGCCTGTACCACTACATCTCCGGCAAGGACGCGCTGCTGGTGGCGATCTGCGACGAGCTGATGGAGCCGCTGCTCGAGCAGGCCCACGAGATCGTCGCCGAGCCCGCCCCGGCCGACGTGCACCTGCGCGAGCTCGTGCGCGCGTGGGTCGCACACGTCGAGCGCAGCCGCGACCACATGCTCGTCTTCATGCAGGAGCGCCACGTGCTCGAGCGCGATCCGCGCTGGCGGCACGTGCGCCGTCAGCGCAAGGAGTTCGAGGAGCTGCTCGCCGACGTGCTCGAGCGCGGCGAGCGCGAGGGCGTGCTGCGCTTCGCCGACCGCGGCCTCGCGCTGCGGGCCCTGCTGGGGATGGTCAACCACACGCCGCAGTGGTACCGGCCGAACGGTCGGCTGAACGTCAGCGAGATCGCCGACGGCTATCTCGACTTGCTGTGCGCGAGCAGTTGCTGAGTAGTTCCTGAGATCGGCCGGGCGCGGGCGTTGAGGTGTTGGGCGGGAGATCGGCTCGCCCACTCGCGACGACCGAAGGGGACTCAGATGCGACGCCTGACCACCATCGCCTGCCGCCGTCCTGCCGCCACGCTCGGGGCGTGGGTCGCCCTCGTGGGCGTGCTCGCGCTGATCGGGACCGGCGTGAGCGGCCGCCTGCGCCCGACCGACCTGACCGTCAGCGGCTCGCAGTCCGTGCGCGCCCTGGGGTTGATCTCCTCGAGCTTTGGCAACTCGACCACGCTGCCCGTGGTGCTGCGCGGCCCCTCGAGTGACGTGCTGAGCCGCGGGCGCGAGCTGGCCGGCGAGCTCGCCCGCGAGACCGGGGTCACCGTCGTGAGCCCCTGGAACGCCGGCAGCGAGCGCTCGGCGCTGCGCCCGGCGCGCGACGAGCTGGTCCTGCTCGCGTCGGTCGTCGGCTCGGAGTCACAGGTCAGCGCCGAGTCGCAGCACATCGGCGCACTGGTCCGCGGCGCCAGCCACGGACCAGTGCAGGCGGTGGTCACCGGCCTGCCCTTCATCACCCACGACCTCGACGCCGATTCGATCAGCGCGACGCATCTCGCCGACCTGATCGCGCTGCCGGCGCTGCTGCTCGTGCTGCTGCTCGTGTTCCGCTCGGCGCTCGCCGCTGCGATCCCGGTCGGGCTCGGCGCGGGGACCATGCTCGCCTCCGGCGGCGTGCTCGACCTGCTCGCGCGCACGCTGCCGCTGGACTCGTTCGCCACCGCGCTGGCGTCGATGCTCGGGCTCGCGCTCGCCGTGGACTACTCGCTGCTGATCGTCTCGCGCTTTCGCGAGGAGCGCCAGCACGCCGGCCGCGAGCAGGCGCTCGCCCGCAGCATGGCCAGCACGCGCCACGTCGTCCTCGCCGCGGGGGGCGCGATCGCGCTCGCCATGGTCCTCACCGCGGCGGTCTCGCCGGCGCGGTCGGTCCTGTCCGCCGCGGTCGGGGTCGGCGCCGTCGCGGTGCTCAGCGTGCTCGGCGCGGCGACCGCGGTGCCGGCGGCGATCGCGCTCACCGGCGACCGGCTCGGCGTCGCCCGTGCGCCGGGCGCCGGGCTCTGGCGCGTGGCCGGCCCGCTCACGCGCCGGCGCCCGGGGCTGAGCCTGCTCGTCGGGGCCGGCGCCCTGGCGCTGCTGGCCGTCCCGGCGCTGTCGATGCACAGCGGCGTGCCCGACGCGCGCCAGCTCCCGCCCGGCGACTCCGCGCGCACGAACTACGAGGCGGTGAGCCGGCTGGTCGGCCCGGGCTGGGGCGCGAGCTTTCAGATCATCGCCGCCGCCGACAACGGACCGATGACCACCTCTGCGCGCCTGCTCGCGCTGGCGCGGATGCAGCGCACGGTGGCCCGCGATCCTGATGTGAAGTCGGTCTTCGGGCCCGGGTCGCTCGCGCCGGTCGCCGCCGAGCTGCGCTCGGACGGTCACACCCTCCTGAAGGAGCAGAAGCAGCTCGAGCGCCAGGCCCCGGTCGAGGCTCGCGCGCTGCGCCGCCTGGGCGGCTCGGTGAGCTCGGCCAGCGCGGGGCTCGCGCCGATCCACGCCGCGCTCGGCCAGGCCGCCTCGGGGGCGAGCGCGCTGAGCACGAGCTCGGCCGCGGCGGAGAGCGGCGTCGGCCACCTGCAGGCCGGCGTGCAGGGCCTGGCCAGCGGCGCCGCGGCGCTGCAGGCCCACCTCGCCGGCGCCGGCAGCGGCGAGCGCGAGCTCGCCGCGGGGGCGGGGTCGATCGACAGCGGCGCCCGCGAGCTGGTCGGCGAGCTGCAGGCGCTCCTGCAGGGCCTTCAGAGCGTCCCCGGCGCGATCGAGCAGGCCGCCCAGCAGGTCACGGTCCACACCGACGACCTCGGCTCGCAGATCTCCGCGCTCGGATCGCGCGACCAGACGCTGGCCAGCGACCTGGCCAGCGCCCAGAGCGCGCTCGGCGGCTACTACCGCTACACCCCCGGCGGCAGCGAGGCGCTCTCCTACATCGCCAAGGCGCGCGCGCTGCTGTCGGGCAGCAGCGTCGTGGGCGACCTGACCACGAGCGCCTCGCACCTGCTCGCCGACGCGTCGGCGACCGCGCACGTGGCCGGCGAGATCAACCTCTCCCAGGGCGAGGGGATCGCCGCCGCCGCCTCGCACCTGGCGAGCGGGATCGGGGAGCTGGCCAGCCAGATCTCCGCGCTGGCGCCGCTCGTCTCCAGCCTGGGCGGGCGCAGCGGCGCGCTGACCGCCGCGCTCGCGCATCTGGAGAGCGGCACCGCGCAGCTCGCCGGCGGGATCGGGCGACTGCAGAGCGGCGCGGACGGCCTGCTCAAGGGCGTGCAGGGCAGCCGCACCGGCACCCAGGCGCTCGCGCAGGGCATCCAACGCGCGCAGGAGGCGATGAACGGGCTGCGCACGCCGACCGCGTCGAGCGCCGGCACCGGGCCGACGACGACCACTGACGTGCTCGACAGCGGCTACTTCATCCTCGCCGCGCTGGACGGGCACTCGGCCGCCACCGGGGTCGATGTCGACCGCGGCGGCCAGGCGGCGAGCATCCTCGTCGTGCCGCGCAGCGGCCCGGACAGCCCGGCCACCGCGGCGCTCTACCGGCGGCTGATCGCCGACGCTCAGGTGCTCGGGCGCCAGGTCGGCGGGCCGGCCGCGGTCGGCGGCCCCGCCGCTCGGCTGCTCGATTACGAGCAGAGCACGAGCGGGCGCGTGCTGGCGATCATCATCGTGCTGACGCTCGCCGGGATGCTCGTGCTCGCCGTCGTCGCGCGCTCGCTGATCGTGCCCCTGATCGGGGCCGCGCTGAACCTGCTGTGCGTCGGCGCCGCGCTCGGCGTGCTGGAGCGGCTGTTCGGCGGCGCGCACCCGCCGCTCGGCGGCAGCGGGGCGCTCGACGCGACGGTGATCACCGCCGTGCTCGCGGTCATGTTCGCCCTGTCGACCGACTACCAGGTGTTCATCGTCACCCGCATCCGCGAGGAGCTCGGCCGGGGCCGATCCGTCGCGGACGCGGTCGAGGCGGGCATGCGGCGCACCGCCGGCGTGGTGACCGG
Source organism: Solirubrobacteraceae bacterium (assembly GCA_036266975.1). GTDB lineage: Bacteria > Actinomycetota > Thermoleophilia > Solirubrobacterales > Solirubrobacteraceae > DATAWZ01. Next base: position 31,008 of record DATAWZ010000109.1, read on the forward strand.
TGGGGCGATCGCGATGGTCGCGGTGTTCGCGTCCTTCGCGGTCACCGATCTGGTGAGCCTGCGCGCGTTCGGCGTGGGGCTGTCGGTGGCCGTGCTGCTCGACGCCACGCTCGTGCGCCTGGTGCTGCTGCCGGCCGCGCTGCGGCTGGCGGGCGAACACGCCTGGTGGCCGGCGCGGATTGCCTGCACGCCGGCCACCCGTTCGGAGGACCGTCCCGTTGGCGGACCCGCTCGCAGCCCGCGCGTGGCGCTGCCTCAGTGGGCGAGCGCCGGCTCGGCCCCGACGGTCTCGGTCGCCGAGGCGTTCGCGCCCGAGGGGTAGAGCACGGCGGCGAGGATCGCGCCGAAGGCGAGGATGCCCGCGGCCCACCCGAAGGCGACCGTGTAGCCGTGGACGGTCGCGGCGGCGATCAGCGCCGGCGTCGGGCCGGCCACGCCGAGGCCCGCGTGGACCGCGGCGGTCGCCGCGCTGGCGGCGAGGGTCGACAGCAGCGCGGTGCCGACCGACCCGCCGACCTGCTGGGCGGCGGTGACGGTCGCCGAGGCGACGCCGGCGTCGCCCGGGTCGACCCCGCGGGTCGCGTTGTTGACCGCGGTCGACATGATCAGCCCGAGCCCGATGCCGAGCAGCACCAGCGACGGCAGCACGGTGGCCGAGTAGCTCGAGTGCATGCTCAGGCGGGTGAGCAGCAGCATCCCGGCGGCGGAGAGGATCATCCCGCCCGTGACCAGCGGCCGCGGACCGAACCGGCCCTGTAGCCGGATCGTGGCGATCGCCGCGGTGAGCACGACCATCGCGGTCATCGGCAGGAAGGCGACGCCGCTGAGCAGCGGGGAGTAGCCGAGGTCCTGCTGCAGGAAGTAGGTCAGGAACAGGAACACGCCGAAGACGGTCGCCCCGACGATGCCGATCGCCGCGAACGAGGCGCCGCGGTGGCGGTCGGTGATCACCCGCGGCGGCAGCAGCGGCCCGGCGACGCGGGACTCGATCGCGCCGAAGGCGCCGAGCAGGGCCACGGCGGCGGCCAGGAAGCCGATCGTCTCGGGGTTGCCCCAGCTCGTCGTCTCCGCGTGGTTGAAGCCGAAGACCAGCGCGAACAGGCCGGCCGAGACGGTGAGCACGCCCGGCAGGTCCAGCCGCGGCCGGGTGGCCGGACGCTGGTTGTGGATCAGCGCGAGCGCGCCGACGACGCCCAGCAGCGCGAAGCCGACGTTGACGAACATCGTGAAGCGCCAGTCGAGCGTGGTGGTCAGGATGCCGCCGAGGAGCAGGCCGATCGAGGCGCCGCTGCCGGCGATCGCGCCGTAGACACCGAAGGCCTTGGTGCGCTCGGCCGGGTCGGTGAACGTGGTGGTCAGCAGCGACAGCGCGGCCGGGGCGAGCAGCGCCCCGAAGGCGCCCTGGACGGCGCGGGCGGCGACGAACATCTCAAAGCTCCGGGCCGCGCCGCCGGCCGCCGAGGCGGCGGCGAAGCCGATCAGGCCGCCGATGAACGTCCACTTGCGGCCGAACAGGTCGGAGATGCGGCCTCCGAGCAGCAGCAGGCTGCCGAAGGAGAGGGCGTAGGCGGTGACGATCCACTGCCGATCGGCGTTGGAGAAGTGCAGCGCGTGCTGGGCCGAGGGAAGGGCCACGTTGACGATCGTCGCGTCCAGGACGACCATCAGCTGGGCGATGCCCAGCACGAAGAGGATGCGCCAGCGCCGCTCGTGGTGGGGGTTGGGGGGGTTCATCGGAGGTCCTTTGGCGTCGTGCCCCTGGTGCTAAGTGGACACTAATTATCAACTTGTGGCGAGGGTAGCGGGTGAAGTGGATGCTGTCAATCCACTTTCTCGCGCGCCGAGCCCGTCCGGCGCCGCCTCGGGGGTCGATTCCGGGATTCGCAGCGGATGGCGACCACAAACCCGGAATCGTTCCGCGGAGTGACGTGGTGAAAGGGCCGGCGTGTGGGCCGACGGCAGGCCGCTTAGCGGCGCTTCTTCTTGGGCTTCTTGGCCTTCTTGGGGCCGTAGCGCTTCTTGGCCGCCTTCTCGCAGGCCGGGCGCTTGCGCTTCGGCCGCTTCTTGCAGGCCTTCAGCGCCTTGGCGAGCTTCTGGGCTCGCGTGAGCGGCGCGGGCAGCGGGTGGGTGGTGACGGTGATCGTCGTGGTGGGGCTCGGCGGCGCGGGCGTCGGGGACCCACCGGGGTTCGACCCGCCCGGGTTCGAGCTCGAGGCGGCGACGACGTTGTAGGTGACGGTCGTCGTGGAGGCGAGCCCGTCCCGACTGGTCGCGGTCACGCTGAAGGTCTGGTTGGGGCCGACCGTGCTCGTGCTCACCGCCGGAGCGCTCGCCGTGCACGAGGCGATGCCCGGACCGAACTCGCCGTCGTTGCAGGCGGCGTTTGCGGTAGTGCCCTGGCCCTGGGTGAAGGTCTCGCCGTTGGTCACCCCGGTGATCGAGGCCGTCGGCGCGCCGGGCCGGGTCAGCGTCACCGTCTGCGGGCCACTCGGGCCCCCGGTGATGGTGAGCGTCCCCTGGCTCGGCGTGCTCGTCGCGTCGGTCACGGTCAGCGCGCACGTCGAGCCGGCGGTCAGCGCGGTCAGGTCACACGAGGCCGCGGGGGTCACCGACCAGTCGGTCGGATCGGCGGTGATCGACGCGCCGACCGTCATGTTCTCGCCCTGCGCCGAGACGGCGATCTGCGCCGAGGACCCGCTGGTCAGGGTCACCGACGTGGGCGAGACGTCGAGCGCGTCGCCGCCGATGACCGACGACCACGCGAACGCGTCGGCGGTGTCGATCGAGTCGCCGAACTCGAGGACCTCGGTGAGGGCCACGCCGTCGGGGGTGCCGGGGTCGTCGGCCGCGCCCATGATCAGCGGCGAGTCGCCGGCGTAGAGGATGTTGTCGCGGTGGCCCCAGCACGCGTCCGGGGTCGCGGGGGTGCAGCTCCCGTTGGGGGAGTCAAGGCCGTCGTCGTACATCCACAGGTAGTCGTCGTAGAGCGCCGAGGTCGCGCCCTCGGCGAGGTTGCTCGCGTAGGCGTTGCCGTTGAAGGGCGAGGGCTCCGGCGGGTCCGCGTCATTCTGCGCGCCGACCAGCGCGTCGCTGTCGAGCGAGCTGTTGAGCCCCGCGAACGCCGGCAGGCCGCGGTCGATGCGCTCGAGGTTGGTGACGACGAGCAGCTGCTCGGGGACGGTCAGCGTGGTGAAGTCGCCGGGCAGGCTCATCGGGCCGACCCCCTCGTCGGCGCGCGCCGCGTCGATGTCGGCGAGCGCCGCCGAGATGCAGCTCGCATCGGACGGCGACGCGGTGAAGCACGCGCTCGTGTCGGCCGAGCTCGGGGGGATGCTCTCGCTCGGGTTGGGGATGTCGCCCAGCGCCAGCGTGGGGACGAGCGCGAGTAGCGCGGCGGTCGCGAGCGCGATCAGCGCGGTGCGCACCCGCCGCGGACGTCGATCCCCTTGTCCCCTGGCCGGCCCGGCAGCGCTCACCCGATCGATGGTACCCCCGAGGCGACGGTCGAACCACGGCGCCGGATCGTGCGCTGACCGCCCCAACAGGGACTAGCCTTGACCGCATGAGCACGACCGAGCGCCCGCTGCGCCGCGACGCCGAGCGCAATCGCATGCGCATCCTCGAGGCCGCGGCCGAGCTGTTCACCGAGCGCGGCCTGGACGTCACGCTCAACGACATCGCCCACCACGCCGGCGTCGGGGTGGGCACGGTCTACCGGCGCTTTCCCGACAAGGAGCAGCTCATCGACGCGCTCTTCGAGGAGCGCCTGGGCCAGCTGGTCGAGCTCGCCGACCTCGCCCAGCGAGACCCCGACCCGATGTCCGGGCTGCGCGGGTTCCTCGAGCGCGCGCTGGAGCTGCAGGCCGCCGATCGGGGTCTGAAGGAGCTGCTGCTCGCCACCAGCCGCGGCCGCGAGCAGATCGGCCGGCTGCGCGGCGCGATCGTCCCGCGCGTCGGCGAGGTCGTCGAGCGGGCGCGGGCCGCGGGCATGCTGCGGCCCGACATCGCCTCGACGGACATGCCGATCGTCCAGTTGATGGTCGGCGCGGTGATCGACTGCTGCCGGGACCTGGAGCCCGAGCTCTGGCGGCGCTACCTGGCCATCGTGCTCGACGGCATGACCGCCGATCCGGCCGACCGTGAGCCGCTCGCGGTGCCCTCGGTGACCCACGATCAGCTGGACGCGGTGATGGCCGCCTGGCGGCCGCCGCGACGTTCCTAGCGGCCCCGGCCGTCGGTCGGTCAGGAGACTGACAGTCGCACGGTTTCGGCAGCGCCGGGCCCGGGGTAGTCTGGGCGAAACGATCTCCCGCAGGAAGGTCGCGTTGCTCGGAGCCACGACGGCGGGCGAGCCGCCCGCCGTGATCCCGCCGCCGGTCGCTGCCGCCTCGACCCTGGGCCTGTTCGGCCTGTCGGCGGCTGGTCTCATGGTGGCCGCCTACCTGGCCCGCTGGTACGGCGGGCCGGTCACCGCGCTGTACGCCTTTCCGCTGGGCGCCGTGTTCGGCGGGGTGGCCCAGCTCATGGCCGGCATGTCCTGCGCCGACGCGCGCGACGTGCTCTCCACGGCGATCCACGAGACGTGGGGCTGCTTCTGGATCGCCTACGGGTCGCTGTACCTGCTCGACGTGATGGGCACGCTGACCGTCCCGGCGCGCGGCGCCTTCCTGCCGCTCGGTCTGTGGTTCCCGCCGCTGGCCCTCGTCACCGCCTGGGGCGCGTTCGCGGCGCTTCGCGAGAGCACCGGGCTGGCGGCGGTGTTCGGCTCGCTCGCCGGGGCCGCCGCGCTGATGGGCGCCGGCTACCTCACCGGGCACGGCGGCTTCATGATCGCCGCCGGCTGGGTCCTCGCCGGCGCCTGCGTGTTGGCGTGCTACGTCGGGCTCGCGCGGCTGCTCGAGTCCAGCGCCGGCCGCGAGGTGCTACCGGTCGGTCGCCGTGCCGTCGATCTGCCGCCCCGCCCACAGCAGCATGTAGGCGAGGTGGTGGTGCCACAGGTCCGGCCCGTCGGTGCCGGCGTAGCCGATCCCGATCGCCTTCCCGCCGACCGCATTGAGCTCGGAGGCGAAGGTCGCGCTCTGGGTCGGCCCGCTCGCCGCGCCGTAGAGGTAGGCGTGCAGCCCCAGCGAGCTGATGGTGTCCTCGGTCTGGGTCAGGCGCGCCTCCAGGCCCGCGGTGGGGGAGGACCAGGCCTCGGCCGTCGAGAAGCGGTCGAGGTCGGCCAGCGCGATGTCCAGGGCGCCGTATCCGCCGGTGTCGTAGCCCACGATGGCGCGCGCCGAGCGAGTCGCTCGGGTGCGCAGGAGGCGATCGACGAGTTGCTGGATCTCGAGCACGTAGGTGCCGTACGGGCCGCGCCACAGTCCGGCGTTCGTGCCGGCCTCGACGATCACCACGATCTCGGGCTGGATCTCGCCGTTTGACTCCTCGCGTTCGAGCTCGCTGAGCATCCCGATCTGCAGGAAGGTGCCCGCGGGCGCGCTCTCGCCGTGGAGCAGGTAGAGCACCGGATAGCGGGTGTGGGCCGCGGGATAGCCGGGCGGGAGCACGACCTGGAAGGCACCGGTGGTGCCGAGCGCCCGCGAGGGGTAGGTGATCGTCTCCAGGGTGCTGCCGGCCGTGTCGTGGCTGACGCCGCTGACCGCCACGGGCGGCACGGGCGGCACGGGCGCGCCGCGGCGTGGGCGGGCGCGTACGCCGGGGCGGTGGTGGCCGGTGCCGGCCGAGCTGATCGCGCCCACGACGGCCAGCACGGTGAGGATCAGCACGAGCAGACAGGCGATCAGCGCGCTCGCGCCGACCCAACGGGGCAGCGGCTGGCGCTGGCGCCGCGTGCGGACCGGCGCGCGCCGCGCGCGCGCCGGCGCCTGCCTCGATGGCGCCCGCCGGCCCGGAGGTGCGGCGCGCCCTCCGGACTCGCGCGGCGCCGGGCCCGCCGGGCGGCTGGGAACCCAGTCCGCCGGCATCAGGTCCAGCGCCGGAGCGAGCGGCGCGTCGTCCTCTCGGTCCCAGCTCCACTCGTTCTGGTCCTCGAGCCAGACCGACGCCCGGCGCCGGCGTGCCGAACGCGACGTCGCACCAGGCGGCAGAGTCGAGCTCATGGCCATATTCAACGCCTGCGGCCGGCGGACACCAACCGCTGCACGGCCGTGCCCAGCGCCGTCATCGGCGCGGCAAGCCCCGCCAGGGGCCCCGGGCCGTGTCGGGGTGGCGCCGGGGCGAACTTGTCAGGCTTCTCGCCACATATGGGACTCAGGACCGACCACCTCGTCGGCCGACGAGCCGTCCCGATCGGGGCGCGGCCCGCTCGAGCACCGCCGCGTGCTCCCACTGCGCGGCGCCGTGGGCGGACTCGGCCACGACCTTGGCGCCGACCGCCTCCTCGAGCGCGTCGAGCAGCGTGGGGGGTCCTCGCCGGCATCGGGGACCTGCTCGAGCAGCTCCAGCGTGAACCGCGGGCGGCGGCGAGCCGCCCGTCGGTGTCGCCCGCAGCCGGGTCCGCCGCGGCCTGCTCGCTGCGCGCGATCGAGACCAGCCGCTGGACCTCCTCGAGCGGCAGGCCGCCGAGCGCGAACCGCTCGATGGGAACCGGGCGGCGCAGCTCGGTGAGCATCTCACAGGCGTCGGGCCACAGCGGCTCGGCGAGCTCCTCGCGGTGGCCGGGCCGCGTGCGGCGCAGCGCGAGCAGGGCCAGCAGCTGGCGCGGCTGCGGTCGGGCGAGGCGCTCCGCCGAGCGCTCGCCCTCCCGATCGGCCACCCGCAGCTCGCCGCACAGCCGGATGCCCGGCGCGCCTGGGCCGTCGCCCGCCGCCCCGCTGGCTCCCTGCCGCGGCACGCCCGTGGGCCGATTGTGAAGGAGATTTCGTGGGATCCTCGGCGGTGCGGCTGGCGCGAGTCCGCTGATCCGCCACGCGGTGGGCTGCGTTAGAGGGACCGAGCAACCAGAAAGGATCTTTCCATGCCGGAACCACTCATCGACCCGGAGGCACCGCAGCCGATGGGCATCGTCGAGCGGCTCACGCGCGATGACAGCGAGCGCAAGCGCTTCTTGAAGATGGTCGGCGGCGCCGGAGCAGCGAGCTTCGGGGCATTCGTGCTGGCCGCGTGCGGCAGCTCCTCATCGAGCTCCAAGACCACTGCGACGACGGCGGCCACGGCCCCCGCAAAGACGGGCACGGCCTCGGCGAGCGGCGATCTGGCGATCGCCAACTACGCGCTGACGCTGGAGTGGCTGGAGACGACCTTCTACGAGCGCGTCGTCAGCGCCGGCCTGTTCAAGGGGGCCGTCGGCAGCCTGATCGCCGACTTCGCCCGCCAGGAGGCCTCGCACGTGCAGGCGCTCCAGGCGCTGATCAAGCAGTTCGGGGGCAAGCCGGTCTCGCGCCCGAAGGCGACGTTCCCGATCGACAGCGCCACGCAGGTGGCCAAGCTCGCCTACACGGTCGAGAACCTCGGCGCTGCCGCGTACCTCGGGCAGGCGGCCAACATCCAGAGCCCGACCGTGCTCGCCGCGGCGCTCTCGATCCATTCGGTCGAGGCCCGTCATGCAGCCACGCTGGGCACGCTGGTCTATCCGGGTGCCGGGCAGGTCAACACCGCGATCACCCCCGACGGGGCGTTCGGCAAGCCGGCCGACATGGCGACGGTCCTGGCCGCCGTCAAGCCCTTCCTGGCGTAGAGAGGAACAAGAAGATGAGCACTGAGAACCTCGTCCATCCCGAACTGGCCGGCGTGGAGGTCCACGGCATGAGCCGTGCGAGCTTCATCATGCGCGGCGCGCTCGCCGCCGGCGCCGTGTACGGCGTGGGCGCCGTCAGCCCGTTCGTGGGATCCGCCCTGGCCCAGACCTCGACCGGCGACGTCGACATCCTCAACTACGCGCTGACGCTCGAGTACCTGGAGACGGACTTCTACCAAGTCAAGGGCGCCTCGCTGAAGCTCTCGGGCCTGGCCCGGGCCTACGCCAAGGACTTCGGTGCGGAGGAGGCGGCCCACGTGGCCGCGATCGCCGAGGCGATCAAGGACCTCGGCGGCACCCCGGTGGCGATGCCGAAGTTCAGCTTCCCGGTCACCGACCAGGCGTCGTTCCTGAAGCTCGCCTCGACGGTCGAGAACCTCGGCGTTTCCGCCTACAACGGCGCGGCGCCGATGATCTCGAGCAAGGAGGTCCTCGGGGCCGCGGGCACGATCGTCCAGGTCGAGGCCCGGCACGCCGCGGCGATCAACCTGCTGATCGGGCTGAGCCCCACGCCCACCCAGGGCTTCGATGTGCCCAAGAGCAAGAGCCAGGTGCTTGCGGCGGCCACGCCGCTGATCGCCTGAGTGGCGGGCGGGGCGGGAGCCATCCCGCCCCGCGCTGTCATGCAAGGATGAAGGTCACGAGCAACGGGACCGACATCGGAGGACATCGCCATGGCAGAGAACAGCTTCGGGGCCCGCGCCCACCTGGCGGTCGGCGGCCGAGAGTGGGAGATCTTCCGGCTGGAGGCGCTCCAGTCGGCCTATGACGTCGCGCGGCTGCCGTTCTCGATCAAGGTGCTGCTCGAGAACCTGCTGCGCACCGAGGGCAACGGCTCGGTGCAGGCGTCCGACATCGAGGCGGTCGCGCGCTGGGACGCCAAGGCCGAGCCCAGCCAGGAGATCGCCTTCTCGCCCGCGCGCGTGCTCATGCAGGACTTCACCGGCGTGCCCGCCGTCGTCGACCTCGCGGCGCTGCGTGACGCGATGGCCGAGCTGGGCGGCGATCCGGCCAAGATCAACCCGCTCGTGCCGGCCGAGCTGGTCATCGACCACTCGGTCCAGGTCGACGCGTTCGGCACCCGCGACGCCTTTCGCATCAACGCCGAGCGCGAGTTCGAGCGCAACCAGGAGCGCTATCAGTTCCTGCGCTGGGGCCAGCAGGCGTTCGACGACTTCGCGGTCGTGCCGCCGGACACCGGAATCGTGCACCAGGTCAACCTCGAGTACCTCGCGCGCGTGGTGTTCCCGAACGAAGGAAACAAATCCCGCCCACCCCAGGCCTACCCGGACACGCTGGTCGGCACCGACTCGCACACGACGATGGTCAACGGGCTGGGCGTGCTCGGCTGGGGCGTGGGCGGGATCGAGGCCGAGGCGGCGATGCTCGGCCAGCCGCTGTCGATGCTCCTGCCCCAGGTCGTCGGCTTCCGCCTGCACGGCGCGCTGCCCGAGGGCGCCACGGCGACCGACCTGGTCCTGACCGTCACCCAGATGCTCCGCGCCCGCGGCGTGGTCGGCTCCTTCGTGGAGTTCTTCGGCCGCGGGCTCGCGTCGCTGCCGCTCGCCGACCGGGCCACGATCGGCAACATGTCGCCCGAGTTCGGGTCGACCTGCGCGATCTTCCCGATCGACGCCGAGACGCTGCGCTACCTGCGCTTCTCCGGGCGCCCGCCCGAGCAGATCGAGCTCGTCGAGAACTACGCGCGCGAGCAGGGGCTCTGGCACGACGTCGACAGCGAGGAGCCGACCTTCTCGGACGTGCTCGAGCTCGACCTGGGCGACGTGGAGCCCTCGCTCGCCGGACCCAAGCGCCCGCAGGACCGCGTGGCGCTCGCCGGCGCCGGTCGCGCCTTCCGCGAGGCCCTGTCGGGCGTCGCCCAGGACTACGACTGGCGCGACGTGGCGATCGACGAGAGCTTCCCCGCCTCCGACCCGCCGGCCAACGGCGCCGCGCAGGCGAGCGAGCCGGCCACCGGGCCGGTCGGCGTCGCCGTGGCCTCGACGAAGGCGGTGCCCTGCGCCATGGCCGACGGGAGCACGGTGACCCTCGATCACGGCCACGTCGTCATCGCCGCGATCACCTCGTGCACCAACACCTCCAACCCGTCGGTGATGATCGGCGCGGGGCTGCTGGCCCGCAACGCCCGCGCGCGCGGCCTGCAGCGCAAGCCGTGGGTGAAGACCTCGCTCGCGCCGGGGTCGAAGGTCGTCACCGAGTACCTGGAGCGCGCCGGGCTCAGTGAGCCGCTCGACGAGCTCGGCTTCAACCTCGTCGGGTACGGCTGCACCACCTGCATCGGCAACTCCGGGCCACTGCCCAGCGAGATCTCCGAGGCGGTCTCCGCCGGCGACCTCGCGGTCGTCTCGGTGCTGTCGGGCAATCGCAACTTCGAGGGGCGCATCAACCCCGACGTGAAGATGAACTACCTCGCCTCGCCGCCGCTGGTGGTCGCCTATGCGCTCGCCGGCACGATGAACACCGACCTGGTCGAGGAGCCGCTCGGCGTCGACCAGGACGGCAACGACGTCTACCTGCGCGACATCTGGCCCTCCGAGCAGGAGGTCGCCCAGACGGTCGAGGAGGCGGTCCAGTCGGACATGTTCCGGACCAGCTACGGCGAGGTGTTCGCCGGCGATGAGCACTGGCAGACGCTGGAGGTGCCGACCGGCGACCGCTTCGCCTGGGACGAGGTGTCGACCTACGTGCGTCGGCCCTCGTTCCTGGAGAACATCCCGCGCGAGCCCTCCGCGGTGCAGGACATCTCCGGCGCGCGGGTGCTCGCGGTGCTCGGTGACTCGGTCACCACCGACCACATCTCACCGGCCGGGTCGATCAAGCGCGACGGCCCCGCCGGCGAGTACCTCATGGACCACGACGTCCCGGCGTCGGAGTTCAACTCCTACGGCTCGCGCCGCGGCAACCACGAGGTGATGGTGCGCGGGACGTTCGCCAACATCCGCCTGCGCAACCTGCTCGCCCCCGGAACCGAGGGCGGCGAGACGCGCCACCTGCCCGACGGCGAGCAGATGTCGATCTACGCCGCCGCCGTGAAGTACGCCGACGAGGGCGTGCCGCTCGTGGTGCTGGGCGGCAAGGAGTACGGCTCGGGCTCCTCGCGCGACTGGGCGGCCAAGGGCACCAACCTGCTCGGGGTGCGCGCGGTCATCGCCGAGAGCTTCGAGCGCATCCACCGCTCGAACCTGGTCGGCATGGGCGTGCTGCCGCTGCAGTTCCCGGCCGGTCAGAGCGTCGCGTCGCTCGGGCTCACCGGCGAGGAGCAGTTCTCGGTCGCGGGCCTGGCCGACTCGCTCGGCCGCGGCGAGCTGCCGCGCGAGGTGCAGGTCAGCGCCGGCGAGAAGACGTTCACCGCGCGCGTGCGGATCGACACCCCCAAGGAGGCCGAGTACTACCGGCACGGCGGGATCCTGCCCTACGTGCTGCGGCTGCTGCTGGGGGCCTGACGTGAGCACGCCTCCGCCCGTCCTGCTCGAGCTGCTGCGGGCCGAGGGCCCGTCGGGCTACGAGAACGCCCCGACGGCCGCCTTCGCGCGCGCGGCGAGCGAGTTCGCCGAGGTGAGCGTCGACGTGATGGGCACGCCGGTCGCGCGCGTGCCGGGTCGTGCCACGAGGGTGGCGCGACCGGCCGAAGGCCGGCCCGCCGGGCCCCTCGCTTCTCCGTCTCACCGTCGATTGGTGGTGATGGGGCACATCGACGAGATCGGGCTGATCGTCACCCACATCGACGACGAGGGTTACCTGTGGTTCCGCGCGGTCGGCGGCTGGGATCCGCAGATCCTGGTCGGCCAGCGCGTGGCGCTGAACACGCGCGAGGGCCGAATCCCCGGCGTGATCGGGCGCAAGCCGATCCACCTGCTGCGCGACGAGGACCGCAAGAAGGTCCCCGAGCTGCGCGAGCTGCACATCGACATCGGCGCCGCCGACGGCGAGCAGGCCCGCGCCCAGGTGCGGATCGGCGACGTGGCGGTGATCGACGCTGCCCCGCTCGAGCTGCTGTGCGGCCGGCTCGTCTCGCGCGCCATGGACAACCGGCTGGGCTCGTTCGTGGCCCTCGAGGCCGCCCGGCTGGTGGCCGAGGCGGGCGGCGCGGCGTGGGAGGTCTGCGCGGTCGCCGCGGTCCAGGAGGAGACGACGTTCGCCGGCTCGCGCACGAGCGCGTTCGCGCTCGAACCGACCGCCGCGGTGGTCGTCGACGTCACCCACGCCACCGACGCTCCGGGGATCGACGTCAAGGAGTCCGGCAAGCACGAGCTCGGCTCCGGGCCGGTGCTCGCGCGCGGCTCGACCCTGCACCCGGCGCTGTTCGAGCTGCTGCACGCCGCCGGCGAGCGCGAGCAGATCCCCTTCACGGTGGAGGCGATCGGGCGCAACACCGGCACCGACGCCGACGCGGTCCACATCGCCCGAGCCGGCGTGCCGACCGCGCTGGTCTCGATCCCGCTGCGCTACATGCACTCGCCGGTCGAGCTCGTCCAGCTCGACGACGTGCACGCCGCGGCGCGCCTGATCGCCGCCTTCGCCCTCGCGCTCGAGCCCGAACAGTCGCTGTCGCGGTGACCGGGCCGAACCCGATCGGCCGGGTGACGGCGCCGCTGCGCTCGCTGATCGGCGTCGAGCGGGAGCTCGCCCCGCTCGAGCGGCGACTCGAGCACGCTGCCCGCGCTCACCGAGGCGGTGACCCGGCTCGCGAGCGAGATGAACGTCGTGCTGGGCGCGCTCGCGCCGGTGCAGGCCCCAGAGCGCGAGGTCGCGCGCGCCGAGCACCTCTTTCACCGGCACCGCGAGCCGGGCACCGAGTCGCCCCCGCCTGATGCCGGGCACGCGCCGGGCGGACAGGGGTAGCCTGCGCAAAACCGGCTCCGAACGGAGGGGCCACATGAAGCGAATCGGCATGCTGTGCGCCCTCGGGGTGCTCGTCGTCGTGCCGGCGGCGCTCGCCGCGGCGAGCGGGCCGTCGGGCAAGTGGCAGACGAAGCTCAGCAAGTCCGTCCTGCACGGCGCCGTCACCGGCACGCGGGTGGTCGACTTCACCCCGGGCAAGTACACCGTGGTGGCCAGGTGCCCAGGGACCGGCGAGCACAGCTTCAGCGTCAAGGGCACGACGCTCACGTTCAAGAAGATCAGCGACACGGCCTCGTGCGCCGGGCGCACGGCGGTGCTCACGACCCATCCGCTGAAGAAGATCGGCTGACGAGACGCCCTGCTCAGGGGGGCGGCGCACACCCGCACGCCGGGCAGGGGCGGTCGGCTCCGCGGCCGATGCGCGAGGATGTGGCGCACGATGCTGCTGCTGTTCGACATCGACGGCACCCTGGTCACCGGTGCCGCCCACGAGCACGCGCTCGCCCTGCTCCACGCGGCGCGGACGGTCTACGGCGTCGACGATCCGGAATCGGTGCCGCTCGATGCGGCCGGGCGCACCGACCTGGAGATCGTGCGCCTGATCCTGCTCAACCTCGGCGTCTCGGCGGCGCGGATCGACGAGGGCCTGGACGACCTGAGCGTCCAAGCCTGCGAGGAGTTCGCCCGTACCTGTCCGGAGTCGCTCGCCGACCGCGTCGTGCCCGGGATCGCTCCGCTCGTCGCCGCCCTCGCCGGTCGCGACGACGTCCGCCTGGCGCTGGTGACCGGCAACCTCGAGCCGATCGCGCGGCTGAAGCTCGGGCGCGCTGGGCTGGGGAAGCACTTCGCCGCCGGGCAGGGAGCGTTCGGCTCGGACGAGGAGGACCGCGCGGCGCTGCCGGCGATCGCGCGGGCGCGCGCCGGCGCCCCCGGTGCGCCGCATCCGCGCGCGCGCACGCTCGTGATCGGCGACACCCCGCGCGACATCGCCTGCGCTCGCGCCGACGGCGTGCGCTGCGTGGCCGTGGGCACCGGGCCCTACGGCGCCGACGAGCTCGCCGGCGCCGACGCGGTCGCCCGCGACGCCGTCGAGCTCGAGGCGCTGCTCGACGCCGAGCTGGCCCGCTCGTGACCCGGCGCGAGGAGCTCTCGGTCGCGCCCGGCGCCGGGCGGGTGTTCGAGGGCCAGGTCCGCGGCGGCCTGGCCGACTGTGCGCCGGACGGGCGGGTGCGCCTGGACGCGATCGCCCGCTGGCTGCAGGAGGTCGGCTACGCCGACATCGACGACGCCGCGTTGGTCGACGACGGCGCCTGGGTGGTGCGCCGCACCCGCATCCGCGTCGAGCGCTTTCCGCGCTTCGACGAGCGTCTGCCGATCGCGACCTTCTGCAGCGGGCTCGGGCGGCTGTGGGCCGAGCGCCGCACGAGCGTGCCGGGCTGCCTGGAGGCGGTCGCGCTGTGGATTCAGCTCGACCACAACAGCGGGCGTCCGCTGCCCCTCGGCGCGCGCTTCCTGGCCGCCTACGAGGCCTCGGCGGCGGGACGGCGCGTCAAGGCCCGCCTGCGCCACCCCGCGCTGCCCGAGCGCCCCCACGCCGAGGGCCGGTGGGTGTTCCGGCGCACCGAGCTCGACGTGGCCCAGCACATCAACAACGCCGCCTACTGGACGGTGCTCGAGGAGGAGCTGCTCGCCGGCGGCGGGGTGCCGCGGCTGCCGGT
>DATAWZ010000110.1:0-19328 GCA_036266975.1 Solirubrobacteraceae bacterium
CGCCGCGCGGCCGCACCCGGGCGTCGTCTATCGCGAGCTCGAGGGGGCGTTCAGCGACTGCGAGCTGCTGTGCCGCCCAGAGCCGCCGGCGCCGGCGGTCAACGCGATCGCCGAGCTGGCCCAGAGGCTCTTTTCTGATGCAGATGATGCATCGATAGATGGCCGTGGCGCTCTCGAATTGGGGACGAGCGGTCCGTAGCCTCGGGCCCGGTGGTCCGTCTCTTGCGCACACGCCTGGCGGCTTCGCCGCGGGCGCGGGGACTGCTGCTCCTCTGGCGAGCGAGCGTCCCGATCAGCCTCACGGCGTGCCTGTTCGTGCTCGCCGAGGGCGGCCTGCCGGTGCTCGTGCCGATCGCGATGGGCCGGGTCACGGGCGCGATTCCGGGTGCCGTGCTGTTCGGTCTCTCCTCGCCCGCGGGCCATCGCCTGATCGTCGCGCTGGCGGAGGGCGGCGCCGCCTACGCGCTCTCGCTGCTGCGCGGACCGCTCGAGGACGCGCTGGCGGCGGCGTCGTCGGCCCGTGTGGACGCGCTGATGCAGCGCCGGCTGGTGGCGGCGGTCTGCGCGCCGGCGGGGATCGAGCACCTCGAGGACCAGGAGGTCCTCGACCGCCTGGCCTCCGCCCGCGGCGACCTGCTCGGTAACTCGCCCGAGACCGCCCCGATGACGCTGATCTCGCTCGCCGGTGACCGCCTGAGCGGAATCCTGGCCTGCGTGGTGCTCGCCACCTTCCGCTGGTGGCTGGGCCTGGAGCTGCTGGTGGTGTGGCTGATGGTCCGCCGCCCGCTCGGGACGCTGCTGCGCACGCGCGTGGGCCGGGCGCGGCGCGCCGGGCTGGAGCTGCGCCGCAGCTGGTACCTGCTCGGCCTGGCCTGGAAGCCGGCGGCGGCCAAGGAGCTGCGCGTGTTCGGGCTCGGCGACTGGGTCGCGCAACGGCACCGGGAGGAGTGGCTCGCCGCGATGCGCCCCTCCTGGCGCGAGCTCGGGCGCCTGAACCGGCGGGTGTGGCTGGCCGGCCTGTTCGTGCTGTGCGCCTACGGGCTCGCCGCCGGCACGCTCGGATGGACCGCCGAGCATCACGAGGTCTCGCTGCGGACGCTCGCCACGATGCTGCCGATGCTGCCGGCGAGCATGTCGGTTGGCTCGATGACGAGCACCGACACGAGCCTCGAGCAGTCGCTCTCCTCGCTGCCGGACCTCGACACGCTGACCGCGCAGCTCGGTCGCGCCGGTGACCTCGCCGATGTCGGCGAGCGCGCGGTGGAGCGCCCGCAGCGCTGCGTGCGCCTGGAGCGCGTGAGCTTCGCCTACCCCGGCGGGACGCCGGTCCTGCGCGAGGTCGACCTCGACCTGCCGATGGGCTCCTCGCTCGGGCTCGTCGGCATCAACGGCGCCGGCAAGACGACGCTGGTGAGCATCCTCGCTCGCCTGCGCGAGCCGACCGGCGGCCGAGTCATGGTCGACGGGATCCCGCTCAGCCGGCTGCGTGCCCGCGAGTGGCAGCGCCAGGTCGCGGTCGTCTACCAGGACTTCGCCCGGCTGCCGCTCAGCGCGGCCGAGAACGTGGGCATGTTCGGCGCCGGCCGCCCGGATCTGGAGCGCTGCGAGCGGGCGGCCGAGCGGGCCGGGGCCCAGGCGGTGATCGCCTCGCTGCCGCGTGGCTGGCAGACGATCCTCTCGCCCGCCTACGACGGCGGCGTGGACCTCTCCGGCGGGCAGTGGCAGCGGATCGCGCTCGCCCGAGCGCTGTACGCGGTGCAGGCCGGGGCGCGGGTTCTCGTGCTCGACGAGCCGACCGCGCAGCTGGACATCCGCGGCGAGGCGGCGTTCTACAACTGCTTCCTGGAGCTCACCGCCGGCGTGACGAGCATCGTCATCTCGCACCGCTTCGCCAGCGTGCGCCACGCCCACCGGATCGCCGTGCTCGACGGCGGCCAGATCACCGAGCTCGGCAGCCACGACGAGCTGCGGGCCCTCGAGGGCACGTACGCGGAGATGTGGAACGCCCAGGCAGCGCGGTTCGCCAGGGAGGCGAGGCGGTGATCCGCACCGGCCGGCGCCTGGCCGACGTGCTGCTCGGCACCGCGTTTCGCACGGCGCCGTGGATGACCGTGGCGTGCCTGGCCATGGGCACGATCGCCGCCGCCTCCTCGGTCCTGTACAGCATCGGCTACCGGGTGATGATCGACGGCGCGATCGCCTACGCCTCCGGCCGCATCGCGCTCGGCGCGGTGCTCGTCTCCGTCCTGTTCACGCTCGCCTGGCTGCTCGGGGTGTTGGGCGCGAACGCGGGCTCGGTGCTCACCGACCGCGTGAACCTGCAGATCGGCGTTCGCGTCGCCCGTCTGGCGGCGACCCTGCCCACGCTCGAGCACTTCGAGCACCCCGAACGGCTCGGGCGCCTGGAGCAGCTCACCCGCAACCGCCGCACGCTCGCCGGGGCGCCCCGCCAGCTGATCTCGCTGTTCGGTCAGGGGGTGCGCGCGATCGCCACCGTCGTGCTGCTCGCCACGGTCTATGCGCCGATCCTCGTCGTCCCGCTGCTCGCGCTCGCCCCGGCGCTCTCGGACCGCCGCGCCGCCACCGTGACGCAGCGCTCGGGGGACTCCCTCGCCGAGGATCGCCGGCTGCTGAACGACCTGTTCGCGATGGCGACCAGCGCCTCGTCGGCCAGCGAGCTGCGCACCTACGACATCGCCGAGGAGCTCACCCGCCGCCACGACGAGCTCACCGAGCGGGTGCGGCGCCGGTCCGTGCGCGCCGCGATGATCAGCGCCGGCTGGGAGGCCGTCGGCTGGATCGTCTTCGCGGCGGGGCTGGTGGCGGCGATCGTCGTGCTGGTGCTGCGCGCCGCGCACGGGCACGTGAGCCCCGGGCAGGTCGTGATGTCGATTTCCCTGATGCGCCGAGCCCAGCGCCAGATCTCCAGCTCGACCGACACCGCCGGGACGTTCAACACCTCGCAGGCCGCCGCGCGCCAGCTGCTCTGGCTCGAGGATCACGAACGCGAGCTGCGCCCCGCCGGCCCCGGGCGGCCGGTCCCGGTCCGCCTGCGCGAGGGGATCCGCCTCGACGGCGTGGTGTTCGCCTACCCCGGCGGCGGCGCCCCGGTGCTCGACCGGATCGACCTCGAGCTGCCGGCGGGCCGCAGCGTCGCCGTCGTGGGCGAGAACGGCGCGGGCAAGACGACCCTGGTCAAGCTGCTGTGCGCGATGTACCGCCCCACGCAGGGGCAGATCCTGATCGACGGGGTCGACCTCGCCGAGCTGGATCTCACCGACTGGCGCGGGCGGCTCAGCGCCGCCTTCCAGGACTACGTCCGCTTCCAGTTCACTCTCGGCGAGAGCGTCGGCGTCGGCGATCTGGCCCGGATCGGAGAGCGCGACGTCGTTCGCTCGGCGATGGCGCGGGCGTCGGCCGACGCGCTGGAGGAGCGTTTGCCCGACGGCCTGGCCACGAGCATCGGGAGCCGCTACACCGGCGGGCGCGAGCTCTCCGGCGGGGAGTGGCAGCGGGTTGCGCTGGCGCGCGGCCTGATGCGCGCCGGGCCCCTGCTCGTCGTGCTCGACGAGCCGACGGCGAGCCTCGACGCCCGCGCCGAGAGTGCGCTGTTCGGCCGCTACGCCCAGGCTGCCCGGGAGGCAGGCGAGGCCGACGGCACGATCACGCTGCTCATCTCCCACCGCTTCTCGACGGTGCGCTCGGCCGACCTGATCGTCGTGCTCGAGCGCGGGCGGGTGGCCGAGGTCGGCTCCCACGAGGCGTTGCTGGCGGCCGGCGGCCCCTACGCCGAGCTGTACGAGCTCCAGGCGCGCGCCTACGCCTGAGCGCGCGGTGGACGCTCCCGCGGCGCCTACACTCCGGGCTCGATGGGCTTTCCCCTGTTCGCGGTGCTCGCCGTGCTCGCCACGGCCGTGCCGAGCGTGGCCCGGGCGCCGGTCCCCGCCGGCGCGGCCGCGCCCGCCTCCGCGTCCGCCGCACCGGCCACGAAGGCGGCCTCGCTCGCCGGCAAGGTCATCGGGATCGACCCCGGTCACAACGGGCGCAACTACACCGACCCGACCTACCTCAACCACCCGATCTGGAACGGGCGCGAGGAGGAGGGCTGCGACACGACGGGCACCCAGACCGACGGCGGCTACACCGAGGCCCAATACAACTTCAACGTCGCCACCTTCCTCGCCGCCGACCTGCGCGCCGAGGGGGCCAAGGTCGTCCTGACCCGCACCAGCAACGACGGGATCGGCCCGTGCGTGAACACCCGCTCGGAGATCATCAACCGCGCGCACGCCAACGTGGCCATCGACATCCACGCCGACGGCGGGCCGCCCGACGGACGCGGCTTCGCGATCCTCGAACCGGTCGCCGACGGGGTCAACGACCACGTGATCGGCGCGTCGGACACGTTCGGTTCGATCCTGCGGTCCGCGTTTCGCACGGTCACCGGGTTGCCGTACAGCACCTACGACGGCACCGACGGGCTCGTCGACCGCGACAACCTCGCCGGGCTGAACCTCACCACGGTGCCCAAGGTGCTGATCGAGTGCGGCAACATGCGCAACGCGACCGACGCCGCGCTGCTCGTGCGCTCGTCCTTCCAGCGGCTCGCCGCGCGGGCGATGGCCGACGCGATCACGACCTACCTCACGCCGACGCGCTAGACGCTCGGGCCCGCCTGCACGCCGTCGAGCAGCGACCGGTTGCCCCACAGCACGGCGTGCGCCCTCGCCAGCAGCGCGTCTTCGTCGGCGCCGGCCAGGCGCGCCTCGATGAGCACGCCGCGCGTGCGCGGCGTGGTCGACGTCGAGCCGCTCGTGGAGCTCGAAGTCCTCGATCCCGTAGTGCTCGCGCAGCGCGGCCCGGTTGACTGCCGAGATCGCCGGCTGCGCGGACTCGATCGCGTGCATCGCGGTGAGCGTCTCGGTCAGCGACCGCGAGGCGTCGCCCGCCCAGGCCGCGCCGGCGCCGCGCTTCAGCGCGATCCCCCGGTGAGGTGCAGCACGAGACCCCGATGCCCGGCGCCGACACCGACGAGGCGCTGGCCGCCTGGGGCATCGAGGCCGACGAGATCGCCGAGCCGAGGCAAGCCGGCCGGTCTCCTGGACGATTGGTGCCATGGTCCGGGGTGTGGTCGTGGTTTGGGGGAGGGTTGAAGGTTGGCGGTCGCCCTCGAGGGTCCGTCGCCGTGCGGTTGCGCTGAGCGACCTCTGCGCTCTGGAGGCAGAGCGCGGCCGTCCTCGGTGCCGGCGGGTGTAGGAGGCGGTCCTGCAGGGTGCTCTGCGCGGCGGGGCACGCTCGGACGGTCGCCCCGGGGGGCTGGGGTTGGCGATCCTGCGGGCGTTTCGTCGAGGCGCGCGGCGGGCGGTGCTGGCCGGAGGACACGGCGCGCGCGGGGTGAGCGAGGGCTTCAACCAGCCGGTGGTCGCTTGACGGGAGGGTGTGGTTCGTAACTTGCGCTATGCGCAACTCACCAACCACACCCCCCAGCGGAACGTCCATTCCGCGCGGGCCACTCTGGCCTAATCGGGCCACCCTGGCCTAATCGGGCCACCCTGGCCTAATAGTAGGGGTGGCGTACCTTGAGGCCGCTCCAGCGACCTTCCCACACCCCCCTCGCCGCTTTCCTCGCGCGGCGCCCCGAGCGCCCCGCCGGGCATCGGGGCGGGTGTGATCGGCGCCACAGTGCGCCGGCGCCCCGCTGGTCAGCATGGTCGGTGGAACCGTCAGAAAGGACGACCATGCCAATGACGAGCACTCCCCAGCCGATCACGATCCACGAGCTGCGCCCCGAGGGCGTGCGTCCGATCGCCGTCTTCGCCGATGGGGGCGAGGCGTGGCAGGCCGTCGAGGAGATCCAGGCGCCGGTCGCCGTCAGTCAGCCCCCCGGCTGTACGTTCGTGGTCGCCGCGCACGGGTGACCACAGCCCGCCCGCCGGCCCGGATCAGGGAGCACGCGTAATCCCGGCGTGGCCGCATCAGGTGACGCGCCTCCGGTCCGGAGCGGCCCGACGAACGGACGCGGTTAGCATGCCCGCATGAAGCAGCTGTCGGGCCTGGATGCGGCGTTTCTTCACTTGGAGACCGAGGCGCAGTTCGGCCACGTATCGGCGCTCACCGTCTTCTCCCGTCCGCCCGAGGATCCGACGTACGAGCCCTACACGGCCTGGCGCGAGCAGCTCCGCCGGCGCCTGCCCCTACTCGCGCCCTTGCGCCGCCGCCTGGTCGAGGTGCCCCTGGGGCTCGACCATCCGTTCTGGCTGGAGGACCCCGACTTCGACCTGGACTTTCACGTGCGCCACGCCGCGGTGCCGCCGCCGGGCGGCGAGGCACAGCTCGCGGCCGTCGTGGCCCGGATGATCGGGCGCGCGCTGGACCGGGCGCGGCCGTTGTGGCTGTCCTACGTGATCGAAGGCCTCGCCGACGAGCGCTTCGCGATCCTGACGATCTTCCATCACGCCGCGGTCGACGGCGTGCTCGGCGCCGAGGTGATGGGGCTGATGCTCGACCGCCACCCCGACGGCGGCCCGGACCCGGTCGGCGACGACTGGCGGCCGGAAGCCCAGCCCGGGGGCCTGCAGATGCTCTCGCGCGGCACGCTTGGCCTCGCGCGCAAGCCGGCCCGGGCCGTCCTGCTCGCCGCGCGCACGGCCGAGGAGCTCGGCCGGGCGACCCGCACCCCCGCCCTGGCCCGCGCCGCCCGCCAGGTGCGGGCCGGGCTCGGCGGGCCGGTCGGCGCGGTGCTCAACGCCGGGCGCTCCCGGCCGGCCGAGCGCGACGAGGCGGTCCCCTTGCCGAGCGTCCGCCCGCCGCGCGCGCCTTTCAACGAGCGCATCACGCCGCACCGCCGGGTCGCGATCGGCACCGCGTCTCTCGACGACGTCAAGGCGATCAAGAACGCCCACGGCGCCACGGTCAACGACGTGGTCATCGCGGTCTGCGCGGCAGGTCTGCGCGCCTGGCTCGAGCGCCACGACGCGCTCCCCTCCGAGCCGCTGGTCGCGATGATCCCGATCTCGACGCGCACGGGCAACGAGCAGGACCCGTGGCAGAACCGGGTCTCGATGCTCACCGCCTCGCTGCCCACCGACGAGCCCGACCCCGCGCAGCGGCTGCGGACGGTCCACCGCGTGATGCAGCAGAGCAAGGAGCTCTGGGGCGCGCTGCCCGCCGAGCGCCTGACCGACGCGGTCGAGTTCTCACCGCCGGCGGTCTTCGCCCGGGCGATGCGGCTGAGCGCGCGGCTGGGGCTCGGATCGCGCACCGCGCCGGGAAACCTCGTGATCTCCAACATCCCCGGGCCGCGGGAGCCGCTG
This sequence comes from Solirubrobacteraceae bacterium, assembly GCA_036266975.1. Lineage (GTDB taxonomy): Bacteria > Actinomycetota > Thermoleophilia > Solirubrobacterales > Solirubrobacteraceae > DATAWZ01. Next base: position 7,314 of record DATAWZ010000110.1, read on the forward strand.
TTCGCCGCGGGCGCCGCGCTCGAGCACTACTACCCCCTCTCGATGATCCTCGAGGGCCAGGGGCTCAACATCACCGTGCAGAGCTACCTGGATCGCCTCGACTTCGGCCTCGTGTGCTGCCCGGAGCTCGTTCCCGATGTCGACGAGCTGCTCGAGGCGATCCTCGGCGAGATCACCTCGCTCGCGGCGGCCTGTCCCTGAGTCGGAATCGCGCCGACAGCGATCGTGCAAAGCCACGAACGCCAGAGCCGCGAGGCGGACTGTTCGTTGCTGACACGCCCTCGACGGAGAACGGGGAGACAGGCCGGTCGTTGCACGGGACCGGTGTCGCTGAGACGCACCATCGCCGCCGCGCCACGCGCGAGCGGAAGCGGACGCCGTGAGCGGGGAGCTGCTCGAGCGCGATCAGACGCTGGCCACCGTCGCCGGGTGCCTGGGCCGCGCGCGACGGGGCCGGAACGGCCGTGTTCGTCGTGGGCGACGCCGGCCTGGGCAAGACGGCGGTGCTCGACCGGGTCTCTCGCCGCGCCCGAGATCGAGGTCGGCTACGGGCGGGCCGAGCCGATGCACGAGATGCTCGCCTTCGGTCTCGCCGCGCGGGCATTGGACTCCCTCGGCCAGGCCTGTTCGACCCCGGGGCGCAGCGGTCGAGCCGTCGGTGCCGTATCGCCGCGTGCTGCGCCGGCTGCAGGCGCGCGCCGGCCAGCCGCTGCTGCTCGCGCTCGATGACCTGCATTGGTCGGACGGGGACTCGCTGACCCTGTTCGCCTTTCTGGCGCGGCGGCTCTCGTGGTTGGGTGGCGCTGGTGGGCACGCTGCGCCCGTGGCCGTCGCGGGCGCTGGAGCTCTGTCAGGAGCTCGCCCACGCCGGCAGCGCGACGATCGAGTACCTGGCGCCGCTCGGGCGCTCGTCGGTGCGGGCGCTGCTCGCCGCGGGCTCGGGCGGACCGCTGTCCAGCGACGCCGTCGAGCGGGCGCTGCGCCGGGGCGGCCGGTAATCCGCTGTTCACCGAGCAGATCGCCTACGCGCTCGCCCGCGGCGAGGACACGCCCGCGGCCGGCGCGCGGGGAGGTGAGCACGACGTGCTGCTCGCGCGGTTCCTCGGCCTTGACCCGGCGAGGCTCGAGGTCGCCCGCGTCGCGAGCGGGTTCGGCGCGAGCTTTCGCCTCGAGCTCGTGCTCGAGGCGGCTCAGACCAGCGCGGCGAGGCGGTCGACGCGCTCGACGCGCTGTGCAGCGGCGGCCTGCCGTGCGAGGAGCGCAGCGGCGTGCTGCGGTTCGCGCACCCGCTGTTCGCGCAGGCGCTCTACCGGTCTTCTCGATCTCGCCCCGCGCGAGCCGAAACGCCCGGTCGGCGATCTCCTCGCGCTGCAGGTAGTTCGCGTTCATCGCGAACTGGTACGCGGCCAGCGCGCTGGCCACGGTGGCGATCTACATCGCCCACGCGGTGATCCGGCGCGGCCGGCTCGCGGACGCGTTGGCCGAGGCGACCCGAGCCGAGGAGTTCAGCCAGCTCACCCCCGGCGTGGTCGCCCACGCGTGGCTGGTGCGGGCCGAGGCGCTCGCCTGGCTCGGCCGCGCCCAGGAGAGCGAGGACGACTGTGCGCTCGCCGAGCCGCAGGGCGAGGGTCAGTGGTTCGCGCGGCTGAGGCTGGCCCACGTCCGCGGGACGCACCTGCTGTGGACTGCGGGACGCACCGCCGAGCCAAGCCTCCGACGAGCTCCTCGTGGCCGAGGAGCTCACCCGCTGGGCGGGGGTCCGCGAGCCCTGCCACGTCCTCTGGACCGGGCACGCAGTCAGCGCCCACCTCGCCGCCGGGCGCGAACAGGACGCGCGCCGCGTCGCCGACTGGGTGCAGGAGTGCTCCTCGCGCCTGATCTGCCATTGGCCGCGCATCAGCACCACCGTCGCGCGCGCCCAGCTGGCCGACCACGACGGGGACGACGTCCAAGCCGCGCGCCACTTCGAGCGCGCGCTGGCCTTGCACGCGGAGGTCGACTTGCCGCTGCAGCGGATCGAGGCGCTGATCGCCTACGGCCGCTTTCTGCGTCGGCGCGGTCGCCCGGACGAGGCACGCCCCGCGCTCGCCGCCGCGGCCGGCCTCGCGCAGGCGGCGAGCGAGGGGATCGCCTGACGGGCCCGTAGATCTACCTGTCCAGGCGCCCGATAGGCGGCGCGCGGCGGCGTCCTGGACCCTTGACGTGGCTCACCCCACTGAGAACGGCTTTCAAAATGACCGGCACGCGCCTGGCGGCCGCACCCCATTCGGGGCACGAGCGGACTGCATCGCGCGGCGGCGTCACCCGTGCCCCGAATGGGCTCCTGGACGTGGCTCTGCCCTGTCTGCCGTCCCCACCCGCCCGGTGTCCCTGCCGCGCTCGGTCCAAGGCTCGCCAGCCACGCACCACTCGTTCTGAAAGACGCTCTTCGGGGGCACAGGCCGCCACGGCCTGCGGGTCTGCGTCCTGGCGTCGCTTGCGTCCCTGACCCCTCAGCCGCGCATGTAGCTGATCGACGGATCCTGGCCACCGTCAGCGCTACGCGTTGACGCTGATCGCGCAGTTGCTGTGATCGTCCGGGACGTACCGGACCGTCACGGTGTCCCCGGCTCGCGGGATCGCCACGCGCGAGACGAGCTGCTTGTTGGAGACGTCGAACGGCTCACCGCCGTCGTCGGGTGTGACGCGTGCGGTGATCACCACACGCGGATTGCCGTTCACACTCGATCCCGTGTCCTGGACCGAGAGGACCTGCGCCGAGGCATTGACGCCGGACTGCTGCAGATTGGCCTTGCGCTGACGGCCGCCGAACAGCCACCGAAGCCCCCCGACGATAAGGCGGATGATTCCCAGCATGTGTGCCTCCCCTGGTTGATGTCGCGCGCATCCTGAGCGACCCGGCCCGGCGCGTCAAGCGCGAACCGTCGCAAGCGAAGCACGAACCGTCGCAAGCGAAGCACGAACCGTCGCCAGCGAGCCAAGCAACCGCCGCCGCTAGGGCAGCGAGAGCGCGTTGACCCGCGGATACGAGCCGGTGAACGGCGCCGGCGCGCTCGCCGTGCCGGGCGCCGGGTACTGATTGACCCCGCTCGTGTTGAGGACCTGCGCCACGCCCAGCGACTGCAACGCCTGCAGCAGCTGCTTCTCGGCCGGGGACAGGGTCGCGAGCGTCGAGGAGGCGACCATCGGGACGATGTCGCCGAGCTCGCCGGTGGCGTCGCTGCCCTGGCCGGCCGAGCTCATCATGTACAGCAGGTGCGCGGCGTCGTTCGTGTACGGCGTCAGGTAGGACACGAACGGGTTGAGCTGGTCGAGCACCTGCGTGAGCGGCGGCACGTCGCTGGTCACCGTCGGGGCCACGGTCCGCAGCGAGTCGAGCAGGCCGCTGGCGATCGGGGTGACCGCGTGCAGCCGATCGAGGGCGGACAGCGTCGCCGCGCCCGCGCGGGGCAGCGCCTGCAGCGCCGGCGTGAGCGCGGTCAGCGCGCCGGTGAGGTTGTCGAGCACCGGGATCGCCGCGGTGCCGACGCTCGCCAGGTGCGCGGTCGTCGCCTGGGCCGTGGTGAGCGTGCCCGGGAGCTCGCGCAGGGTCTGGCTGACCGCGGCGTCCTGCGAGGCGAAGGCGTTGGCCGTCTGCAGGCCGTCGGTCGCGAGCTCGTGGATGGCGGTGGCGCGATTGCCGAGCGCGGCGAACACCGAGCCGAGGTCGTCGACGAGCGAGGCGAGCTGCTGGGACTGGCCGGCGAGGGTCTGGGCCACCGGACCGGCGTTGTTGACCGTGTCCGAGAGGGCGTCGAGCGTGTCGTTGACGTTGGCCGCCTCGGCCCGCAGGCCGTCGCCGAACCCGTGCAGCAGGCGCTGAAGGCGCGCGCGGCGGGCGGGCGGCATCGTGGAGAGGAGCTGGTCGAGCTGGACGGCGTCCTGGGCCTGGCTGATCGGCAGCAGCCCGCCGGCGGCAATCGCGCCCGCGCTCGGCGTGCCGGGGTCGAGGTCGACGTAGTTCTCCCCGACGAGCGTCTTGGTCCGGACCTGGACGGTCCCATTGTGGTAGACCGGCCCGTACTTCTTGCTCAGCGACATCGAGACCACCGCGCTGTCGCCGCGGTTGGAGATGCCGGTGACCTTGCCGACGTTGACCCCGGCCTCGCGGACGTCGCCGCCCTGCACCAGCTGCACGGAGGTGGGGACGACGGCCTGGAAGTTGTAGTACGAGCCCAGGCGCAGCCCGCCGGAGATGTTCAGCAGCAGCAGGAAGATGCCGATGCAGGCGATCGTGAACACGATCAGGACCGTGCCCCGCACCCGCAACCGGGTCTTGGCGGTCATCTCGCTCATTTCGGCGGGGGCGCTCCGTCAGCGCAGCCGGTGGCCGGCTCGAGGGTGGGGTCCTTCACCGCGGAGACCTCCGAGAGCGGCACGACGAGCTGGCCACGCGGCGAGGCCGAGCGGTTGCCGGCGTTGCCGAACTTGAACACCGACAGCGTCCAGGCGAAGAACTTGTCGACCGGCAGCTCGCACGGCACGACCTTGGCCGTGATCCGATCGAAGCGCGGCGCCTGCGGGTCCAGGCCGTTGAACGCGCTGTGCAGCGCGGTCGCGGTCGGGGCCAGGTTGCGCGCGAGCGGCCCGAGCGCCTCCAGCGCGGGATCGAGCGAACGCAGCGCCGGCGTCGCCGGCAGCGAGAACCGGCGCAACGCGCTGAGCCCCGAAGGCAGCGCCCGCGCGGCCGGCAGCAGCGCGGTCAGCGCCGGGCGCACGTCGGCCAGCGTCACGTCCAGGCGTGCGAACGAGCCCTGCATCTGGGTCAGCGTCGGCGGCAGCCCGGCGATCAGCTGGCGCAGGGCCGGGCTCTCGCTGCCGACGGCCTGGAAGGTCGCCGCCCCGGTCTGGAGCAGGCGGCTCAGGTCCGCGTCGCGCGCGGCGAGCTCGTCGAACAGCAGCCGCGAGTCGTGCACCAGCCCGGCGACGATCGTCTTGCGCTGCGCCACGGTGTTCGAGAGCACCTTCTGGGCCTCGAGCATCGGCGCGATCTCGCCGAAGGCGTAGCGCAGCTGCTGGCCGCCGGACGGCGAGAGCCCGGTGGCGAGCTCGTCGAGCAGCTCCTGGAAGCGGTCGACGACCGGCTCGGAGAACGTGTCGAGCACGTCGGCCACGTTCACCGGCGTCTGGGTGTCCTCGGCCGGGAGCACCTCGTTCGGGCCGAGCCGCCCCGCGGCGGGATGCCCGCGGCTGATCACGTCCATGTACATGTCCTGCAGCGGCGTCGCCGGGCGCAGTTGCAGCACGGCGTCGCGATACAGCCGCGCGCCGTCGAGCTTGCCCGGGTTCATCTGCAGCGTGAGCACCGGCCGGCCGTTCTCGAGCTTCTCGCCGGTGATGTCGCCGACGACGATCCCCGCCCAGCGGACCTGGTCGAGCCCGGGCGCGACCCCGGTGGCGTCGTTGACCGCGACGTGGGCGACGTACCAGCTCTGCCAGGGCAGCTGCACGTTCTCCTGGGCGAGCAGCTCGACCGCGGCGGCGATCGCCGCGACGATCCCGATCACCACGATCACCGCCCATTTCCGGGCTCGCCTGAGCTCCACCCGTGCGCGCGTGCTGACCAGCGGCATCAGGAGCTCCCTCCCAGGAGCGTGCCCAGCAGGCTGTTGAGCGAGTTGCACTGGAGCAGCTCGCTCGGCGTCGGCGCCCCGACGAAGACCGTGCAGGGCACCAGCGTCAGCGAGTTGGCCGAGGGCTGGGCCGGGAAGTGCAGCACGTGGGCGTGGTTGTCGTACTCGGACGCGATCGACGCGAGGCCCGAGAACGTCGGCCCGATCAGGTCGATCAACGGGATCTTCAGGTCGCTGTCCGGCGTCTGCAGGTAGGGGATGAGCTGGCTCTGCAGCCGCGTGACCGTCGGCGCGAGCTCGCTCATCAGCGTCTGCCCGGGCGGGCTCGCCGCGGCGAGCTCGGAGATCGCCGGCTGCAGGAGCCGCAGCACCGGCTGCGCCCGGTCGAGCGTCGTGCGCAGCCCGAGCACGGCCGGGCGCGCGGCGCTCGCGGCCGGCGCGAGCTCCCTCGCGCCGGGCTGCAGCGCGTCGATCAGCGTGTTCAGCGAGGGCAGGGTCTGCTCGACCGACTGCGCGACGGTCTCGGTGGCGTCCAGCGCGGCCGGCGCGTCGCGGAACGTCTCGGCGAGCGGCACGGTCTCGGCGGCGGTCGCGTCGAGGGTCTCCTGGGCGCCGCTGATCAGGCTCTCGAGGCTGGCCTGGTAGCGCCCCAGCGAGCGCGTCGTGCGCGAGGCGCTCTGCACGAGCCCGGCCAGATCGCCGGGGTCGGTCCCCTGCACGGCGCGGAACGCGGTCGCGGTCGGCGCGAGCGTCGGCGGGACGGTGTCGATCAGCGTCCCCGTCTGCGGGCCGTTCAGCAGCGAGCTGAGCTGGGCCAGGTCGGTGCGCGTCGCCGCCGGCGTGTTGCCGCTGAACGCGCGCAGCACGTCGTCGAGCTCGACCTGGACGGTCGTGTGCGAGAGCCCGATGAAGTTCCCGCCCAGCGGCGGGGCCGAGGAGGAGCCCGGGTTCAGGGCGATCGCGAAGTCGGCGCCGAGCAGGGTGCGGAACTTCTCGGTCGCGGTCGCGTCGGAGTGCAGCTGGACCGAGTGGTTGGTGATCCGCATCGTCACGATGCCCGCCCGTCCGCCGTCGGTGAGCTTGATCGAGGTCACGTGGCCGACGTCGACGCCGTCGACCCGGACCGGGGTCGACCCGGCGGAGTGCCCGGAGAGCTGGTTGGGCTCGGTGAACTCCGCCCGTAGGACCGTGCCGGACTGCCCGATGAACGGCACCTGCTTGGTCAGGCTGAAGTAGAACGCGATCAGCGCGACGACCAGCAGGATGATGCCCGTCCGCAGCCGGTGGTCGCCGACCTTGCGCCGGGACTTGGCGGTCATGGCCCGCCTCCGGCGCCGGCGCACGGAGCCGGGTTCGCGTCCTGGCCGGAGTTGGTGCTCGCCGGCGTCGTGTTCGGCAGCAGTACGCCGGGCGCGGCGATCTGCGTGCGCAGGATCGTCTGGGGCCCGAGCAGGCCGCTCTGCCCGACGGTCCCCTGGCCGAGGAAGCTGCGCCAGTTGGCGGCGAAGCCCTCCAGGTCGCAGCCGTAGCGCCCGAGGGTCACCGACGGCGACTGGAGCATGTCGAACAGGCTCCCGAGCGCGGGGAGGATCGGCTTGACCGACGAGGTCAGCTGCAGCACCGGGTTGACCGCCTGCTGGGCGAGGCCGAGGACCGTGTTGGCGTCACGCAGCGGCGTGCGGCCGTCGACGAGCACGCGCGTGAGGCTGTCCAGCGCCGCGGGGGCCAGCCCGGAGAAGCGCGTCGCCGCATGGGAGAAGCTCGTCAGGTGCACGAGCACCGGATCGGTCGCGGCGAGCGAGCTGCGGATCCCGGTCAGCGCGCCGGGCGCGACCTCGAGCAGGCGAGCGACGCTCGAGTGCTGGGTCGCGAACGGCTGCAGCGCGTCGGCGCCGCGACCGAAGCCCTCGGCGACCTGGGTGCGGACCGGGTCCAGGGCGGCCATCAGCGACTCCGAGCCCGAGATCAGGCGCGCGGTCGCGTCGGTGCGCGCGAGCAGCGGCGTCAGCGCCTTGGTCAAATCCTGGAGCGTCGCCGGCGCGGACTCGAGCAGCGCATTGAGCTGCGGGCCGCGGCCGGCCAGGCCGCCGCCGAGCCCGCGGATCACGTCGCCCAGCGAGACGCGGGTCGGCGCGTCCAGGGCGTCGAGCACGTCCGAGAGCTGCTCGGCCGTCGAGGTGTGGTCGAGCCGGATCAGCGCGCCGTCGCCGAGCGTCTGGCGGGAGTGGCCGGGCGTCAGGTCGACGTACTCCTCGCCCAGCAGCCCGGTGGGCCGGATCCGGGCGGTGGTGTCGACCGGCAGCGACTTCAGCGCGGGCTTCAGCTGCAGGTCGAGCGTCGGGACGCCGTCGATCATGTGCGCGCCCACGGTCTGCCCGACGAGGTCGCCGGCGATGCGCACGTCGGCGCCCTTGGCGTCGATCGTGCCCAGCGAGGCGAACTGGGCGCTGACGTCGTAGTGGGACTCGAGCGGAATCCCGGTCGGCGCCTTGAAGGCGACGTAGATCAGGGCGACGGCGACGAGCAGCGCCAGCCCGCCGAGCATCAGCACGAGCGGCCCGCCGCCCGTGTTCCTGCGTCGCCGCTTGCGGGTCGTCGTGCTCACTTGCCGAACAGGTAGTTCAGGAGCGACTGCACGGCCGAGGTGACCGGGGCGGCCCCCTGCGCGGCCGGCGGCAGCGTGATCGTGGGCAGGCCGGGCAGCGACAGGCTCGGCGGCGCGGTCTGGGCCGGCGCGGGCTTGCCCGCCGGCTTCAGCGCCTGCGTGACGCCGCTGACGACCTTGCTCACCAGGTTGCCCTTCGCCGGCTTGGGCTGCGACGCCGGATGCGACGAGGAGCGAGCGCCGGTGATCAGCGGGGTCAGCGCGGTGATCAGCGAGGGGGTGACCTCGACCGACACCCGGAACTCGTGGCTGAGCCCGTCGCGCGTCTGGATCGCCCGGGCCCAGTTCTGCAGCGTCCCGAGCAGGTCGCTCGCGCTCGAGTCGAGCGCGCTGGTCAGCGGATCGGCGTCGGTGGCCAGCGTCGACAGCGAGGTCGCGGTGGGGCGCAGCTCGGCGATCACCGGCGAGGCCTGCTCGCCCAGGCGGGTCAGTGACGGCGCGACCGACCGCACCTTGGCCAGCGTCGGCAGCGCCGCGGCGGTGAACCCGGGCAGCGCGTTCAGCGTCGCGGTCAGCGAGGGCGCCGTGCGCCGCAGCCCCAGGGCGGCGGGCCGCAGCGCCGCGCCGGCGCGGTCCAGGCCTTCGAGCGTCGTGCGCAGCTGGGCGAGCGTGGCCGGGGCGTCGGCGACGGTGGCCGCGAGCTGGGACTGGTGCTGGGCGGTCGCGGTGAGGGCGTCGGCGGCCGTGGTCACCAGGCGTCCGAGCGATCCGCGGCTGGCGGCGACGGTCGCGACGACCCGGCCGGCGTGATCGAGCAGCGCCTGCAGCGTCTGGTTGCTCGCGGTGACCTGGTCGATCAGCGCGCGCGTGTCGGCGACCGACGGCGGCAGCGCCTGCAGCACCGCGGCGAGGTCGGTCCCGCGTCCGAAGAGCGCGACGCCGAGCTCGTGGATCATGATCGCCAGCGCGTCGCGCGTGGTCGGCTCCAGGACGTCGAGGACCTGGTCGAGCGAGACCCCCTCGGAGGTGTGCGAGACCGGGATCGTGTAGCCGGCCGGCTCAGGGTGGCGGCGGTCGCCGGCGCTCAGGTCGATGTACATCTCGCCGAGCAGGTTGGCCGGGCGGATCACGACGCTCGCGCCGCTGCCGATCGGCGCGTCGGCGGACTTCAGCGAGATCGTCGCCAGCGCGGTGTCCTGGGGGGTGATCCGCAGCGAGCGCACGCTGCCGACCTGCACGCCGCCGATCTCCACGCGCGAGCCCGAGCGCAGTCCCTCGGCGTCGGCGAGGTTCACCTTGATCCGGTAGCCCGAGCTCCCGCCGCCGACCGCGATCACGATGATCACGACGGCGGCGACGGCGATCGCGGCGACCGCGGCCAGGCGCGCGTTCATCCGCCGTTCGCCTCCGGGTCGTCGGCGGGATTCAGGCCCGACGGGCCGGCGTCGCACTGGGGCTGGTACCAGGTCTGGCCGACGCCGTACCCCGGCGGGCGCAGCAGCGCGTAGCCGAGGCCCGGCGTGTCGGCGACGATCTGCGCGGGCGTCGCGGGATCGTCGTCGATGAACGGGAAGGCCTGGAACTCGACGCGCGCGTAGTGGCCGTCGGCGTCGTAGTAGGAGCCCATCGACTGCCAGGTGCTGAACCATCCGGCGATCTCCGGCGCGTAGGGCCGCAGGCAGCCGAGCATCGGCGCCAGGCTCGAGAGCACCGGCCGCAGCTCGGAGAGCACCGGCTGGGAGGTGTCCAGAAAGCTCGTGACCGCGGCGCCGTGGTCCTGCACGGTGGCCAGGGTGGAGTTCAGCTCGGGGGCGACGGCCCCGAGCGTGTGGATGGCCGAGCTCAGCGGCGAGGCGAGCGAGCGCAGCTGCCCGGCGCCGGGCGCGATCGTGTGCACCAGGGAGCCCAGGCGGGTGAGCGTGGGGTTCAGCTCGCCGAGCATGGTCTGCGCGGCCTGCAGCCCGGCGGGCAGCTTGGCCAGCGTCCGCTCGGTGTCCCGCGCGTTCTGGGCGATGGTCTGGAAGGTGCTCGCCGCGCCGTCGACGAGGTCGACGAGCTGGGGCTCGCGGGCGTGCAGCGCCTGGGCGGTCTTCGCGCCGGTCGAGACCAGCGTCTGCAGCGCGTAGGGGTCCTCGCCGAGCGCTCCGAGCGTGTCGGCGACCTGCTCCAGCGCGCCCGGCGTCTCTCCGAACCCGGCCCGCAGCGCGGGGCCCCGGCTGGCGAGCGTGGCGTCGCCGCGGTCGGTGAGCTCGTCGAGGCTCTGCCGCGCCGGGGCGTTGAAGATGTTGAAGAACTGGTCGAACTCGACCGGGGTGACGGTGTCGGTCGTGGGCAGCTGCGCGCCGTTGGCCAGCGGCGGGTTGCCCTTGGGGCCGGGCAGCAGTTCGACGTAGCGGTCGGAGTAGGAGACCGTGCCGCCCCAGCGGATCTCGGCCTGGGTGCCGCGGGGCAGCGGCCACACCGAGTTGTTGCTGATGTGCATCTTCACGTCGGCCAGGCCGCCGCGCAACGAGACCCCGCTGACGGTGCCGATCTGCTCGCCGCCGGCGGTGACGCGCGCGCCGGTGACCAGGTTGGTCGCGCTCATGAACGTCGCGCTGAGCCGGTGCGAGGACCCCGACGAGGCGACCAGGACGATCACGACGACCACCACGACGACGGCCACTGCCGGTGCGATCAGCCGCTTCACGTCAGTCAGCCCCCGATCGGGAGTCGGGCGTTCGTGCCCCAGAACAGCAGCGACAGCGTCCCGCCGATGAAGTGGATCATCACCAGGTTGACGACCATCGACCGGGCCGTCGCGGCCCCCACGCCGACCGCGCCGCCGGACGCGGTGTAGCCGTAGTAGGTCCCGACGAGGATGATCGTGATCCCGATCGCCATCGCCTTGATCAGCGAGAACAGGTCGGTCGACAGGCTGTGCGCCGGCCCGAAGTGGCCGGCTAACCACGCCGCACTGGAGATGTCACCCACCTGCAGCACGACGACGAGGTAGCTGCCCAGCGTGCCCGCCGCGACGGCGATCACGTACACGAGCGGCAGGACGAGGATCGACGCGAGCAGCCGGGTGCCGACCACGTAGCGCATCGAGGGCACCCCGAGGACCTCCATCGCGTCGATCTCCTCGGCGATGCGCATCGAGCCGATCTCCGCGACGAGCCCGCAGCCGACCTTGGCCGCGAGGATGTACCCGAACATGTACGGGAACATCTCGCGCACGTCGCACACGAGCGTGAACAGCCCGACCGCGCCGCTGGCCCCGAACGAGCGGCCGACGTAGGCGGTGAACAGGCCGCATTCGCCGCCGATGACCAGCTCCATGGCGATCAGCACGAACGCCGAGCCGACGAGCAGCAGGCCGGCCTGGCGCAGGACCTCCCCGCCGTAGCGGAAGGTCCCGCGCAGCTCCTTGGCGGCCCGGACCGAGAACCCGGCGAGGTCGCCGACCTCCTGCACCCCTGAGCGCAGCGCGAGCATCAGCGCAGCCCCTGGAGCACCGGGAACTGGGCGAGCAGCACCGAGGTGTACGCGTAGTTGAAGGTCCACAGCGCGGCGAACGAGATGACCACGGCCTGGTTGACCGCGCGGCCGACGCCCTGCGATCCACCGCTCGCGTTCAGGCCCTTGTAACAGCACACGACGGCGACGATCAGGCCGAAGATCACCGTCTTGACCACGCTCGCGTACAGCTCGACCGGGGCGAAGTTGGCCGCGAACGAGGCCTCGAACGACGCCGGGGTGACGCTGAAGAGCACGTCCATCACCGCGATGCCGGCGAGCGTGATGAACAGGATCGCG
>DATAWZ010000111.1:0-3908 GCA_036266975.1 Solirubrobacteraceae bacterium
CTGGAGCGTGGGCAGCGGCCGGCGGCCGCCCATCGCGATCGTCGCCGCGACATCGGTCATCTCGAGCACGGTGGCCTGGACCCGGCCCTGGCCGATGGCCGAGGAGCCGACGGCCAGGTCGTCGCCGATCGTGCTCGCGGACGGAATCTCGCTCTCGGCCTCGCCGGGGACCGCCGGCGGCTGGTCGAAGCCGAAGCGCTGGGCCATCGCCACCAGGCGCGTCCCGCCGAGCTTGGCCCCGAGTGGCGCGAACACCGAGTTGCAGGACACCGCGAACGCGTTCAGCAGCGTCCCGCCGCAGGCCTCGTCGCTGGCGTTGTGGAGCGTGTAGCCGTCGAGCGTGGCCGCGGTCGAGATCGGGAACGTGGTGTCGAGCGTCACGATCCCGGCCTGGAGCGCGGCGGTCGAGGTGATGATCTTCATCGTCGATCCCGGAGGCTGGGGCGCGGAGAACGCGATCCCGGCCAGCGCGAGCAGCGCGCCCGTGCGCGGGTCCATCGCCGCGATCCCGCCGTAGCGATCGCCCAGGGCGTCGATCGCGGCGACCTCGAGCGACGGCTGGATCGTGGTGGTCACGTCGTGTCCGGGCGCGGGAGTGGAGCGCGCGAGCGCTCGCTTGCCGGCCAGCAGCACGCCGCCGGGCTTGCCCGCGAGCTGGGTCTGGAACGCCCGCTCGAGCCCGTCGATGCCGACCATCGTGTGAGCGGGGTACCCCTCGGCCGCGTACATGGCCGCCTGGGTGGACGGAATCGGTCCGAGCACGCCAGCGATCTCGTTCGCGACCTCGGGGATCGGCGAGCTGCGGTCGGGGCCCTGGGCCAGCGGGGTGCCGTCCGCGGCGAACAGGGTCGCGCGCGGCGGCATCGACATGTGGCGGCTCAGCCGCTCGCCGGCACGCAGGCCCGGGAACACCAGGGTGCGCGTGAAATGGACGGTGGCGCTCGAGCCACTGCCGGTGATCGGGACCTCGAGCGTCTCGTGCAGCGTCCCCCACAGCGTGGTGCGGACCAGCATCTGCACCGGGATGTAGCCGCCGCGCCGGTGGCCGACCCGCTGGACGGTGAGTCCGGCCAGCGTGGCGGTGCTCGCGGCCTGGCGGTAACCGGCCGCGAACTTCGCCTCGCCCATGCCCTGGCGCGAGGCGGGGTCCAGCAGCTTGTACATCGCCGGGTAGTCCTCCTTGGCCCAGGCCTGGACGTAGTCGGAGACCACGCGGCGCTCCGCCCGTCCGCGCGAGGCGTTCATCACCAGCACGACCCCGAGCGCGATCAGCACGATCACGCCGATCGGCATCAGCAGCCGGAGCCGTCGCCGCCACAGCCGGCGCCGGCGGCGGGGCCTGTACCCCCCCTCCATCGCACCCACACTTGCCACCTTAGGCACAAACGGTAGCCGTGAGCGTGCGGCGCCGGCACCCGGCGTGGACGGGCCGGGCGCGCCACGGGGCCGAGGACCCTAACCTTCTCTCCCGCCGATGACCAAAGTCGACTGGCTGATCGTGGCCTTCAGCGTGCTGCTGGCGATGTATGGCTACATCCAGGGCTTCATCATGGGCGTCCTTTCGCTGGCCGGGTTCGCGGTCGGCGCCTTCCTCGGCACGCGCCTGGGTCCGCTGGTGCTGCCCGGCGGGTCGCACTCGCAGTATGCGCCCCTGTTCGGCTTGGTCGGCGCGCTGCTCGCCGGCGCGGTGCTGGCCAGCGGCTTCGAGGGCATCGGCGCACGCGCTCGCGTGTTCCTGCGCCTGCCGGGGCTCCGGCTGGTCGACGGCGTGCTCGGAGCGGCGCTGACCGCGTCGGTGGCGCTGGGAATCGCCTGGATCGTCGGCGCGATCGCGTTCGAATCGACCGGCTCGCCGGTGCTGCGCAGCGACATCCAGCGCTCGGCGATCCTGCGAGGGCTGAACGAGCTGCTGCCGCCGGCCGGCCCGATCCTCCATGCGCTGGACCGGATCGACCCGTTGCCCTCGGTGCACGGCCCGTCGGCCAACGTACCAGCGCCGCCGCCCGCGATCGTGGCCGAGCACAAGATCGTGGCCGCCGGCCCGAGCGTGCTCAAGGTGCTCGGCACCGCCTGCGGCCTCGGGATCGAGGGCAGCGGCTGGGTGGCGGCGCCCGACGTCGTGGTGACCAACGCGCACGTCGTGGCCGGCGAGGCCGACACGTCGGTGGAGCTCGACGGCAACCCGCCGGAGATTCGCGCCGAGGTGATCGACTTCGACCCCCGCGACGACATCGCGGTCCTGCGCGTGCCCGGCCTGCACGAGCGCGTCCTGCCGATCGCGGCCAACCCGAAGTCCGGCACCCCGGCGGCGATCCTCGGATACCCGCTCGACGGCGGGTTCGACCTGGAGCCGGGGCGGATCGGCCAGACCGAGGAGGTCAGCACCGAGGACGCATACGGCAACGGGCCCGTGCTGCGGAGTATCACCGCGCTGCGCGGACGCGTGCGCCCGGGCAACTCGGGCGGCCCCATGGTCGACAAGGACGGTCAGGTGGTCGCCACCGTGTTCGCCGCGATCACCGGCTCCTCCAGCGGCCCCGGCGGGTTCGCGGTGCCCAACTCGCTCGTGCGGACCCAGCTCAAGCTCGCGCTCGCAAGGACGCGCGCGGTCGGCACCGGGCAGTGCGCCAGCGGCTAGCCCGTTGAGCGCCCCCAACCCCGGAACATCGTCCCCGTAGAGCGGGCGCCTCTGGGCGGGCGGTGGTCTGCGCACCGCCCGCCCCTAGGTGCATGCCCCCGGGGGCCCCTAAGGTGTTATCGCCCCCCGACGTCCTCGGCCATTTGACTCACCATTCCAGGTCCCAGCGCCCCCAGGAGCTGAGGGTGATGGTGAGCGAGATGACGCTGAGCCGCCGCGTAGAGTTCATGCTCGTCGTCGCCTGCGAGTTGCGCCCCGCACTCGCAGTAGGCGATCCGCCTGCGCCCTTCGTTGATCTTGGTCATGAGGCCATCGTCGTTGCGGTCCTGCTCCACCTCGTGCGCCCCGCCGAGCGCGTCGCTGCTTTTAACCTCGGGGTCCACCAAGGCGCACAATGCATCCTCAGCGTTGTCGATACGTTTCCAAAACGTTGCCGCAGGCAGAGCGCGTCAATCAGTCGACTCGGATACAGCTCTGTGGACGCTTGTCCGTGGAGATCGGTGGTGTGCAATTGGCGCCGCGACTCCGGGGCAAACAGGTCCCGCTGCTGCTCTCCTACCTGGTTCTGAACCGGTCGCGCCACGTTGGCCGCGACGAGCTGATCGACGCGTTGTGGCCCAACGGCGCGCCGGTCTCTCAGGACGCGGCGCTGCGGACGCTCCTCTCGCGGCTGCGCTCATCGCTCGGCGCCTCGGCGCTGACCGGGCGCGACGAGCTGAGCCTGTCGCTGCCCGAGCCGGTGTGGATCGACGTCGAGGCCGCCGCCGTCGAGGTCGAGCGCGCGCTCGATGCGCTCGAGCGCGGCGACCCGCGCCGGGCCTGGGCGCTCGCGCAGGTGCCGCTGAACATCGCCAGCCGGGGCCTGCTCCCGGGCGCGCAGGCGACGTGGCTCGAGCCGCCGCGCCGCGAGCTCGAGGACATCCACCTCCAGGCGCTCGAGGTGATCGGCCGGGCCGGGCTTGGGATGGGGGGCACGCAGCTCCAATCGGCCGAGCGGGCGGCGCGCACGCTGATCGAGGCCGAGCCGTACCGGGAGTCGGGCTACGTGATCCTGATGGAGGCGCTGGCGGCGCGAGGCAACGTGGCCGAGGCGCTGCGGGTGTTCGACTCGCTGCGCACGCTGCTGCGCCACGAGCTCGGCATGAACCCCTCGCCGGAAGCCATCGCCGCGCATGAGCGACTGCTCCGGCCCGAGCGGCGCGCGGGCGACGGGGGCCGCCCCGCCGATCGCGGCGCAGGCTCGATCCCGCTGCCGGCCGAGCTCCGGCAC
>DATAWZ010000112.1:0-15709 GCA_036266975.1 Solirubrobacteraceae bacterium
ATCCGCTCCCGCTTCGCGGCTGCAAATCTTCGCCTGGCGGCGTCCTCGGAAGCCGAAATAGCGCTGCTATTCCGGCTCCCTGCGTCCTGGCCATGCTCGATTTTCGCTCGCGAATCGACGACCGGATTTACAGGAGGCACCACTAGAAAAGGGTCAGCGTGGCGGCCCGGCGGTGCCGAGCGCGATGATCGGGACCGGGGCCAGTCGGGCGTTGCGCAGGCCCGCGAGGACCCGGTCGCCACACGCCCATCCGGCGAAGCACAGCGCGCCGGCGGTGCCGGTGACCGTCAGCAACAGGCCGCCGGCGGCGGTGGCCGCGACGCCGTGGGCGCCGAGGATGAGCACGGCCGCCGTGGCGCCCACGCTCGGTCCCATCGGCAGAGCGCTCAGGCTCACCGTGACGATCAGCACCGCGATCGCCGAGAGGATCGACGCATCGACGCCGACCGCCCGCAGGACCAGCCAGTTGCGGGCGATCTGGGCCAGGACTCCGATGATCACCATGGCCACGAGCCGTCGCCGGCCGCGCAGGTCGCGCAGCACGGCCAGTCCCATCCACAGTCCGCGACGTCGGCGCGCGAGGGTCGCGAGCAGGGTCACGACGCACGCCATGAGGGCGACGACGAGAATCGGAACCCATACCGGCAGCCCGAGCGGGCCGACCAGGGTGAAGGTGAAGATCGCGGCGAGCACCGCTTCGACGGCGAGGGTCGGGACCTCGGCGGTGATCAGCGCCGGCAGGCGCGGGCTGGTCTGCGGGGCCGCGCGGCGCAGGGCGGCGATCCGCGTGGCCGAGCCGAGCTGGCCGCTGAGGACGCTCCCGAGCGAGCCGACGCCTCCGGCGCGGAAGACCACACGCCGCTCGACGCTGCCGCCCGCGGCGTGGACGCACAGGTTCCACGCCTCGGTGCGCGTCACGAGCGAGGTGAGCTGGAGCAGCACCGCGATCGAGAGCATCCAGATCGGGGCCATCATCAGCGCGTCGCCGAACTGCGCCCGGCGGTGGGCGAGCACGAGCGCGAGCACGCCGAAGGCGATCACGGTCCCGAGCACGATGATCAAGACCCGGGCCCGCACGCTGCCCCCGCCGCCCTCGTGGACGCGGCGAGCGCAACGCCGACCGACTCGTGCGACCGTTGCGGCGTTCGCGGTCAACCCGTGCCGCCCGTCAGGATCGCGAGCAACTCGCCCACGCGCTGGTGGTGGACGATCGGATCCGGGAGCGGAAATTCGGTGCTGATCGTGTATCGGTTGCGCCGCCCGTTGCGCGCGCGGGTGATGTACCCCGCCTCGACGAGCTCGCTCACGATACGGTGGGCCGCACGCTCGGTCATGCCGACGCGCTCGCCGATCTCACGGAGGCGAACACCAGGATCGCGGGCGATGCAGACGAGGACGAGGGCATGGTTCGTGAGGAACGTCCAGCGGGGCTTCGCTTCGGACGCCACCGGGCCAGTTTGTCATAGGTAGACATAAATTTCATGCTAAGAACTTCATGTAATACGAAGCCAACGTTGACGTATCGGCATGTCCATCGACTCCCTTGATGAGCTGCGCGAGCGCGCTTCCCACGCGCGCCGGCGCCTGGATCTCTACAAGGCCAAGCTCTACAGCGGCCGGCCCACGAGCGATTCGCACCTGCGCGAGCTCGAGCGGGAGTCCGACTCGGCGGCGACGCGTCTGCGCGCGGCCGAGCTGCGCGATCGGCAGGTCAGCCCGTGAACGAGGCGCCCTTCACGGTGCGGGCGGGCGAGCGCGGCGCCGACGGCTCCTTCCGGCGCCGGGACGCGGCCTTCCGCGCGCTGCTCGCCGCCGAGGCGCTGCGCGCCGAGCCGGGCCGCTACCACCTGTACGTCTCGCTCGCCTGCCCGTGGTGCCACCGCACGGTGATCGTGCGCGAGCTGATGGGCCTGACCGAGGCCGTGCCGATCGCTTACACGCACCCGTTCCGCGACGAGCGCGGCTGGGCCTTCACCGGCGGGCGCTTCGACGACGGGCCCGGCGGGGAGTACGTCGACCGCGTCAACGGCTGGGCCTTCGCCGAGCAGGCCTACCGGGCCACCGACCCCGGCTACGCCGACCGCGTGACCCTGCCGGTGCTGTGGGACACCGCCACGGGCCGCATCGTCAACAACGAGTCCAGCGAGATCATCCGCATGTTCGCCGGCGAGGCGCTGCGCCCGCCGGCGCTCGTCGGCGAGATCGACGCGGTCAACGAGCGGGTCTACGACACGGTCAACAACGGCGTCTACCAGGCGGGGTTCTCGCGCTCGCAGCAGTCCTACGGCGCCGCGGTCGCCGAGCTGTTCGCCTCGCTGGAGTGGATGGACGGGCTGCTCGGCACGCGCCGCTACCTGGCCGGTGAGGTCATCACCGAGGCCGACTGGCGCGCGTTCCCCACGCTCGTGCGCTTCGACGAGGTCTACCACCTGCACTTCCGCTGCAACGTGCGGCGGATCTCCGAGTTCCCGAGCCTGTGGGGCTACACGCGCGATCTCTACCAAGTGCCGGGGGTCGCGGCGACCGTGGCCATGGACCAGATCAAGGTCCACTACTACACGACGCACGACGAGCTGAACCCCAAGCGGATCATTCCGGTGGGTCCGGCGCCGGACTTCCTCGCCGCACACGGGCGAGGCTGAGCAGGCCGACCATCACCAGCGCATAGAGCAGGACCACGCCGCCGACGCCGGTGAGCACCGGCGCGATCAGCGTCAGCCGCGGCCAGTCGCCGCGCAGCTCCTCGAAGTGGCCGCGCTGGCGGGCGAACGCGGCGACGAGGTCGCCCGAGAGGTAGTCGTAGACCTGGTCGAAGCTCTGGGCCGGCTGCCCGTCGAAGCGCGTGAGCCCCGCGGTGCCGGGGACGTTCAGCCACCCGTTGACGACCGGCCCGAGCGCGGTGAGCGACGCGCCGAGCGCCGGGAATTCGCGGTCGATCCGCGCGAGCATCGCGTCCGGCGTGCTCACGTGCCGCAGCGAGGCGATCTCGCTGATCAGCGCCGGCAGCTCGGAGTCGACCGAGCTGAGCGGCAGCGCGCGCAGCAGCGCGGCGAGGTGCGGGAAGCCGCTGTTGAGCGACTGCGCGGCGGCGCCGGCGCTCAGGTGGGTGCGGCTCGCGTACAGGCGGGCGAAGGTCGGCACCTCGCTGGCCGCGCCGCCGGGCAGGACGAGCGGGTCGGTGGCGAGCACGACCTGCGCGGCGTAGGCCATCGCGGCCACGTCGCCGTCGACGCGCGCCTTGGTGAACGCGGGCCGCGCGGCGTCGAGCAGCTTCTGCCCGCTGGACATGCGCGAGTACAGGTTCAGCGCGAGGATGAGGATGAGCACGAGCGCCCCGACCGCGGCGACGGGCGTCCACGCCGAGCGCGAGCGCGAGCGCGAGCCCGACATCCGCACGCCGTAGACCGCGAGGGCGAGGCCGAGCACGATCAGCAGCGGCGCCAGGAAGCCGACGCCGCCGTCGCCGCGCAGCGCCCGAAAGCGCCGCTGCTGCTGCTCGAGCAGCGGCACCAGATCGCCGGCGAAGTAGTCGACGACCTGCGGCCAGGTGATGACCGGCGCGCCGGAGAAGCGCCTCAGCGGGCCGATCCCGGGGACGGCGAGCCAGCCGGCGGTCACCGGCGGCAGCGCGAGCGCGGCCTTGGAGATCGCGGGCGTGGCCGAGAGAACGGACGGGAACAAGGTGGGGAAGAGGAGCGGGGCGATCTCTTTGCTGACGCCGGTGAGGGGGACCGCCTCGATGAGCGCCGCCGCCTGCGGGAACTGGTGCGCAAGGGCGGCCAGGACCTGGGCGTCGGTCTCCTGACCGTGACGCCGCGGGCGCGCGAGCAGGCGCAGGAAGCGCGGGATCTCCTGCTCGGCGCCGCCCGAGCCCGTGGCGAGCGGCCCGACCATGGCGGTGAGCTCGGAGAGGAAGCCGACGCCGGCGTCGGCGCCGGCCACCCGCGCAGGGGTGAACGCGGGCCCGAGCCCGCTCAGGACCTTCTCGCCGGCGAACAGCCGAGGGGCCAGTCCGACGCCCGCCGCCGTGACGAGCACCCCGATCACGATGACGACCAACCATGCGCGTCGTGCCACGGCGGGCGACGATACGAGATCGGCGCGCGCTTCGCTACACTCGCCGCGGGCCGTCGCGACTGGCGTATGCGAGGTGGAAACGACCACCGGGAAGCGACGGACTGCCGTATCAGCCGCGCGCCTGGGCTTCCTTTCGACCACCGCCCCCGCTGGGCACGACCGTGAGGCAGACGCCATGACGCCCACCGCCACCACGCCGCTCTCGATCCCGCAGGAGCTTCGCCCGGCCGACGGTCGCTTCGGCTGCGGCCCGTCCAAGGTCCGTCCCGAAGCGCTCGACCGGCTCGTCGCCGAGGGCGCCGCGGCGATGGGCACCTCCCACCGCCAGGCGCCCGTCAAGGGCGTCGTCGCGCGGGTGCGCGTCGGATTGCACGAGCTGTTCTCGCTGCCCGAGGGCTACGAGATCGCGCTCGGCAACGGCGGCTCGACCGCGTTCTGGGACGCGGCGGCGTTCGCCCTGGTGCGCGAGCGCGCGCTGCACCTCGCGTTCGGCGAGTTCTCGAGCAAGTTCGCCGGCTCGACCAAGGGCGCCCCGTTCCTGGCCGACCCGATCATCGTCGAGGCCGAGCCGGGCACCGCGCCCACGCCGCGCGGGGATCCCAGCGCCGACCTGATCGCCTGGGCGCACAACGAGACCTCCACCGGCGTGATGCTCCCGGTCAAGCGGCCGGCCGACGCGGGCGACGCGCTCGTGTGCATCGACGCGACGTCGGGCGCCGGCGGCCTGCCGCTCGACGCGCGCGAGGCCGACGTCTACTACTTCGCGCCGCAGAAGTGCTTCGCCTCCGACGGCGGGCTGTGGCTGGCGCTGCTGAGCGGAGCCGCCCAGGAGCGGATCGCCGAACTGGACGGGAGCGATCGCTGGATCCCGCCCTTCCTGTCGCTGAAGACCGCGCTGGAGAACTCGGTCAAGGACCAGACCTACAACACCCCGGCGGTGGCGACGCTGCTGCTGCTCGCCGACCAGCTCGAGTGGATGAACGGCCACGGCGGCCTGCGCTGGTGCGTGGAGCGCACGACCGAGAGCTCGCAGCACCTGTACGGCTGGGCCCAGGCGAGCGACTTCGCCACTCCCTACGTCGCCGACCCCGCCCATCGCTCGCTGGTCGTGGGGACGATCGACTTCGCCGAGGCGGTCGACGCCGCGGCGGTCGCCGCGACCCTGCGGGCCAACGGGATCGTCGACGTCGAGCCTTATCGCAAGCTCGGCCGCAACCAGCTGCGGATCGGCATGTTCCCCGCGGTCGAACCCGACGACATCAGGGCGCTGACCAACTGCATCGACTACATCGTGGAAAGGACGGCATCGTGAGCGTGGAGAACGGCCGTCTGCGCGTGCTGGTCAAGGAGAAGATCGGCGACTCCGGGGTCGACCTGCTGCGCGAGCACTTCGACGTCGACCTCGGCATCGACTGGACCGACCAGGAGCTCGCCGAGCGCATCGGCGACTACCACGGGATCCTGATCCGCTCGGCGACGAAGCTGACCGGCGATCTGATCGACAAGGCGACGCACATGCGCGCGATCGGCCGGGCCGGGGTCGGGGTCGACAACGTCGACGTCCCCGCCGCGACCAAGCGCGGGATCATCGTCGCCAACGCGCCACAGTCCAACGTGGTCACCGCCGCCGAGCACACGATGGCGCTGCTGCTCGCGCTCGCGCGCAACATTCCCCAGGCCCACGCCTCGCTCACCGCGGGCAAGTGGGAGCGCTCGAAGTTCTCCGGCGTGGAGCTCTACGAGAAGACGCTCGGCGTCCTGGGCTTCGGCCGCATCGGCCAGCTCGTCGCCCAGCGGGCGCGCGGGTTCGGAATGCGCGTGCTCGCCTTCGACCCGTTCGTCTCGGCCGAGCGCTACCGCGAGCTGGGGGTCGAGAAGGCGGCCTCGGCGGACGAGATCTACGCGCAGGCCGACTTCATCACCGTCCACCTGCCCAAGACGCCCGAGACGCAGGGCTGGCTGGGCGCGGCCGCGTTCGCGAAGATGCGCGACGGGGTGCGGATCCTGAACGTCGCGCGCGGCGGGCTGCTCGACGACCAGGCGCTCCAGGACGCGCTGGACAGCGGCAAGGTCGCGGGTGCCGCGCTCGACGTGTTCCCCCGCGAGCCGATCACCGAGTACCCGCTGTTCGAGGGCTACCCGAACGTGGTCGTCACGCCGCACCTGGGCGCCTCGACCGCCGAGGCGACCGATCGGGCGGGCTATCAGAGCGCCGAGCAGGTCGTCGCCGCGCTCACCGGCGGCGTCGTCTCCACCGCGGTCAACATCCCCTCGATCGGCACCGAGGACATGGAGGTCCTGCGCCCGTTCCTGCCCCTGGCCCAGCAGCTCGGCCACCTGGCCATGCAGCTCGCCGAGGGCAGCTCGGTCGAGCGCATCGAGGCGGCCTTCTTCGGGCGCATCGCCGAGTTCGACACTCGCCTGCTGGCGGTGTCGGTCATCGCCGGCGCGCTGGGCGGCCGCACCGAGGAGGAGGTCAACCTCGTCAACGCCCCGGCGATCGCCGAGGAGCGCGGGATCATCGTCGAGGAGAAGTCGGTCTCCGAGGCCCAGGACTTCAACGAGCTGATCCGCGTGACCGTCCAGGCCGGCGGCGAGCGCGTCGCAGTGGCCGGGACGAATATCGGCGAGGGGCAGATCCCCCATCTGGTCGAGGTCTACGGTCAGCGCTTCACGGTCGAGCTCGAGCCCTACGTGACCGTCTTCCGTTACCTGGACCTTCCGGGAATGATCGGACGGGTGGGGACGATCTTCGGGCGTCACGGGGTCAACATCTCCTCGGCCGCGGTCGGGCGCACGCCGCGCGCCGACGAGGGTGGCGCAGTCGGCCGAAGGGCCGGCACCCCATCCGGGGCACCCCCCGTGGCGGGGGGCAGGCAAGCGAGCTCGGGCCCCTCGCTTGCCGGTCATTCCCCGACCAACGGCCGCGAGGCGGCGATCGTGGTCACCACCAACGGGCCGGTCCCCGCCGAGG
This sequence comes from Solirubrobacteraceae bacterium, assembly GCA_036266975.1. Classification (GTDB taxonomy): domain Bacteria; phylum Actinomycetota; class Thermoleophilia; order Solirubrobacterales; family Solirubrobacteraceae; genus DATAWZ01. Next base: position 7,052 of record DATAWZ010000112.1, read on the forward strand.
TGGTGCGCGAGATCGTCGCCCTGGAGGGCTTTCGCGACGGGCACACCGTCGTGCTGCCTACTTGATTAGGGAGCCCTAATGCGCAAGACTGGAGGGGTGAGGCCCGCCGGTCGACAGATGCAGTGCCACACCGCCAAGTGCGTGCAGCGTGCCTTGGAGGGCGAGCGGGACCTGGGGCTCCAGAGCGTCCGGGTGATCGCCGACGGGCACGGGTTGTCGCTGTGCGGCTCGGTCGAGACCCCCGAGCAGCGCGAGCAGGTACTCGCCTACGTGCAGGCGATCTGCGTGCTGCGCGTGCGCTCGCTGCTGTCGGTCGGAGCGCCGGTCCTCACCAGCGCTGCTGGTAGCCGCTGACCAGCTCGGGTGCGGGGCGGCGCCACTCGGGCTCGACGTCGTAGGTGCGCCGGATCGCCCGGTCGCGCAGCCGCTTGAGCACCGCCCCGTAGGTGAAGCGGGTGGCGACCGCGGCCACACGCGCGGTCGCGTCGGGCTTGACGAACGGCATGTAGCGGTCCGGGAACCCCGGCATCGTGCAGGCCATGCAGATTCCGCCGACGTTCGGGCAGCCGCCGATCCCGTTGACCCAGCCGCGCAGCGGGACGTTGCATTTGACCACCGGCCCCTTGCAGCCCAGGCGCACCAGGCAGCGCCCGTCGCCGTGGGTGATCGAGAACTGGGCGTGGTCGGCGAACCCCGCGCGGTCGCAGCCCTCGTGCACGGTGCGGCTGAACAGCCGCCGCGGTCGGCCCTGGGCGTCGAGGTCCAGCGGCGGGGCCGTCCCGCTGAGGTGGCAGATCAGGTCGAGCAGCACCTCGGTGATGTTGTCGGGCTGCACCGGGCAGCCGGGCAGGTTGACGATCGGCAGCCCCATCCGCGACTTCCAGCTGGCGCCCAGGTAGTCGCGCAGCCCCATCGCACCGGTCGGGTTGTTGCGCATGGCCGGGATCCCGCCGTAGGCCGCGCAGGTCCCCAGGGCGAGCACGGCCGCCGCGCGGGGCGCGAGCCGGTCGATCCAGGTGCAGGTGAGGATCGGCTGGCCGCTGGCGTCGACGCCCATCGCGGCCCAGTGCCCCTCGCCGTTGACCGCCTCGTTGGGCACCGAGCCCTCGAGCACGAGGATGAACGGGTCCAGGCGCCCCTCGGCCGCGTCGTGGAAGGCGGTGAGGAACTCCTCGCCGTTCTCGAAGGCGAGCATGGAGTTGTACAGCACCATCGGGGGCACGCCAGGGAGCGGCCCCCGCAGCAGCTCCTCCAGGCTCGGGTTGGTCGCCGCGGTGAGCGCGACCGTGTCGCCGTCACAGCCCAGGCCGCTGGTCAGCCACAGGACGTGCACGATCCGCGTCTCGGTCTCGTGCTGGCGCGGGCTGAACTCGGGCGTGAGTCCGGGCCGGGGCGTGGGCGGCGCCGGGAGGGCGGCGCCTGCGTCCACGCTCTGCAGATGGGCGCGTCCGGGCCCCTGCTCGCCCATGGCTATCCGGTGTCGGCGCGGCTGCTCACGCCGACGTTGGCGGGCGTCTGCCGTTCGAGCAGACGCCCGATGTGATCCTCCACGTTGCCGTGCAGGTGCCAGTCGCTGCCGTCTCGTGTGAGCAGGCCGGCGTGGGCCAGCCGGCTGAGGGCATGCGAGACCGACGGGCGCTCGGCGCCCACGACGTGGCCGAGGACACGATGGGTCACCGGCAGCGTCAGCCGGATCCCGCCCGGTTCGACGCGCCCCCAGCGCGAGGCCAGGTGCCAGAGCAGCAGCACGAGCCGGACCTCCAGCCGCGGATGGCAGCTGATCGCGCGCTGGGCGTCCAGCGAGGCGTTGCGCCGCCCGGCGCGTCGCAGGAGCGCCTGGGTGATCTCCGGCCACGGTCGCACGCGCTGGGCAAACGCCGCGTCGAGCAGCGCCATGCGCACGTCGGTCAGCGCGTTCCAGGTCGCCCAGCAGCCGAGCAGGTCCTCGGCGACCGGATCGGGGGGCTGGAGCAGATCGCCGGGCCCGACCAGCTCGGTGGCGGTCCGATCCCCGACACACACGTCGACCGCGAGGACGCCGTCGAGGATCAGCAGCCCGGGGCCGTCGAGGGTGGCGGCGAGCCAGCTGGCCAGATCGCACTGGCCGGGCTCGGCGTCGATCACGCGCGCGGTGACGGCCTTGCGGGCGGCGACGCGCATGCGCGCGTGAACCCCCTGGACCAGCTCGTCGTCCTCGTCGAGCAGGTAGCAGTGCAGCGGCCGCGCGGTCACCTCAGCGCCTATGGATACCCGTTCCGTCCATCGCGAAGCGTCGCGATCCGGCCGTTCTGTGGCGGACACCGCACCTTCTCTCGTTTGCGCCGAGCGCGTCTTCGGCAGCGTACAGCCGGGCTTGCCGACACCAAGGTGATCTGCGTTACCTCGCCCTCGCGGCGAAACACGTGGGTGGTATGAATCTGCCTGCTGGCGCGTCGGTCCGCTCATCACGGGCGGACCGCAACACGACACAGTGAGGGAGTCGCCCATGTGCCTGGCCATACCCGGCCAGATCGTCGACGTCGTCGACGCGGAGAACCGGCTCGCTCGTGTGGATGTCTCGGGCGTACGGCGGACCGTCAACATCGGTCTGCTGGATGAGGATGGAGATCCCGCCCAGCCGGGCGACTGGGTGCTGATCCACGTCGGCTTCGCGATGTCCAAGGTCGACGAGGAGGAGGCGCAGGCGACGCTGCGGCTGCTCGAGGGAATGGGCGCCGAATACGAGCAGGAGCTCGAGGAGCTGAAGGCGAGCGTCATCGAGTGACGTCGTCATGCACCGATCCCCATCACTGCATCGCGTGCGGCGACGACGGAGTGCCGATGGACGTCCTCGAGATCGGGGCCGATGGCCTGGCCCGCTGCCGGGGCGAGGGGGACGAGGTGCGTGAGGTCGAGACCGCGCTACTGGGCGAGCTGCGCGTCGGCCAGACGGTCCTCGTGCACGCGGACGTGGCGATCGCGGTCGTGTCGACCGCGGTGGCGTCGTGAGATACGTCGACGAATACCGCGACGCCGAGCTGGGACGCGCGCTCTCGCACGAGATCCTCTCGGCGGTCGAGCCCGGACGGCATTACAAGGTGATGGAGGTCTGCGGCGGGCACACCCACTCGATCTACAAGTACGGGATCGACGATCTGCTGCCCGAGAACGTTGAGCTCGTCCACGGGCCCGGCTGCCCGGTGTGCGTGATTCCGATGGGTCGCGTCGACGACGGGATTGCGATCGCCAAGCAACCCGGGGTGATCTTCACGTGCTTCGGCGACATGCTGCGCGTGCCCGGCTCGAGTGGCACGCTGCTCGACGCCAAGGCCCAGGGCGCCGACGTGCGGATGGTGTACTCGCCGCTGGATGCGCTGCGCGTCGCGCGGGAGAACCCGGACCGCGACGTCGTCTTCTTCGCCATCGGCTTCGAGACCACCGCGCCGTCGACCGCCTTGACCCTGCGGCGGGCGCGCGCGGAGGGGATGACCAACTTCCTGTGCATGTGCAACCACGTGACGATCGTGCCGCCCTTGCGGGCGCTGCTGGAGTCACCGGACCTGCGCCTGGACGGGTTCATCGGGCCGGGCCACGTGTGCACCGTCGTCGGGGCGCGCCCGTTCGAGTTCATCCCGGTCGACTACGGCAAGCCGCTCGTCGTCTCGGGCTTCGAGCCGCTCGACGTGCTCCAGTCGGTGTTGATGATCCTGCGCCAGATCGGCGAGGGACGCTGCTCGGTGGAGAATCAGTACACGCGCGTGGTGCCCTACGAGGGCAACCTGAGGGCGCTCGAGGTGATGGCCGAGGTGTTCGAGTTGCGCCCGCACTTCGAGTGGCGCGGGCTGGGCTTCATCTCCCAGAGCGGGCTGCGCCTGTCCGAGGCGTACGCGGACTTCGACGCCGAGCGGCGCTACTCGGTGCCGGGCGTGCGGGTGGCCGATCCCAAGGCGTGCCAGTGCGGTGAGGTGCTCAAGGGCGTCATCAAGCCGTACGAGTGCAAGGTGTTCGGGACGGCGTGCACGCCGGAGCGGCCGATCGGGACGTGCATGGTCTCCTCGGAGGGCGCGTGCGCGGCCTACTACAACTACGGCCGCATCACGCGCGAGCGGGAGACCGTGTGACCGGTCAGACCGTCTCCGAGCGCGAGCAGCGGGTCCTGGGGATCATCGAGACCGCGCGCGCCAAGCCGCCGCGCTTCCGCGACGAGCGGATCACGATGGCCCACGGCGCGGGGGGCAAGGCCTCCTCGACGCTGATCGAGGGGCTGCTGCTGCCGGCGTTTGCCAACGAGGCGCTCGCCCCGCTCGCCGACGCCGGGCAGCTCACGGTGGGTGGCGCGCGCATGGCGCTCACCACCGACAGCTTCGTCGTGCGTCCGCTGCGCTTCCCGGGTGGCTCGATCGGCGAGCTCGCGGTGAACGGGACGGTCAACGACCTCGCCGTCTCGGGCGCGCGGCCGCTCGTGCTCTCGCTCTCGCTGATCCTCGAGGAGGGCCTTACCCGCGAGGTCCTCGAGGCCGAGGTGCAGGCGATCGCCGACGCGGCCTCGGCCGCCGGCGTGCAGATCATCGCCGGCGACACCAAGGTCGTCGAGCGCGGCCACGCCGACGGGATGTACATCACGACCGCCGGGGTCGGCGAGGTCGACGAGCGCGCTTCGCTCTCGCCCGCGGCCCTGCAGCCCGGGGACCACGTCCTCGTCTCCGGCCTGATCGCCGAGCACGGCACCGCGATCATGCTCGCGCGCGGCGACTTCGAGCTGGACGCCGAAATCGTCTCGGACACCCGGTCGCTGTGGCCGGCCGTCGACGCGCTGATGGACGCGTCCGGCCCGAGCCTGCGCTGCCTGCGCGACGCCACGCGCGGCGGGGCGGCGTCCGTGCTCAACGAGCTTGCGCGCTCCGCGCGCGTGGGAATCGTCGTCCGCGAGCGCGAGGTGCCGGTGCGTCCGGCCGTCGCCGCGGCGGCGGAGATCCTCGGGATCGACCCGATGTACGTGGCGAACGAGGGCGTGCTGGTCGCGGTCGTCGCTCCGGAGGGGGCCGATGCGGCGCTGCAGGCGCTGCGGCGGGCACCCGGCGGCGAGGCGGCGGCCGAGATGGGAGTGGTGGTGGGCGACCCGCCCGGGATGGTGCTGGTCGAGACGGCGTTCGGCGGCAGACGAGTGATGGATCAACTCGTCGGCGATCCCCTGCCGCGAATCTGTTGACGAGAGGAGCCGGCCATGGCGACAGCGATGGAGTTCGTACCCGGGCAGCACACCACCGAGGGGGTGACCGCTCACGTCCTCTGGATGACCACCGGGCTCTCGTGCGAGGGTGACTCGGTCGCGATGACCTCGGCGATGAACCCGAGCCTGGAGGACATCATCACCCAGGCCATCCCCGGCATGCCGCGGATCGTCGTGCACAACCAGGTCATCGCCTTCGAGGTCGGCGAGGAGTTCATCCAGGCGTGGTACGACGCCGAGGAGGGCAAGCTCGACCCGTTCGTGCTCGTGATCGAGGGATCGCTCGGCAACGAGAAGATCAACGGCGACGGGTATTGGACGGGCTTCGGGGTGAACCGCTCGACCGGTCAGCCGATCACCACCAACGAGTGGGTCGACCGCCTGGCTCCCAAGGCGGCCGCGGTGGTCGCGGTCGGGACCTGCGCGACCTACGGCGGCATCCCCGCGATGAAGAACAACCCGACGGGCGCGATGGGCCTGCCGGACTACCTGGGCTGGAACTGGAAGTCCAAGGCGGGGCTCCCGGTCGTCTGCATACCGGGCTGCCCGGCCCAGCCGGACAACATGACCGAGACGCTGCTCTACCTGGCGCTGCATCTGGCCGGGCTGGCGCCGGTCCCCGAGCTCGACGAGGCGCTACGGCCGAAATGGCTGTTCGGGCGCACCGTGCACGAGAGCTGCAACCGGGCGGCCTTCTACGAGCACGGCGACTTCGCCACCGAGTACGGCTCGGACCACCGCTGCCTGGTCAAGCTCGGCTGCGCGGGCCCGATCGTCAAGTGCAACGTCCCGGTCCGCGGGTGGCAGACCGGCATCGGCGGCTGCCCGAACGTCGGCGGCATCTGCATGGCCTGCACGATGCCGGGCTTCCCGGACAAGTACATGCCCTTCATGGAGGAGGACCCCAAGGGCGCGATCTCCTCGAACGTCGCGAAGTTCTCATACGGCCCGGTGCTGCGCTACTTCCGGCGGCAGTCGGTGAAGCGGATCTACGACAAGGAACCCGAATGGCGGCACAACCGCGCGGAGCTGACCAGCGGCTACGCGAAGCGGTGGTAGAGGCCCTCTGAGGATTTGTGAAACAGGAGATATGTGATGGCTACCGTTGAGTCAACCGCCGCCGGCCAGAAGGTCATGGTCAAGGAGATGTCGTGGGATCCGGTGACCCGGATCGTCGGCAGCCTCGGCATCCACGCCGAGATCGACTTCACCAACAACGTGGTGAACAAGTGCTACAGCACGTCGATGATCTTCCGCGGGTTCGACATCTTCATGAAGGGGATCGACCCGCGCGACGCGCACTTCATCACCAGCCGCATCTGCGGCATCTGCGGTGACAACCACTGCACGACCTCGTGCCTGAACCAGAACATGGCCTACGGCGTCAAGCCGCCGAAGCTCGGCGACTACGCGTTCAACCTGGCCGAGACCGCGGACTACATGTTCGACCACGCGATCTTCAACGACTGCATGGCCAACGTGGACTTCTGCGAGCAGATGGTCAAGGAGACCAACCCGAGCGTCCTGGCCAAGGCGGAGACCACCTCGGCGCCGCACTCGGACATCCACGGGTACAAGACGATCGCCGACATCATGCGGGCGCTGAACCCGTTCACCGGCTCCTTCTATCTGGAGACGCTGCACGTGGCCCGCTACACGCGTGAGATGTACTGCCTGTTCGGCGGTCGCCACACGCACCCCTCGACGATCATGCCCGGCGGCTGCAGCGCGGACATCACCCACCAGACGATGACCGACTACTACGTGCGGCTGATGCGCTACATGGACTACGTCAAGCGCACGGTTCCGATGCACGACGACCTGTACGACTTCTTCCTGGAGGAGCTGCCGGGATACGACATGGTCGGCTACCGCGAGACGAACCTCGTCAACTGGGGCTGCTTCGACGACCCGGACTATGTCGACTATGACTACCGCTCGATGACGGAGTGGGGCCGCAAGCGCTACATCACCCCCGGCGTTGTGATCAACGGTGAGCTCGTCTCGACCGACCTCGTCGAGATCAACCTGATGATCCGGATCCTGCTCGGAAGCTCGTACTTCGACGGCTGGGAGAACGAGCCGACGTTCGTCACCCGCGACCCGCTCGGCAACCCGGTCGACAAGAACCATCCGTGGAACAAGCAGACCCTGCCCAAGCCACAGAAGCGCGACTTCGCCGACAAGTACAGCTGGGTCGTCTCGCCGCGGATCTACGACAAGCGGACCGATACGCACGTGTGCTGCGACACCGGCGGTGGGCCGTTCGCGCGCCAGTGGTGCACCGCGAAGGCGGGGCTCGTCGACTTCGGCTACCTGAAGGCGACCGGCGAGTCGATTCAGATGGTGCTGCCGAAGTCCGCGGCGATGCCCGAGATGGAGCTCGAGTGGAAGATCCCGGAGAAGTCCAACGCGGTCGAGCGCGACCGTGCGCGCTCCTATCACCAGGCGTACGCGGCGCTCGTCGGGCTGCACTGCCTCGAGCGGGCGCTGAAGGAGGTCCGGGCCGGGCGCACGAAGAGCTGGAAGGAGTTCACGGTGCCCGAGGAGGCGATCAGCTGCGGCTTCCACGAGGCCGCGCGCGGCGTGCTCTCGCATCACATGGTGATCCGCGAGGGCAAGATCGCCAACTACCAGCCCTACCCGCCGACGCCGTGGAACGCCAGCCCCCGCGACACCTACGGGACCCCCGGGCCGTACGAGGATGCCGTCCAGAACACGCCGATCTTCGAGGAGAACGGGCCGGAGAACTTCAAGGGGATCGACATCATGCGCGCCGTGCGGAGCTTCGACCCGTGCCTGCCGTGCGGCGTCCACATGTATACGGGGAAGGGCCGCGTGCGCAAGGTGGTCCACACCCCGACGGGGCTCAGCTGAGGATGAGCGCCGGCGCGCCCTCCGGGCAGAGCGCGGGCCCGGGCCCCGGTGAGCTGCTCGACCGGGTGCAGTCGCTCAGCGCCGCGATCGACGAGCTCCCGGACGCCCATGCCCGGGAGCTCGCCGGGGAGCTCGTGAGCGCGGTGATCGCGATGTACGGCGACGGGCTGGAGCGGATCGTGCGCACGATCGAGGCGGCGCGGGAGGTGGGCGCAAATATTCTCGACGAGCTCGCGCAGGACGGAGCCGTGGCGAGCCTGTTGCTGATCCACGACCTCTACCCGGTGGCGCTGCGCGACCGGGTGATGGAGGCGCTCGACACGGTGCGCCCGTACATGGAGTCGCATGGGGGCAACGTCGAGCTGCTCGGGATCGAGGACGGGGTTGCGCGGCTCGCGCTGCAGGGCAGCTGCAACGGCTGCGCCGCATCGCGCGCGACGCTCGAGCTCGCGATCAAGCAGGCGCTGGAGGAGCACGCCCCCGATCTGGCGGGACTGGAAGTCACGGGCGTTGCCGATCCAGGGCCACTCGAACATGGGCTGCCGGTGGTCGGCGACGGCGCCGGCAGCCCG
>DATAWZ010000113.1:0-19663 GCA_036266975.1 Solirubrobacteraceae bacterium
GGGCCCGAGCCGATGACGATGCAGTCGAAGTCCTGTTGCCCGTCCGAGGCCATCGGCGCCGCAGCCTATCCGTTGCCGGCGCTGACCGGAACCTGCAGGCGGGCCATGACCCGCACGAGCTTCCAGAACAGCCAGCCCGACAGGCCGATCGAGACCACGCAGACCGTCGTCGACCAGATCGCCGAGGAGACGATCAGGGCCAACGAGGTAACCACGACCTGGAAGGCGAGCAGCGCCTCGAAGGCCAGGACGGCCCAGTAGCGCTTCTGCCACATCGCCACCGACAGCGCGACGAGGAAGACGGCGATGAAGCCGCCGCCATACCAGGAGCCGCCCTGGCGGGAGAGGCGGTGATCGCTGGCCAGGCCGACGATCACCGCGACGGCCAGGACGGCGGCCGCGGCGACCGCGACCTGCAGCGGGCGGGGGCGCTCGCCGGCGGCGTAGGGCTTCAGCTCGGCGCGCAGCTGGGCGTCGCGCTCGGCCGAGCGCGCGCGGGCGGCGGCCATCGCGTTCATCGCTCCCGCGGGCGGCGGGGCGGGCGCGCGGGGCGGGGCGGGCGCGGCCGGCTTGATCGAGCCCGTGCGGACCGGCGCGGCCGAGCGGCGGCGCTTGCGGCTAGCGGGCGGCAACGGCTTTCGCCGGCTCTCGCTCGAGCGCCTCGCGCAGCGCGCGGCTGGCCGCGCGTGGGTCCTGCGCCTGGGTGATCGCGCGCACGACGGCGACGCCCCGGGCCCCGGCGGCGCGCACGCGGGCGACCTGCCCAGCGTCGATGCCGCCGATCGCGAAGAAGGGCATCCGCGCGTGGCGCGCGGCGTACGCGACGAGCGCCTCGCCGACCGCGGGGCGCCCGGGCTTGGTCGGCGTGGCGTTGACCGGGCCGACGCCGATGTAGTCGACGCCCGCCTCGTTCGCCCGGTCGATGTCGGCCGGGGTGTGGGTGGAGAGGCCGACGATCGCCTGCGGCCCGACGATCGCCCGCGCCCGCGCGGGGGAGAGGTCGTCCTGGCCGACGTGGACGCCGTCGGCGCCGGCGGCCGCGGCGACGTGCGGGCGGTCGTTGACGATCAGCGGCACGCCGTGGGCGCGGCACGACGGCAGCGCGCGGCGGGCGGCGTCGAGCAGCGCCTCGTCGTCGAGGCGCTTGTCGCGCAGCTGCACGAGGTCGACCCCGCCCGCGAGCGCGTCCTCCAGGCGGGGAAGGAAGGAGGCGTCGCAGACCAGGTACAGGCGGGCGGTGTGCAGGGCCTCGCGCATCGCTGCCTCAGTCTCGCAGGCGGGCGGGGCCGGCGCCGCGGGGTGGCGCGGCGGCGCCGCCCGAGGCGACGCGCGGTCCGTCCCCTGCGAAGCCCCCGCAAACCCGCGCGTCGCCCCGCCGGACCCAGCGCCAGCCGCGCGCGCGTCTCTGTCACGATCAAGACGTGTCCCATCCCGACGTGGCCGTCATCGGCGGCGGCATCATCGGTCTGGCCGTCGCCCGCGAGGCGGCCCGCGGCGGCGCGCGCGTCACCCTGCTCGAGCGCGACGAGCTGGCCCGCGGCGCCTCGCGCGTCGCCGCCGGAATGCTCGCCCCCACGTGCGAGGCCGAGTTCGGCGCGCCCGCGCGCGACCTGCTCGAGCTGGGCCTCGCCTCGGCGCGGCGCTGGCCGGCGTTCGCCGCCGAGCTCGAGCGCGACAGCGGCCGCGAGGTCGGCTTCAGCGCCCACGGCGCGGTGATGCTCGCCCGCGACCGCGACGAGGCCGAGGAGCTCGAGCGCGAGCTCGACCTGCGCGCGCGGCTGGACCTTCCCGCCCGGCGGCTGCTCGGCAGCGAGGCCCGCGAGCTCGAGCCGGCGCTCGCCCCCGGCGTGCGCCTCGCGCTCGACGCCCCCGAGGACCACAGCGTCGACCCGCGCAAGGTGTGCGCCGCGCTGGCCATCGCCGCCCGCGCCGCCGGCGTGGAGATCCGCGAGCACGCGCCGGTCCGCGAGGTCCAGGGCGCGAGCGTGACGCTCGCCCGCGGCGATGAGCGCCTCGCCGCGGGGACCGTCGTGCTCGCCGCCGGCGCCTGGAGCGGCGAGCTCCCCGGGGCCGGCGCCGCGCCGGTCCGCCCGGTCAAGGGCCAGGCGCTGCGCCTGCGCGACCCCGCCGGCCCGGGCCTGCTCACCCGCACCGTCCGTTTCCCGGGCGGCTATCTGGTCCCGCGCGCGGACGGGCGCTACGTGCTCGGCGGCACCGTCGAGGACCGGGGCTTCGATCTGCGCGCCACCGCCGGCGGCGCGCGCGAGCTGCTGCGCGAGGCGTGGGAGCTCGTCCCCGGCCTGGACGAGCTCGAGCTCGAGGAGCACTGCGTCGGGCTGCGCCCGGGCACGCCCGACAACGTCCCGCTGATCGGCCGCGCGGCGGACGGCCCCATGCTCTACGCCACCGGCCACCACCGCAACGGCGTCCTGCTCACGCCGATCACCGCCGATCTCGTGGGGGCGATGCTCGCGGGCGAGGACCCCGGGCCGCTCGCCGCGCGCTGCGACCCGGCGCGCCTGCTCGCCGCCGGAGCTCGCGCATGATCTCGGTCAACGGCACCCTCCGGCCGCGGCCCCCCGGCGAGGGCACGGTCGCCGACCTGCTCGCCGCCCTCGATCTGGTCAGAGACGGCCGGGGCCTGGCCGTCGCGGTCGACGGCGAGGTCGTGCCGCGCTCCGCCTGGGGCGAGCACGTGCTCCCCGAGGGCGCCGCGGTCGAGGTGCTCACCGCCGCGCAGGGAGGCTGAGCGGTGGCGCCGCCGCAGACCGCGACGACCCCGCTGCGCTTCGGCGAGCTCGAGCTCGGCTCGCGGCTGATCCTCGGCACGGGCGGCTTCTCGACCCTCACCGCGCTCTCGGCGGCGATCGAGGAGAGCGGCACCGAGCTCGTCACGGTCGCGCTGCGGCGCGTGGACCCCGCCCAGCGCGGATCGCTGATCGACGTGGTCGACGCCGCCGGCGTGAAGGTGCTGCCCAACACCGCCGGCTGCCACACGGCCCGCGACGCGGTGCTGACCGCCAAGCTCGCCCGCGAGGCGCTCGAGACCGACCTGGTCAAGCTCGAGGTGATCGGCGACGAGGACACGCTGCTGCCCGACGCCGTCGAGCTCCTGCGCGCCGCCGAGGAGCTCGTCGCCGACGGCTTCACCGTGCTCCCGTACACGACCGACGATCCGGTCCTGGCCCGGCGCCTTCAGAGCGTCGGGTGCGCCGCGGTGATGCCGCTGGCCTCGCCGATCGGGTCGGGACTGGGGATCCGCAACCCGCACGCGATCGCCCTACTGATCGAGGCGGTGCAGGTCCCGGTGATCCTCGACGCCGGCATCGGGACCGCGTCCGACGCCGCCCTGGCCATGGAGCTCGGCTGCGACGGGGTGATGTGCGCGACGGCGATCTCTCGTGCCGCCGACCCGGTGCTGATGGCGCGGGCGATCCGCGCCGCGGTGCGGGCGGGCTCCGATGCCCGCGCCGCCGGGCGCATCCCCCGCCGCTTCCACGCGCGCGCGTCGACCCCGGACGCCGGGCGCGCGGAGTTCGCCGACTAGTGGTGCCTCCGGTAAATCCGGTCGTCGATTCGCGAGCGAAAATCGAGCATGGCCAGGACGCAGGGAGCCGGAATGGCAGCGCTGTTTCGGCTCCCGAGGACGCCGCCAGGCGAAGATTTGCAGCCGCGAAGCGGGAGCGGATTTGCAGGAGGTGCCACTAGGTGGACGTCGAGTCGATCTTCGACGGCTGGCAGGCGGCGTGGTCCGGGCGCGACCCGCTCGCCTTCGCGAGCGTGTGCGCCCCGGACGTGCACTACGAGGACCCGCTGACCGCGCCGGCGCTGCGCGGCCTGGCCGAGCTGGGCGACCACGCCCAGAAGCTGTGGAAGGGGTTCCCCGACGTGCGCCTGGAGCGCGCGGGCACGCGCCTGGCCGACGACACCTTCGCCGTGGCGCCGTGCCGGCTGGTCGGCAGCCACCAGGGCGAGCTCGAGGGCCTGCCGGCGAGCGGCAAGGTGATCACCGCGCACCTGCTCTTCTACTGCGAGCTCGACCGCCGCGCGCCGCGGCTGTTGCGGGTGCGGGCGTTCTTCGACGCCTACTCGATCGGGATGGAACTGGGCGTCTTCCCGCGCCGGGGCAGCGTCGCCGAGAAGGCGCTGATGGTCATGCGCGGCTACGGGCTGCGCCTGCCCTGGCCGTAGCCGCTACTCCACGACGGTGATCCGCCCGGTCATGAACGGGTGGAAGGTGCACTCGTAGTCGATCACCCCGGGCGTGTTCAGCTTCACCGAGAACGACTGCCCGGTGGCCAGGCTCGCGGACGCGAGGTGCTCCACCGACTGGCCCTCGCTCGTGACGTTGTGGTCGACGCCGGCGTCATCGTTGGTCCACACCAGCGTCGTACCGACCTTGACCGTGAGGTCCTCGGGGTGGGCGGCGTAGTTGCGGTAGGCGATTCGCACCACGCCGCTGCTGGCCGCCGGCGAGGAGTGGCTCGAGGAGCCGCAGGCGGCCAGGCCGACGGCGGACCCGAGGAGCGCGGCGAGGACGATCGATCGTGGACGGGGCATCATCTGAGGGCACATACGCACCGGGTCCGTCGACGGATGCCCCCGCGTCGTAAGCTTTCGCGCTTGAGCGAGACGGTCCGCCACTTCCTCACCGGCGCCGAGCTGAGCGCGCCCGAGCTCGAGGCCCTGCTCGGGCGCGCCGCCGAGCTGGGGCGCGCCCCCCACAGCTCCGACGCGCTCGCCGGGCGCAGCGTCGCGCTGGTCTTCGAGAAGCCCTCCACCCGCACGCGCGTCTCCTTCGAGGTCGGCATCGCCGAGCTGGGGGGCCATCCGCTCGTGCTGCGCCCCGGCGAGATGCAGCTCTCGCGCGGGGAGTCCCTGCGCGACACCGCGCTGGTCCTCTCGCGCCACGTCGCGGCGATCGGCGTGCGCACCGGCCCGGACGCCGCCCTGGCCGAGCTCGCCGCCTACTCGAGCGTGCCCGTGTTCAACATGCTCACCGCCCGCCACCACCCCTGCCAGGCGCTCGCCGACCTGCTCACCGTGCAGGAGGTCTGCGGGCATCTGCGCGGGGTGCGCCTGGCCTACATCGGCGACGGCAACAACGTGGCCCGCTCGCTGTGCGTGCTCGGCGCGATCGCCGGGGTGGAGGTCGTCGTGGCCGCGCCGGCCTGCCTGCAGCTCGAGGAGGGCCTGCCGGGCGTCACGCTGACCGACGATCCGCGCGCGGCCGCCGCCGGCGCGCAGGTGCTGTACACCGACGTGTGGGTGAGCATGGGCGACGAGGAGGGCGAGCGCCGGCGCCTGCTCGCGCCGTACCGCATCGACGACGAGCTGCTCGACCTGGCGGCGCCCGGGGCGTTCGCGCTGCACTGCCTGCCCGCGCACCCCGGCGAGGAGATCACCGAGGCCGTCCTCTACGGTCCGCGCCAGCACATCTGGGACCAGGCCGAGAACCGTCGGCACGCACAGAAAGCCCTCCTGGAGCTGCTCGTCGGGTAGCCTCGGGGCAATGCCCGAGCGCAAGCCGAAGACGAAGACGCCGTCGAAGGGGGGGAATAAAGCGCGGCGCGGTGGGCGGCCGAGCGCTGCCGGGGACGATCGGGGCGCACGCCGCCGAACCGCCCGCGATCCGGCGTCGGCTGCGCTCACCCTGCTGCGCGACGGGCTCGAGCGCACGGTGGTGATCACCACCGACCGCCTGCAGCAGACGATCGACGATGCCGTGCGTCGCGGGCGCATCACCCGCGACGACGGCGAGGACATCATCGCCCGGCTGATGAGCGGAGGGCGCCGGCAGAGCGACGACCTGCTGGGAGACATCGAGCGCGCGCTGGGGCGCGGGCGCTCGGGGGTGGCGTCGGCCGTGCGGCGCGTGGCGGGCGCGCCGGGACTGCCGATCGACGGCTACGACGAGCTGACCGCGGCGACGATCAGCGCGCGCCTGGGCGAGCTCGACGCCTCCGGGCTACGTCGCATCCGCGACTACGAGCAGCGTCACGGCAACCGCAAGTCGGTGCTCGACGCGGTCGACCGGCGCCTGCGCCGGCTCGATTGACCGGGCGTCCGGAGCGCGGCGAGCAGCTCGAGCTGACGGTCGAGCGCATCGCCTTTGGCGGCGACGGGGTCGCGCGCCTGAACGACGGCGGCTACGTCGTCTTCGTCGGCGGGGTCGTGCCCGGCGACCGGGTCAGCGCGGTGGTCACCCAGCGCAAGCGCAGCTACGCCCACGCGCGGCTGCTCGAGGTGCTCGAGCCCGGCCCGGATCGCATCCCGGCGGTCGCCGAGCATCCGGGCGCGCCCTGGCAGGTGCTCCCCTACGAGCGCCAGCTCGAGCTCAAGCAGCAGCTGGTGCTCGAGGCGCTCGAGCGTCTGGGCGGTCTGAGCGACTACGCCGCCGAGCCGATCGAGCCGGCGGTGCAGCAGTGGCGCTACCGCAACAAGCTCGAGTACTCCTTCGGCCGCGACGAGTCCGGCGAGCTCGTGTGCGGCTTTCACCGCCCCGGGAGCTGGGAGGAGATCGTCGCCTTCGAGGACTGCCTGCTCGCCTCCGAGGCGGGCAACGCGATCCGCCGGCGAGTGCTCGACTGGTGCCGCGCGCAGGGCCTGGCCGCCTACGACCGACGCACCGGCGAGGGGCTGCTGCGCAACCTGGTGGTCCGCGAGGGCCGGCACACCGGCGAGCTCCAGGTCCGCCTGGTGACAACCGAGACGAACCCCACCCGCCCCGAGCTGGACCAGGACGACTTCGTGCGCGCCGTGCCCTGCCAGGGACTGCTGTGGACGCGCAGCGAGGCGCTCGGCGAGACGACCGCCGTGGGCGAGACGGCGCTGCTCGCCGGCGAGCCGCGGCTGCCCGAGCAGCTCGGTGGGCTGCGCCTGCGCATCTCGCCCGAGGCGTTCCTGCAGACCAACACCGAGATGGCCGAGCGCCTCTACGGCGTGGTCGGCGAGTTCGCCGCGCTGCAGGGCCGGGAGCGCGTGTACGACCTGTACTGCGGGATCGGCACGATCGCGCTGAGCCTCGCGCCGCGGGCGGGGGAGGTGTGGGGGCTGGAGATCGTGCAGGAGGCCGTCGCCGACGCGATCGCCGGCGCCGCCGAGAACGAGATCTCCGGCGCGCGCTTCTTCGCCGGTGACGTGCGCCTGGCCCTGCGCGAGCTGGTCGAGCGGGCCGGCCGACCGGACGTGCTCGTCGTCGATCCGCCGCGCGCCGGGCTCTCCCAGAAGGTCGTGCGGCGCATCATCGAGGCCGCGCCCCGGCGCATCGTCTACGTGTCCTGCAATCCCTCCACGCTGGCGCCCAACGCGCGCCAGCTGATCGACGCGGGCTGGCGCTTGGTGCGGGTCAAGCCGGTCGACATGTTCCCGCAGACCCCGCACATCGAGTGCGTGGCGCTGCTGGAGCGCTAGTGGTGCCTCCTTGCAGGAGGTGCCACTAGGCCTTGGCCAGGTAGTGCTTGCCGGCCTTCAGGGTGATCTTGCGGCGGGTGCGCAGGACCTCGACGCTGACGACGCCGCGCTGGACCTCGGTCAAGGTCCCGTTGCACTGGTCGACCGTCTTCCACTGGGTCCCGCGCGCGGTCGCTGAGCTGTAGGAGCCCCTGGTCGCGAAGCTGCCGTGGGCGCTGGACTTCAGCAGCCGCAGCACCTTGCTCGAGAGCTTTGCGGCACTGGCCAGGCCCGCCTTGTGCGCCGATTTGCAGACCTTCGCGCGGTTCAGCCCGCCGGTGAGCGAGAGCGTGGTCAGGCCCTTCTGCTTGCGCGTCTGCAGGACCTGGAAGACGCCGGCGTTGAAGTCCCCCGACTGAAGGTTCGTCGGCGTGGAGTGCGCCGTGGTCGCGCTGAACAGCTCGACGGTGCCCTTGGTCGTGTTCAGCTTGGACTTCACGGGGATCTCGCGGGCCTGGGTGAGCGGGATGAACGGCTGTCCCTTGGCCTTTTTCTTTTTCTTGTTCTTGCCCTTCTTGCCCTTGGACTTGGCCGCGCCGGCGATGACCGACCTGGCGGTGCCGGTGCCCGGCGGCAGCTGAACGAGCACGGTGCCGGAGATCGGAACGACGTTGACGGTCTTGTCGAGCACGGGCAGCGGCAGCGTGGTGAACGTCTCGGCCGGCCCGTAGCTCGTCCCGCCGGCGCTGGTGGCGACCAGGCGGAAGTGGTAGGTCGTGTCCGGCGCGAGGTTCGTGAGCGTCTGGGAGACGCTCACCGGGCTGGTGCCGGCCCCGACCGACGCGGGCGTCGCGGGGATCTGCTTGCCGTAGCTCGAGTTCAGGCCCCACTGGAAGAAGTAGGTGGTCGCCTGGCCGTCGGGGTTGACCGCCCCGTGCAGCTGCGCCGAGGTCGACCCCAGCACGGTCGCGGCCCGCGCGGGCGCGGTGACCGTCGGCGCCGCGGGCGGGTTCGGTGTGGACGAGCTCGTCGTGACCACCTGGCCGTTGAGCAGGTCTCCGTTTTCGTCCCCGACCAGGCACAGGGCCGACGACGCGCACGCGGCCGCCGTCAGCGGCTGCGTGCCGTCGATGTCACTCGCGGTCCACGTCGAGGCGCCGCCGGCGGGGTCGGTCGAGGTGAACGCGTTGCCGGCGCTGTCCGTGGCGAGGCACAGCGAGGTCGAGGGGCAGTTGAGCGTGGTCAGCGCGTGACTTGGGTCGAGCGAGGCCGAGGTCCACGCCGCGCTGCCGCCGGTCGGATCGGTGGTGGTAACCAGGCTGCCCTGGAAGGTGACCCCGACGCACAGGCCGGTCGACGGACAGCTGAGCAGTAGCAGCGGGTTCCCGCTGTTGCTCTCCACCTGGGTCTCTGTCCAGCTCGCGCTCGTCGCCGTGGTCGGGGTGGTCGACGTGAGCACGTTGCCGTTGTTGTCGAAGGCGACGCACAGCTGCGTGGACGGGCAGGAGATCCCGGAGATCGAGTCGGTCGCGGTCGTCGTCGAGCTCCAGCTCCCCGTCGCGGGGGCCGCCGAGCTGTAGATCGAGCCGTTGCCGTTGCTGCCCTCGACGCACAGCGAGGTCGATGGGCACGCGAGCCCGCCCTGCCCGGGCCCCGGGAAGAAGGGCGCGACGGCGTCGGACGCGGTGATCTGCCAGCCGCCGTTGCCTGGAGTCGGCGTGCTCAGGACGTTGCCGGCGTCGTCGAGGGCGAGGCACAGGCTCGCCGACGGGCACTCGACCTGGTCGATCGGCGTTCCGCTGTCCACCTGGTCCGCGGTCCACGAGGAACCGCCGTCGCCGGAGTAGAACATGTCCCCGTCGTCGGCGCCCACGACGCACGCCGACGTCGACGGGCACGCGGCCGGCGTGAGCGACTCGCCGGCATCGATCGTGGAATTGCTCCACCCCCCGGTGGGCGGGGTCGTCGAGGTGTACACCCGCCCCTCGCCGTCGCTGGCGACGCACAGCGCGGCCGACGCGCACGACTGCGGGCCGAGCTGTAGCGGGCTGCTGCCGGGCGCGGCGACGACCGGGCCCGACCAGCTCGGCGTCCCGTCGTCGGCGTCGGTCGAGTTGATGATCGCGCCCTGGCTGGTCCCGGCCACGCACGTCGCCGGGACGTCGCCTCCCGCCGGCGGGCAGGAGACGGCGCTCGGGAACCCGGGCTGCGCCGGCACGGTCTCCGGGGCCGGCCAGGCGTTGCCGCCATCCGTGGAGGTCGACACGCCCGGTGCGTCGCTGGGGACGCTCTCGGTGCCGAGCAGGCATAGGACGTTCGGCGAGAGGTTGGTGTCCGCGGTGCACGCGATCGGCGAGGTGAACTCGTTCCCGTCGCCCAGGCCCGTGAGCGACTCTTCCCAGAAGCTCGAGACCGGCGCCGTCGTCGGGTCGATGCTCTCCTCACCGAACTGCGAGAACGCCACGCAATAGGACGACGGCATGCACTGCACGCCCTGGTCGGCGTCGCTCATCCCGGTGGGCTCCTCGACCCAGCTCGCGCTGGTCAGCGTCGTCGGGGTGTTGGTGACGTAGGCGTCGCCCTCGTCGTCCACCGCGACGCACAGCGGCGTGCCCGTCTGGATCGTGCAGGAGAGCCCGGTGAACTCCGCCCCCGTGGCGGTGTCGATCGGCGAGGTCGAGGTCGACCAGCCCGTGGGCGGGGTGCTGGTGGCGAGGATGTTGCCGGCGGAATCGAGCGCGACGCACAGCGAGGCGGACGGGCACTGCACGGCGAGGATGTCGTTGGCGTCGCTGATGTTCGCCGGCGTCCAGGACTGCGCGGTCGGGTTCGAGGAGGTGAGGATGACGCCCGCGGTGCCGATCCCCGACGCGGCGCACAGTCCCCCGCCGGGCACGCAGGAGACGCTGCGGAGCGAGTATCCGCTCGAGTCGCCCGCGAGCACCGTGCTGGCCAGCTGCGACCAGTCGCTCGTGCTCGTGCCGGTCGGCTGACTGGAGGCGATGATCTCGCTGGGGAAGCCGGCGGCGCCGACGCACAGGCTCGTCGACGGGCACGTGAGCGCCGTGACCGAGTTGGGGTCGGCATACGGGTACTGGGTGTCGACCGCGAGCGGCGCCGACCAGCTCACCGAGGTGCTCGTGGCGGCGGCCGCGAACATCGGCAGGCGCGCGAGGGCCAGCCCGCCGACGAGCACCAGCAGCCCGGCGAGGACGGCGACCCGGCGCGCGCGCGGCGGCCGGCCCCCCTCTCGCGGGCGCTCGGCGAGCAGCCCGTCGTCCCGGTCGTCGAGATCGCTCATTCCCCTTGTCCTCTGACCACGAGGCTACCGGTTATGGGGGGCGCTCCACGAACTCGCCGGTAAGACCGCGTACCTCCGGGCGGCCGGCGAGACGCTGAGCCTCAGGCCTCGGCCAGGAAGCGCCCACCGGCTCGCAGGATGATCCTGCGCCGGGTGCGGAACACCTCGACGCTGACGGCGCCGCGCTCGACCCGGGTGACCGTGCCGTCGCACTGGTCGATCGTCTCCCACTGGCTGCCGCGGACGGTCGCCGAGCTGTAGCGGCCCTTGGTGGAGAAGCGGCCGTGGGCGCTGGACTTCAGCAGACGCAGGACCGTGCTGGAAAGCCGCGCCGCCGTGGCCCCGTTCGGCTCGTGGGCCGAACCGCACACCCGCGCACGATCCCGGCCGCCGGTGAGCGCGAGCGTGGTCAGGCCCTTCTGCTTGCGCGTCTGGCGGACCTGGAAGGTCCCGTCGCTGAAGTCCCCCGACCGAAGGTCGTTCACCGTCGAGTGCCGCGCGGTCGCGCTGAACAGCTCGACGGTGCCCTTGGTGGTGTTCAGCGTCGACCCGACCGGGATCTCGCGCGACTGGGTGAGCGGGACGAAAGGTTGTCTCTTGGCCTTGTGCTTGGCCTTGTGCTTGGACGGCGCCTGGATGAGCACGGTGCCCGAGATCGGCATGACGTTGACGGTCTTGCCGAGCACCGGCAGCGGCAGTGTGGTGAACGACCGATCCGGTCCGTAGGTCGCGCCGGCGGCGCTGGTGGCGACCAGGCGGAAGTGGTAGGTCGTCGCCGGCGAGAGATCGGTCAGCGTCTGGCTGACGTTCACCGTGGCGCTGCCGGCGGCGATCTCGGCGGGCGTGGACGGTACCGTGTGCCCGTACTCGACGGTCCTGCCCCACTGGAACGCGTAGGTGGTGGCCTGGCCCTCGGGGTCGACTGCTCCTTGCAGCTGCGAGGAGCTCGATCCCAGCACGCGCGCTCCCTGCGCCGGGAGCGAGACGAGCGGCGCCGGCGGCGGGACGAGCGGCGCCGGAGGGGGCGGCGCCGTCGTCGTTGTCGGGGCAGGCACGCCGCCGGTCGAGACCACCACGCCGATCCCGATGCACACCGCGGCGGTCGGACACAGGAGCGCTCTCGGCGGGCGGCTCGACGCCGCCGCGAGCCCGGGCACGCCGGCGAGCGCCACTCCGCCGAGCAGCGCAGCGGCCAGCCGGTGCGCGCGCGGGATCCGTGCCCCTACCCGTGGGCGCCCGGCGAGCGGCCCGTCGTCCCGGTCGTCGAGGTCGCTCATGTCTGGAGCCTTCCGACCGCGAGGCTATCGGTTGGGCGTGCGGCGGGCGAAGCGAGCGTCAGAGCGGTTACCGTCGCGCGCCAGGCGATAGGTTGCGGTGGTGCCGCCCGGAGGCCAGGCTGCGGACGCGGCTCGGCCGCAGCGCCTGCTCGCCGCCGAGCGCTGGGCGCTGGCCCTGCTCGCGCTCGGCGGACCGGCGTTCCTGCCCGGGGCGCTGAACCGCTTCGTCTTCCCCAAGCTCGTGGTCGTCGGCGTCGGCGTCCTGCTCGCGGCGACCGTGCCCGCCCGCGGGCGCCTTCCCGGCGCGGCGGTGGCGCTGCTCGCGCTCGGCGCGCTGCTGCTGCTCGTCGACGCGCTCGCCGGGCGCTCGCCGGCCGCACAGCTGATCGGCCGCCCGCCGCGCTACGAGGGCGTGCTGGTGCTGCCCGTGTACGTGGGCGCCGGCCTGGCCGGCGCGCGCCTGCTCGGCGCGGGCCGCGCGAGGGGGTCGACCGCCTGGTTCCTGCGGGTGCTCGCCGTGGCCTCGATCGCCGTCGCCATCGAGGCGGTCCTCGAGGCGGCCGGCCTGCGCCCCCTCTCGAGCGACATCTCCCGTCCCGGCGGCCTGCTCGGCAACGCCAGCGACGAGGGCGCCTGGGCGCTGCTCGTGCTCGGCCCGCTCGGTGCGGTCGCGCTGCGCACGCGCGGGTGGCTGCTGGGCGCCGGGGCGCTGGCGGCGGCGGTCACCCTGGTCTGCTCGGGCTCGCGCGGCGCGCTGCTCGGCGCGATCGTCGTGGGCGCCGTGGTCGCCTCGCTCACTCCGGGGCGCCGGCGGCGCACGCTCGTGCTCGCTGGGCTGGTGGCGATCGTCGTCGGCGCCTTCGCCCTGCCGGCCACGCGCGCGCGGGTGGTGGGCAGCAACGCCGCCGCGGCCGCGAGCGTCACCGGCCGGCTGCTGCTGTGGGGTGAGACGCTGCACCTGCTCGTCGACCACCCGCTGCTGGGCGTCGGGCCGAGCGGCTACCTGGACACCATCCCGGCGTACCACAGCCGCCACTACGAGCGAAAGGTCGGGCCGCGGTCCCCGCCCGACAGCCCGCACGACTGGCTGCTGCAGGCGGCGGTCGCGGGCGGCCTGCCGCTGCTGCTGCTCGCGCTCGGCCTGGCGGCGCTGACCGCGCAGGGCGCGCTGCGTGCCGCCGAGCGCCAGCCCACCGGCGGCGAGCGCGCGGCGATCGTCGGGATGCTCGCCGCCCTGGCCGGCTACGGCACCGCGCTGCTGTTCGACTTCACCTCGCCGGGCACGACGCCGCTGGCGGCGGTGCTCGGCGGGGCGCTGCTCGCCGGGGCGGCGCTCCCCGAGGGACCGGCCCGCCGCGTTCCCGCGGCGCGCGCGGTGGCGATCGGCCTCGCGGGCGTGCTGATCGTCGTTCTCGCCGCCGCGGGGATGGCCGAGAGCCCGCTGCGCGCGGGGATCACCGACGCCGTCGCGGGCCGCTTCGCCGCCGCCGACCACCAGTTCGACGTGGCCCGCGATCTGCGGCCGTGGGACGGTGCGGTGCCGGCGACCGCGGCGCACGCCTACGCGGTGCTCGCCGCGGCCGGCGCGCGCGGCGCGGCCTCCCGCGGGCTGCCGTGGGCGCGCCGTGGGCTGCGCGACTACCCGGACTCGATCCAGGCCCTCGAGGACGAGGCCACGCTCGATCTTGCGGCCGGGCGCTCCCCGGCGGCGGTCGTCCTGCTCACGCGTGCGCACCGGCTGGAGCCGGCCAACCCGGCGATCGCCCAGCTCGAGGCGCTCGCGCGCCGTCGGGGCGCTTAGCTGACGCCCGGCGGGGGCGGGCGCCTGGGCTTGATCCCGTGGACGACGGCGAAGCTGAGACGCTCGAGCATCTCCTGGTAGATCGGCTTCAGGCCGATCGGGGCGAAGGTCCGCTCCATCAACCCGCTGAAGCCCGTCGCGCCGCTCCAGGTCGTCCGGATCGTGACGTGGCTTGCGCCCGCGCCGCGCTCGGTCACGGTGTACGTGGTCTGCAGGCTCGAGTTGGCGTCGGTCTCCTCCAACGTGAGCGGGGTCGGCGCGGTGGCGGTCATGTCCAGGTCGCGCTCGCGGCGGGCGACCAGGCGCGCGGTGTAGCGCGTCCCCGCCCCGGTGCCGCCCTCGACCACCTCGAAGTCCTTGATCGCCACCGGGTTGATCTTCTCGCGCACGCCGGTGTAGTCGCCGAGTGCCCCGATGACCTTCTCGGCGGGCGCGGCGATGTCCGTCTCGACCTTGACCTCGACCGTGGGCATCCGGGGGCGCATCGTATCGGCTCGCACCCCTAGTACCGTGCAGACCGTGCAGGCCGTGACGATCCGCGACGAGCAGCTGCTGCTGCAGGACCGCCCCGACCCCATCGCCCAGGCGGGCGAGGTGCTCGTGCGCATCCACGCCGCGGGGGTGAACGGGGCCGACCTGCATCAGCTCGCGGGTCGCTACCCCGCGCCGCCCGGCTCGCCGCCGGACATCCCCGGCATGGAGCTGGCCGGCGAGGTCGCGGCCTGCGGCTCGGGGGCGATGCGCTTCGCGGTCGGCGACCGCGTGATGGGCATCGTCGGCGGGGGCGGGCAGGCCCAGTTCGCGGTCGTGCACGAGCGCCAGCTGATGGCGGTTCCCGAGGGGGTCGACCTCACGGCCGCCGGTGGCTTCTCGGAGACCTTCCTCACCGCCCACGACGCGCTCTTCACCCAGGCCGGTCTGCGCGCGGGCGAGCACCTGCTCGTGCACGGCGGCGCCGGCGGCGTCGGCACCGCCGCCATCCAGGTCGCGCGCGCCGCCGGGGCGCGGGTGACCGCGACCGTGCGCCGCGAGGAGATGCGCGCCGGCGTGGCGGAGCTCGGCGCGAACGTGATCGCGCCCGAGGGCTTCGGCGAGCACGGGCCCTACGACGTCATCCTCGAGCTCGTCGGCGCGCCGAACCTGCCCGAGAACCTCGCGGCGCTGGTCACCGGCGGACGGATCTCGGTGATCGGGATCGGCGCCGGGGCCAAGGGCGAGCTGAACCTCGGCCTGCTGATGGCCAAGCGCGCGCGGATCTACGGCTCGACCCTGCGTGCCCGGCCGCTCGAGGAGAAGGCGGCGGCCACGCGCCTGGTCGAGCGCCACGTGCTGCCCTTCCTGGCCAGCGGCGAGCTACGGGTTCTCGTCGCCGAGACCTTTCCGCTCGATCAGGCGCCGCAGGCCTACGACCGCTTCGCCGCCGGCGGCAAGCTCGGCAAGATCATCCTGACCGCCTGAGCGCGGGGCGGCGCGATGTCACAGGCGTGCGAGCCTGTGCAACTGAGCCCGCGTATGAACGATGCGCGCGCAGCCCGACCCCTCGACGTCGACGCGCTCTACGCACGCCACCGCGAGCCGCTGCTCGCCTGGTTCGTGCGGCGGACGGCCGACACGCAGGTCGCGCTCGACCTGTGGGCCGAGACCTTCGCGCAGGCGGTGGCCGGACGGCGGCGCTTTCGCGGGCGCACCGAGGACGAGGCCGCCGGCTGGCTGTACGGGATCGCCCGCCGACAGCTCGCCCTCTATCACCTGCGCGGCGCCGCCGAGCGGCGCGCGCTTCGCCGTCTGGGGGTCGAGCGACCACCGGCCGACGAGGCGCTGATCGCCGAGGTCGAGCGCCGCGCCGGACTGGGCGCCCTGCGCGACGACCTCGCCGCGGCGCTCGCCGGCCTGTCCGCGCCCGTGCGCGAGGCGGTCCGGCTGCGCGTCATCGACGAGCTGGACTACCCCGACGTCGCGGGCCGGCTCGGGATCTCCGAGCCCGCCGCCCGCGCGCGCGTCTCGCGCGGCCTGCTCGCGCTCGCCGGCGCGCTGGACACCCCCACGATCAAGGAGGCGCTCTCGCCATGACCCCCCACGAGGACCTCGACCGCTTCATGGATGAGTTCGGCGCCCGCCTGCATCTGGCCGCCGAGGGACAGCGCGGGGCCGCGCTGCGATGGCCGGGTGTTCGCCCGCCGGCCGTGCGCCGGCCGGCCGCGGTCGCGCTCGCCGGCGGCGCCGTCGCGAGCGGCGCGGCGGCGGCGCTGCTGCTCGCGGCGCGCGGTGGGCCGCTGGACGTCGTAGCGCGTGCCGACGCCGCGCTCGCGCCGAGTGGTCAGATCGCCCACATCGCGCTGACCACCTGGATCGCGCCCGAGTCCGGCGGCAGCGCCTCTCCCCCGACGACGACCGAGGAGTGGTCGACGGCCGACCCGCAACGCTGGCGGGTGGCGCAGGAGCTTCCACCCGGAGCGTCAGGCGACGCGTCGGGACCGATCGTCGGCCTGGAGGAGTTCGCCTACGCCGATGGCGTCCAGTCGACGTACATCGCGCAGCGCAACACGCTGAAGGAGGTCACCGGCGTCACCGACGAGGAGCCGCCGCCCGGGTTCGTGCTCACCCAGCTGCAGAGCATGCTCGCCGACGGCGAGCTCGCCGACGCCGGCACGATGCAGGTCGGCGGGCGCACGGTGCGCGAGCTCACGGGGCACAGCCCCACGTGGGGCGGCAGCACCGTGACCTACCAGGTCGACCCGAGCACGTTCGCGCCGATCTCGGGTTCGGTGACCTTCCTGTGGAACGGCGGCGCCCCGCTGTGGAAGGGCGGCCCGGTGCGCTCGGCGACGATCGACTTCTCGGTCGGCAGCTATCAGCTGCTGCCCGACACCGCCGCCAACGAGCGGCTCCTGAGCATCCCCACCTCGTCCTCGCCGACGGTCACCACGACCACCCAGGCCCAACAGGACGCGCAGGGCTCGGCGCCGTGACGGGTCCGAGTCAGGCGCCGCCGCGCCAGTGCAGGATCTCCAGCGCGAGCGCGACCTGCAGCGCCCGGCCTTCGAGCGGCGCCGGCAGCAGCTCCTGCATGCGGGCGAGCCGGGCGAGGATCGTGTTGCGGTGGGTGAACAGCACACGCGCGGTGCGCGCCGCGTTGCTCTGCTCGCGCAGGTAGGTGCGCGCCGTCTCCAGCAGCTCCGGAGGGGCGCCGGCGAACTCACCCAGGGTCCGGCGCACGAACTCCTCGGCGCGCTCCTCGTCCTGGGTGGCCAGCGCGACGACCTGGACCTCGTCGTAGCTCGCGAGTCGCAGATGCGGCGAGGTGCGGTGCATCAGCCGCTGCGTGGCCAGCGCGTCCAGGTGGCTGCGCCGGAAGCCGGCGATGCCGGCCGCGGTGGGGCCGAGGGCGATCCGCACCTCCGATGGTTCGCTCAGGCCATCGGGCGGCACGTGGGCGGCCACCCACACCCATAGCGCCGAGGCGCTCGCGAGCACGGTCAGCGGCCGCGCGCCGGCGGCGCGCCCGATCGCCTCGGCTCCGCGCTCGAGCACGGCGGGGTCGACCTCGGGGTCGTCGCTCCAGACGATCGCCGCGGTGTGCTCGCGCTCGAGGGCATAGCCCAGGCGCGCGCCGGCGCGCGCCTCGCCGATCGGCGCGCCCTCGAGGATGAGCGTGACGACCTCCAGGCGCTGGGCGTGGGTGCCGTGGGTGAGCTGATCGCGTTCCCGCTCGATCTGCGCGGCGATCCCGTTGACCGTCCCGTCGACGAAGCTGAAGATCGAGCGCGCCGTGACGTCGAGCAGCTCGCGCAGCTCGTCCGGGTCGGTCGTGAGCTCGAAGGCCATGCCCATCCACAGCCGCCAGCCGACGTTCTGCCCGACGCGGTAGCCGTGCAGGGCGTCCTGCCCGAGCCCCCGGCGCACGAAGTCGCGCGCCACCGCGAGCGTCTCGGGTCCGACGTTGGGCTTGACCGGGGCGCCGGGGTCCAGGACGTTGGCCTGGGCCCAGTGCACGAGGTTGGCGTGGTTGCTGCGGTACACGGCGGCGGCGAGCAGCGGATCGGCGGCGATCGGGTGCTCGGACGGCAGGACGGCCGCGTCGATCTGGGCGAACAACTCCTCGGACCGCGCGCCGAGCATGCGCCGCGCGCCGTCGCGGATCAGCTCCGCCACGCGCCCCGAGGGGCGCTCCCAGTCGGCCATGCTGGGCATTATGCCTATGTCCGGCGGGCAATCATGTGCACATCATCAGTTACACTGGTGTAGGTAATAGGGCATCATCACCGCATCGCCCCACAAGCCAAGGACACCGTGATGACCGCAGAGCTCTCCCAGACGAACCCCTCCTACGTCGACGTCCTGATCGTCGGCGCCGGCGTCTCGGGCATCGGCGCCGCGTACCACCTGCAGGACAAGGTGCCGGGCAGGACGTACGCGATCCTCGAGGGCCGCGAGGCGATCGGCGGGACCTGGGACCTCTTCCGCTACCCGGGGATCCGCTCGGACTCGGACCTGCACACCTTCGGCTACGCGTTCAAGCCGTGGACGAGCGACAAGGCGATCGCCGACGGGCCCGAGATCCGCGAGTACATCGAGGAGACCGCGACCGAGAACGGGATCGACCGTCACATCCGCTTCGGGCATCGCGTCCGGCGCGCCCGCTGGTCCAGCGAGCAGGCCCTGTGGACGGTCGAGGGCGAGCTGGCCGCCTCGGGCGAGCCGTTTGAGATCGCCGCGCGCTGGCTGTTCTGCGCCTGCGGCTACTACCGCTACGACGAGGGCTTCACGCCGCACTTCGAGGGGATCGAGAGCTTCCAGGGCCAGGTCATCCACCCCCAGCACTGGCCCGAGGACCTCGACTACGCGGACAAGCGGGTCGTGGTGATCGGCTCCGGCGCGACCGCGGTGACGCTGATCCCGGCGATGGCCAAGACCGCCGCCCACGTGACGATGCTCCAGCGCTCGCCCACCTACATCCTGTCGATCCCCTCCGAGGATCCGATCGCCAACGGGCTGCGCCGCATCCTGCCCGACCGCACCGCCTACGCGATCACGCGCCGCAAGAACATCTTCCTGCAGTCGAGGATCTATTCGCTCTGCCAGCGCTACCCGAAGGCGATGCGCCGGATCATCCGCAAGCTCAACGCGGTCCAGCTGCCCGAGAGCTGTCCGGTCGACGTGCACTTCAACCCGAAGTACGACCCGTGGGACCAGCGCCTGTGCATCGTGCCCGACAGCGACCTGTACCGCTCGCTGCGCGCCGGTACCTCCTCGGTGGTCACCGACGAGATCGAGACCTTCACCGAGCACGGCGTGCGCCTGCGCTCGGGCGCCGAGCTGGAGGCGGACATCATCATCACCGCGACCGGGCTGAACCTGCTCGCGTTCGGCGGGGTCGAGCTCGCCGTCGACGGCGAGCCGGTGAACATGCCCGACAAGATCGCCTACAAGGGGGCGATGCTCAGCGGCATCCCCAACTTCTCCTACGCACTCGGCTACACCAACGCCTCCTGGACGCTGAAGGTCGACCTCGTGTGCGAGTACGTCTGCCGCCTGCTCGCCCACATGGACGCCCACGGGCGCGACGCCTGCGTCGCCGAGCCGGCCGACCCCAACATGGGCACGCGGCCGCTGCTCGACTTCAAGGCGGGCTACGTGCAGCGCGCGCTCGACCAGCTGCCCAAGCAGGGCGCGCAGGAGCCGTGGACGGTGGCGATGAAGTACGACTTCGACATCGAGCGGCTGCGCAAGGGCGCGGTCGACGACGGCACGCTGCGCTTCTTCGACCGCGCGCCGGCGCCGGCCCCCGAGCTCGTGGGGGCGGCGTGAGCAGCGTGGTCGGCGGCAAGGTCGCGGTGGTCACCGGCGCGGGGTCGGGGATCGGCCGCGCCCTGGCCCTCGAGCTCTCCGGGC
>DATAWZ010000114.1:0-20315 GCA_036266975.1 Solirubrobacteraceae bacterium
GGCGACGGGGTCGTCCGGCCAAACGCCGGAGTCGTCCGCGCCGCGGGTCGGCAGCGCCGTCGGATAGGTGACGACCTCGGCGCTGGCGACGAGGTCGCGAACGGGGTTGCCGCACACGTAGGTGACGGCGTGGCCGCGCGCGACGAGTTCGTCGACGAGCGCGACATGGGGACGGATGTGGGTCGGTGCGGCGCCGCCGACGACCAGAATCTGCATGACGAGTTCCTCTCGGTTCGGGTGAACGGCCCGGCGGTCAGCGCCGGGAGCGGGGGCGTGGTCGAGGCCGGCGCT
Organism: Solirubrobacteraceae bacterium; assembly: GCA_036266975.1. Classification (GTDB taxonomy): domain Bacteria; phylum Actinomycetota; class Thermoleophilia; order Solirubrobacterales; family Solirubrobacteraceae; genus DATAWZ01. The sequence continues at coordinate 292 of DATAWZ010000114.1, forward strand.
AGAGGAACTCGTGCGGCAACATCTGGTTAACGCTAGCGCGACGCGCCGCCGAATAGCAGCGCCCGCGACCGCTTGCTGATCGACTTACGAGACACCCCGCTTCGCCGGTCAGGCACACATCAAGACGTCGTTCCGGCCCGTCCTCGTCTGCGCGAAAAGCATGCATCTCGCTGGCGAGTGCTTTCGTCATCTCAGACGTCACCGCGCGGACGATCCCAATGGCGACGGAGCGGTCGTCCGACCCGGCCACGAGGCGCTCGACCGCCGGGGCGATGCCGCGATCGCTCGCTCGGACGGCCGTGTGGACGTGTCCTATGTCTAACGCGCTCGTCCGCCGGATGGCGGCCGGAGGACGAGGGCTCGTCGGCGCCCTTGGTTGGCTACGCGCCCCTCTGGGCGTTTGCCGAGTGTGCGGATCTCACGGCTCCGGCGAGCCTGCCGTGGTTTGAGCCGTACGACTGGTGTGATGCCGCAGCAGCGCCCCGCGACTCGATCGCCGTGCTGCCGCGCGGGCCAGTCCGAGGGCGCGGGCGGCCGGCCCCGGTTGTCCGCCGGGCCCGTGTCGTGACCACGATCGTGCGCTCGGCGGATGAGCGTGGGCCTGCCTTCTGCCCAGCGTGGCGTCGCTGTTCGACACGTCGATGTTCTTGGCTTGTAATGGCGGGTGGCGGGCCGTCCCCCTAGGTTGGTCGTCCTGGTGAACGCCCCTGCGCTCGAGGTCTACGGCCGCGCCTTGCAGGATGCCTCGCGCAGCCCGTGTTGGCCGCCGCTGCGCCTCGTCGACGCCGGCGGTCGCGAGCTGGGGCAGGTGCCCTTGGACCGCTACCTGGGTCAGCCGGGAGCCGAGGAGCGTGCCCTCCTGCTGCGCCTCCCCCCGCCGGTGCTCGACGTCGGTTGTGGCCCGGGGCGGCACGTGCTCGCCCTCACCGAGCTGGGCATCGACGCGCTGGGTATCGACGTGGCGCCGCTCGCCGTGGCGCTGGCGCGGCGGCGGGGCGCGGACGTGGTCCGGGCGAGCGTCTTCGGAGCGGTGCCGCGCGCTGGCCGCTGGGGCAGCGCGCTGCTGCTGGACGGCAACGTGGGCATCGGCGCGGACCCGACGGCGCTGCTGCGTCGAGTCGCCGCGCTCGTCCTCCCCGGTGGCGTGATCGCGGTCGAAGTCGAGGCCCGCCCCGTGCCGGCGACGCAGGTGCCCGTGCGGCTCTGCGCCGGGCCAGCCGCGAGCGAATGGTTCCGCTGGGGGCGGCTCGACGTGGCCGGGCTCGACGCACTGGCGCTGAGGGCGGGGCTGCGTATCAGCGCCCGGTCCCGGGTGGGCGCCCGCTGCTTCGCCGAGCTGCGCACCCCGGGGCGATGATGATCTCGCCCGTCCCGCCGTCGCCGGTGATCGGGCTGTCGTGTGGCAGAACGAGAGTGACGGGTGCCGGCAGCCAGCGCCCGGCCACCGGAGTGCACGGGCCGCGCGGAGGGGCGATCCATCGGTCCGAGGTCCTCGATGTCGCGTAGGCACAGGCCGCTCGGGGGTTTGACGAGGACGGCCGCGTGCTCCCGCATCCCCGACCTTGGCGCGCCGCCGATCCGACCGGTCGCGGGCGTGCGCGGACAGCGGGTGCCTGTTTCCGGTTCCGTGGTCGCGCGCGGGCCGCGGACTCCCTCCAGCTTGCGTGGGGTGAATTGGCTCGCGCTGGCGCGCTCGCAGACCCCGTGACGGCGCGGCGGTGGCGACCACAGGGCGCGCCCGTGCGGATTGCGCCTGGAGCGTTGATCGCGCGATCAGTCAGGATCGATGATCTGCAGGGCACCGCTGGTACGCCCCGCGACAAACACACGGCCAGTGGTGCGGTCGACGGCGACAGAGTTCGGCTGAGCCACGGTGGGCCAGCGGTGCACGACACCGGTGCTCCATCCTCGGGCGGAGAGCTCAACGATCTGGTTGAGGCCCGGCAGCGTCACCCACAGGGTCCTGCGTCGCGGGTCCATCGCGATCCCGTACGGTCCGCCGGGCAGGTACAGACGACGAACGAGCTCGAGCGCGGGAGCGAGGGCGAAGATGAGCAGCGCGTCGCCGGCGGTGTCGGCCACGTAGCAGAAGCCCCCGGCGGGCACGCCCGAGCACACCAGGTGCGTCGGGCCCACGCCGGCCGACACCTGCGCGACCCGACGGAATGTCGACGCCGAATAGAGCTCGAGCACGCGCTCGCGCACCGCGACCACGGCCACGCGATCCCCCGGAGCCGCCGCGAGCCCGCCCGGCTGCACGGCGACCGGAAACGTGTCCGCCAGGACGCCGTTGCGGATCACCGACACCGTGTTAGCGAACTCATCCCCGACGAACCAGGACCCGCCGAGCACCGCGGCGTCGTGCGGTCCCCGGCCGGTCCTCACCTCGGCGACGATCCGTCCGGAGCCAAGTGAGACGGCCTGCAGGCGACCGATCGATTCTTCCGGCACCAGGAGGGGCCCCCCGGGGCCGGCGAGCGCCAGATGGCGCGCCGCCCCGGCGACGGCAACGTCTCGTAGCGTGGCGCCGCTCTCGTTCAGCAGGGCGATTCGGGGCGGGCCGCGCAGCGCGACCGCCACGATCCCGGTGTCCGGATCGACGGCGACGCCCTCCGGCTGACCGCCGAGCGCGACGAGGTGGCCAGCGGGCGGGGCCGCGAGTGGCGGGGAGACCGCCGGCTCCGCGGCGGGCGGGTACTGCGAGACCTTCTCCGCTCCGCAGCCGACGAGCACGAGCGCGGAGAGCATGAGCACTAGAGGCACGCGCACGTCGAGAGCATGGCAGCGGTCGATCGCCGCGGTGGCCCGCGGCTCGACTGTTTCGCAAGTCGTCACCGCGATGGCGTTCGCGACCGTCGCCATCGGGCTGACGATCCATGCGCTCTCGGGCGGACTTGCGGCCGGGGCACCACCGTTCATCTCGGCGTGGCATCCGCGGATCCGCCCGCTGGCCGCGGTCTCCCTGGCCGTGCTCGCCGCGGCCGTCCCGCTCTCGCCGTTGATGACAGGGATCCGCTCGCGATCGCTGTTCGCCGCCTGCGCGTTCGTGCTCGCGCTGGTCCTCGGGCTCGCGCTCAACCTCGCGCGCGAGGGTGTCCACGGCTGGTACGCGGTCTTCGACACCTCCCCGCACGGCTCGTTCGAGGCACCCAACGAATACCTGCCCTCGCTGACCGCGCTCACCTACGGTCCCCAGTTCTTCCTCGGCCACTTTGCGCAACTCGTCCCGTCGCTGACGATCAACGGGGCCGGCCACCCTCCCGGCCTTCTGCTCACGATGGACGCGTTGCACCTGCGCAGCGCGCAGCGCCTGGCGGCGTTCTGCATCGTGGTCGGCGCGCTGAGCACGCCGCTGGCCTACCTGCTCGCGCGTGAACTGCTCGACGAGGAGCGTGCGCGTATCGCTGCGCTGTTCACCGCATTCGCGCCGTCCGTGCTGCTGGACGGCACGGTGTCCGCCGACGCCGTCTACATGACGCTCGGGATGGCGACCGCGGCGCTGCTCGTCTCGCGGCGGGCGAGCGTGCGGGTGGCGGGCGCCGCGATGGCGGCGATCGGCGGGTTCTTCTCCTACCTGTTGCTCGCCATCCCGGTCTGGGCGGCGCTGGTCGTCCTCGCTCGCTGCGGCTGGCGAGCCGCGCTCGGCGTTTGCGTGACCTGCGGGTTAGCGGTCCTCGCGCTCAACGGCGGGCTCGCGCTCGCGGTCGGCTACGACCCGATCGGCGCGCTACGGGCCACCGGCGACGTCTATCGAAACAGCCTCGCGCTCAGCCGTCCCTACGCATACTGGGTGTTCGGCTCACCGACGGCCTGGGGCGTCATGATGGGACTGCCCACCGCGGCCCTGGCGTTGCGCGCGGCCTCCCGGCGCGACCCCGGTGCGCTCGCGCTCGCCGCCGTCGTGATCGTCTCCGCCGTGCTCGGGTTCTCCAAGGCCGAGACCGAGCGGATATGGCTGCCGTACGTCCCGCTCGCCTGCGTCGCCGCCGCGTCGGCCGCGCCCACGCGCCTGCGGCCGATCCTCGCCGCGCTCGCCGGGCAGGCGCTGCTCGTGGAGATCCTGCTGGACACGATCTGGTGACGAACACGCTTACGGGACCATTACGGTGGCCGCTGCACGCGCCGCTGCAAGCGACGGGAGCGGCATGCTCTGAGCGTGCTCCCCCGGCTTTCGCGCCCTGTGCCGCTTCCCCCGCCGGCCCGCCCGACGTTCTGGCGCAGTCCGCTGCGCGGGCCGTGGCTGACCGCCGTCCTGGGCTCGGTCCTGCTCGTCGGGCTGACGATCGTCGCGCTCACTGGGCTCGTGTCCTACGCCGCCTACGACCCGCGGCTCGCGGGCAACGACCTGACGCCCGGTCACGGGCTGCTGGGCTTCTACCTGTTCAACTGGCCGACGCACCCGAGCTGGCTGTACGCCGCCACCCAGGGGACCCACGTGACACTGGGAATCGTGCTGGTGCCCGTGGTCCTGGCGAAGTTGTGGTCGGTGATCCCGCGCCTGTTCGAGTTCCCGCCGCTGCGCTCGCCGGCCCACGCCCTCGAGCGCCTGAGCACCGCGTTCCTGGTCGGCGGGGTGCTGTTCGAGTTCGCGACCGGGATCGTGAACGTACAGGTCTACTACCCGTTTCACTTCTCCTTCTACACCGCCCACTTCTACGGGGCCTGGGTGTTCATCTCGGCGTTCGTGGTGCACGCGGCGATCAAGCTGCCCGCGGTTCGCCGGGCGTATCGCGTACGCGGGGTGCTGAGTCCGCTGCTCGACGACCTCGCGAGCACGAAGCCCGAGCCCCGCACGGAGGGCAGCCTGGTCGCGGTGGCACCGTCCGAGCCAACGCTGTCCCGGCGCGGCCTACTCGCGCTGGTCGGGAGCGGGTCTCTGGCGCTGCTGGTCGTGACCGTGGGGCAGTCGGCGGGCGGCCCGCTGAGACGTATCGCGCTGCTCGCACCACACGGCCGTGGGGAGGGCGACGGGCCTAACGGCTTCCAGGTCAACAAGACGGCCGCGGCCGTCGGGATCACCGGCGCGCACACCGGTCCCGCCTGGCGGCTGCGGATCGCCGGCACGCGCACGCGCACGCTCTCGCGCACCGAGTTGCTCGCGCTGCCCCAGCATCACGCGAGCCTGCCGATCGCGTGCGTGGAAGGGTGGTCGACCACCCAACACTGGAGCGGCGTGCGTCTACGGGACCTCGCCGCGCTCGCCGGAGTGAGCGAGCCGTCAAGCGCGATGGTCAAGTCGATCCAGAAGCGCGGCGTGTTCAGCCACGCGACCCTCAGCGGCGAACAGGTCCTCGACGAGCGCTCACTGCTCGCATTGCACGTCAACGGAGTCGAACTCTCGCTCGATCATGGATTTCCCGCACGCATCATCATCCCCGGCGCGCCCGGCGTTCACCAGACCAAATGGGTCGGCGAGATCCAGTTTCAGGCATGATCGCACCCCGACCGAGTCCGCGACGCGTAGTAGCCGGCTGGCGGCGCCTGTACGGCGCATCGCCGCTACAGCTCGTGGCCCTGCTCGCGAGCCTCGCGCTCAGCGCCTACGCCGCGAGCAAACTGCTCGCCGGCGCTCACCTCATAAACACCCTGGCCTGGTTCGGCCTCGCGCTGATCGGTCACGATCTGGTCCTGCTGCCCCTCTACTCCGCGCTGAACGTGATCGCAAGCCGCGCCGTCAACACGCGCGCGGCGAGCACCATCAACTATCTCCGCGCGCCCGCGGCGATCAGCGGCCTGCTGCTGCTCGTCTACTTCCCCTCAATCCTCGGCCTCAACCACGCCAACTACCGCGCCGACACCGGGCTCAACGGCGGCGTCTACCTCGGCCGGTGGCTGCTGATCACCGCCGGCCTGTTCACCCTCGCCGGCATCGCCGGCGCCCTGCAGCTCCGTCGCCATGCGGCCCGCCGGGGCCAAGCCGCCGAGTGACAGGCCCCTCACCACCGCGCGCCCCACGGCCGTCACGCTCGACGCCGTCGCATCCCGCCGACCGCGGGTCCGCGTCAGCAGGCCCGCCGGGGGAACGACTCGGCGACCGCGACTGCCGAGATCGACCCCACCACCCGCACGGCCGACACCGTCGGATGAAGTCGTGGCCGGTCTTCGCTCGTGCGCCTGCGGCGCTCCACGTCTGGTGGGCGCGCGGTGCTAACGCTTTACGGTCAGGGTCCTGGTGGCGGGCGCCCGCCTCGCGACGGTCGGCAGCGACGCCTCGCAGGGGACGGTCTATGCGTTCAGCGAGCCCGCGGGTGGGTGGGCGAGCGCAACTCCCGCCCAGGCGAAGCTGACGGCCTCAGACGGCGCCGCGGGGGACCAGCTCGGCTTGTCGGTGGCAGTATCCGGGGACGGCGGAACGGCGGTCGCCGGCTCGGCGGCGAAGATCGGCAGCAACGCCGGTCAAGGGGCGGCGTACGTATTCCGGTCGAGCTCCGCTAGCCCGGGCTTGTCGGTGTCGGCGCCGTCGTCCGGCACGGCGGGCAGCACGATCTCGGCCGTGTCGGGAAGTCTGTCTTCGGGGTCTTCGCCGTCGGGGACGATCACGTTCCGGGTGTTCGGGCCGCAGTCCTCGGCGCCTACGTCGTGCGCGTCGGGTGCTACCACGGTGGGGACCGCCAGCGTCTCCGGCAATGGGAGCTATGGCCCGTCGGTTGGCTTTACGCCGCCGAGCGCAGGCAACTACTGGTGGTATGCGAGCTACGGCGGGGACACCAAGAACAACACGGCCGCGTCTGCGTGCGGGGCATCGATGGCTGAGACGGTCGTCACTGCCCGTCCGCCGAACACGGCGGCGCCCGCGCCCCCGGCAAAGGCGCCTCCGGCGGCGTGTCACAGCGCGCGCTCGATCACGCTGCACGTCTACCTGCCCCGTCGCGAGCGGCTGCGGTCGGCGACGATCGCGCTGAACGGCAAGCGCGCGAAGACGCTCAAGCACGGCCGACGCAGGGTCACGATCTCGCTGACCGGCGCCGCGGCGGGCACGTACACGGTGACGATCAGGGCGACCACGACCAACGGGCGGCACCTGTCCGGGCGCCGTGTCTACCACACGTGCCTGAATGTGCCGCTGGCCGGGCACGACTCGCTGGTCGTGCGCGCCTTGACCGCCGGTAGGCCCGGCCAGCGCGCGTGAGACGCCGCTCCAGTTGCCCACCGCCGCCGCTCGCCCCGGTGCGCGCCGCCGAGCGGACCCAACCGCAAGCGAGGCGATCGGTCAGGCGCTGGCGTCGACGCCCTCTTCGAGTGGGACTCGACTAATTTGGGAGCAGCAGGTCGCGGGGTTCAAATTCCGCCCCCCGGTTCGGACGCGGTCTACGGACTGGACGGGTCCGCACGGCACCCCTCGGGCCCGCGGGCGTTGGCTGCGCGGTCGGTCAGCTCGCCGCGAGGAGCTTTGCCTTCTGCGCGGCGAGCTCATCGTCGGTGAGAGCACCGCGATCACGCAGGTCGGCGAGCCTGGTCAGCAGTTCGGTGACCTCGATCGCCGGCGGCGCGCTCGGTGCCGGCGCGAACCCGAGCGCCTGGCGGGTCTCCGCCGACGCGATGATCGTCGGCCCGTGCGAGCCCGCTGACCGGCGCTCGTCGTGATCCCTCCACCGTGCTTTGGTGGCCGCGACGTCGATCGCCACCCGGTCATGGTCGGCCGGATCGAACAGGACGACGACCACCGTTGCGTCGTGCAGCGCGAAGCGGCCGGAGAAGTCGCCGTCTGACGCCCTGACCAGCGCCTCGAACTCCGGCTCGCCGTCGGGCCGGACAGAGAGCCGGCATCGGTCCGCCGACAGAGACGCGCGCTCTTCGACGTAGTTACCGGTGCCGTGCGGGCCGGTCTCGCTCTTCCAGCTCAGCGATCTGCCCTGCTCGATCGCGAACGCGGTCGCGAGCGCCGTGCGCGCGTTGCCGTCACGCAGCGTCTGCTCCAAGGACTCGATCCCAACATCGCCCCTCCTCCCGGCCCCCGCCGGTCGCCGTGTCCCTGCCCCTGCCACACGACCTGTAGCCAGTGGACGTCTCCACGCTGGTGTTCGAGATCTCCGTGCCTCCTCGGAGTCGCTCGTGTTCGTCTGGCGCCGCTGAAGTGGCTGGACGGGTGGGATTCTGCGCACGTGGCGCCCGAGCGCCCGGCTGATCCCGCAGCTGGCCGCGGCCAGTCCTTCGTCTACGTACAGATGCTGCGCGCCGTCGTATGCCCCTATGCGCTGTTCCTCATCTTCGGCGTGGTGTCGTATCGCGTTCTGGGGCTATTTCCGCCGGGACGGACGGCCGACCGCGAGCCGAGAGGAGGAGGCTGAGGTCGAACCGAGCACGGTCGGCGCCGGCACCGAGGCGGTCGCGGTTGACGGCGGAGTGGCTCCCTGACCGCGACAAATGTAAGACTTCCCCCATGAGCCGGGCCCTGCGTGGCAATACGCCGACGGTCGTGCACGAGACGATCGACGGCGAGACGATCCTCATCCACATGGGGACGGGCGTCTATTACAGCCTCGAGGGAACAGGCTCTGAGCTGTGGTCGCTGCTCGAGCCGGGCGTGCACGAACGCGACCTGCTCGATCACGCGCTCGTGCGCTGGGAGGGTGACCGCGGGCAGATTGAGGACGCCATCAACGCGCTCATCATCGAACTAATGGGGGAGGACCTGATCGTCGTGGGGGACAACGCCGCAACGCCGTTGCCACCGCCGGGGCGCGTGCCGTTCGCGCCACCGCAGCTGGCCAAGTTCACGGACATGCAGGAGTTCATGCTCGTCGACCCCCTGCATGACGTGGACGTCGCCGCCGGCTGGCCGCATGTCAACCCCGTCTGAGGACGACCTGCGGGCGCTCGCCCGCCGCCTCGCCGAGGAAGCGCGCCACGCCGGCCCGGCGGTCGAGCACGTGCGCCGGTTCGGCGACGCGCGCCTGCGCCTCTGCGTGACCGGGCGGGCGTTGGCCGACCTGCTCGAGGCCCTCGGAGGGCGTCCCACGCAGGCCCCGCCCGACGGATGCATCCGGCTGTGGGAGCGCCCGCCGGGGGCGCCGCCCGTGCCGTGGCGCGAGCACGACCTCGGCCCGCGCGGGCTCGTGCGGCGCCCGGGCGCGCCCGGCGAGACCCACGCCGCGGTCAACGAGCCGCACGCGCTCACCTTGGTCGACGTCCCGGCGCGGGAGGTCCTGTGGCGTTCGGAGGCGGCGGCCGAGCTGCCGTGGTGGGAGCGCGCCGCCCCTCTGCGTCCGGCGCTGTTCTGGGCGCTGGCCGGGCCCGGCCGGGGCCTGGTCCATGCCGGCGCGGTCGGGGACGAGCGTGGGGCGGTGCTGCTCGCGGGCCCTGGCGGCTCGGGCAAGACGACGGTCGCGCTGGCGGCGGCAGCGGACGGGATGCGCTACGTGGCCGACGACTACCTACTGATCGAGGCCGGCCCGCCCGCCCGGGCGGTCAACCTGTTCACGACGGCCAAGCTCGACGCCGGGCACCTCGCGCGCTTTCCCGCGCTCGCACGCCGCGCCCGGCGCTCGGCCGATCCCGTGGACGGGGAGAAGTACGTGCTGCCCATGCCTCAGGACGCGCTCGCGACCGAGCTGGTCGTGCGGGCGGTCGCCGTCCCGCAGATCGCCGGGCCGCGCACGGCGGTGCGCTCGATCTCGGGTGCCGCGGCGCTGCTCGCGCTCGCGCCGAGCACGGCGATGCAGATGCCCTACGACGGCGGCGCGGTGCTCGCGACGCTCGCCTCGGTGGTGCGTGGCCTTCCGTGCTTCGCGCTCGAGGTCGGTGAGGACCCGGCCGACCTCGCGCCCGCGGTCGACGAGATGCTCGAGCGGACGGCGGTGCCGGTGTGACCGAGACGCCGCTCGTCTCGGTGGTCGTCCCCGTGTTCAACGGGGAGCGCTTCCTGGCGGAGGCGCTGGAGAGCGCGCTTGCCCAGGACCACCCCGCGTTCGAGGTGATCGTCGTCGACGACGGGTCCACCGACGGCACCGCGCGCGTGGCCGAGGGGTTCCCCGTGCGCCTGCTGAGCGAGCCACACCGCGGCGTATCCGCCGCGCGCAACGCCGGCGTGAAGGCGGCGCGCGGGGAGCTGTTCACGATCCACGACGGCGACGACCGCTGGCCGCCCGACCGGCTCTCGCGGCAGGTCGCGCACCTGCGCGAGCATCCCGACGACGGCATTGTGTTCGGGCTCACCGAGGTGTTCCTCACGCCGGGTGAGCCCCGGCCGCGGCACTGGCCGCGCTACGCCGACGGCGAGGCGGTGCCCGGGCACGCCGGTACGATGCTCGCCCGCCGGGAGGTGTTCGAGCTGATCGGTGGGTTCGACGAGTCGCTGTGGCTGTGCGAGGACATCGACTGGCTCGCGCGGGCCAAGGACGCCGGCGTGCGCTCCGGGACCGTCGAGCACGTGGTGCTCCACTATCGCATCCACGCCAACAACAGCTCCCGCAACGGCGGCGCCAACACCTCGGTCCTCCTTGACGTGATCCGGCGTTCAGTGCGACGCCAGCGTGCCGATGGCTGACGTATCGGTGGTGATCCCCGTGTTCGACGGCGAGCGCTTCCTCGGCGACGCGCTCGCGGCGGTCGCCGCGCAGACGCACCCGGCGTGCGAGACGGTCGTCGTCCTCGACGGCCCGGCCGAGGGCTGCGCGGGGATCGCGACGGCGGCCGGCGCGCGGGTCCTCGCACGGTCCGCGCGCGGCGGCGTGGCCGCCGCCCGCAACGCCGGCGTCGCGGTGGCCCGAGGCGAGCTGATCGCCTTTCTGGACCAGGACGACCTCTGGCATCCGGACAAGCTCGCGCGCCAGGTGCGGCGGATGGCAGCGCTCCCGCCGGTCGACATCGTGCGGTGCGCGAAGCGGATCGTGCTCGCGCCCGGCGCGGCGGCGCCCGGATGGTTGCCGCTCGGATGGGAGCGAGCGCAAATGCCGGCCTACGGGCCGAGCGCGTGGCTCGTGCGGCGCCCCGCGCTGGAGCGCGTCGGGCCGTTCGATGAGGAGCTCGAGGTCTCCTCGGATGCGGACTGGCTCGCGCGCGCGGCGGACCTCGGGCTGTGCTCGGCGACCCTGCCCGACGTCCTGGTGAACTGGCGGATTCACGACCGCAACGCCTCTCATGACCAGGCGGCGATGGATCGCGAAAAGCTCGCGGTGCTGCGCCGCAGCGTGGCCCGCAAACGCTGTGCCTGAGGTCGGCGTCGCGATCGCGGTCCGTGACGGCGAGCGCTGGCTCGGCGCCGCGCTCGACAGCGTGCTCGCCCAGACCCTGCCGGCGACCGACGTCGTGGTCATCGACGACGGCTCGCGCGACGGCAGTGCGGCGCTCGCCGAACGCTACGCGCCGCTCGTGCGCGTGGAGCGGATGGCGCCCTCGGGGATCGGGGCGGCCCGCAGCCGGGCCTTCGCGCTGGTCCGCGGCGAGCTGATCGCCGCGCTGGACGCCGACGACCTGCTCACGCCGCGCAGCCTGTCGGCGCGGGTCGCCTCGGTCGCGGCGTCCGCGCAGCCGGAGATGGTCTTCGGGCACGTTCGCCGCTTTTGCGAGCTCGGCGCGGAGGGCGAGCCGGTGGCACTCGACGACGCGCGACCCGCCCACCTGCCCGGAGCGGTGCTCATCACCCGCAGCGCGTACGAGCGGATCGGGCCGTTCGCGACCGGCGTGAAGGTGGCCGAGGGCCTGGACTGGCTGTTGCGCGCCCGCGAGCTGCGCGTCCGCGAGGAGACGGTGCCCGAGCAGGTGCTCTGGCGCCGCGTGCACGGCGAGAACAACTCGCTCGCCCAGCGCGCGGCGCTCGGCGAATTCCCGCGCGCGCTGAAGGCCTCGCTCGACCGCCGCCGCGGGCGGTCATGAGGAAAGCGGAGGGGCCCGGCGCGCCGGCCTTCGCCCGGCCGCGCCACCCTCCGAGCGCCGCCCGCCGTGACGCGTGGCTGACCCCCGAGCAGGAGCTGCTGCTCAACGCCGCGCTGCTCCCCGACGAGCGCGCGCTGGCGGCCTGGCGCCGGCTGCGCCCGGCAATGCACCCCGACCGGCTCGACGGGCCCGTCCAGGCCGTCCTTCCCCAGCTGCACCGCAACCTGCTCGCGCTCGGGGTGCAGGACGAGCTGATGCCGCTGCTGAAGGGCGTGCACCGCTACGTCTGGGCGCAGAACCAGCTCCTGTTCGCCGCCACCACGCCCGCGCTCGCCGCGCTCGGGGCGTCGGACATCCCGACCTTGCTGCTCAAGGGCGCCGCGCACGTCGCCGGCGACCGGGTCGACGCCGGCATGCGCCCGATGAACGACCTCGACGTGCTCGTGCCGACCGAGAGCGCGCCCGCGGCGATCGACGTGCTCGCCGGGGCCGGGTTCGTGCCGGTCGCCGATCGCGAGCCGTGGTACGTCGCGCGCTTCGCGCCGCGCTGCATCCCCAGCCACGGCTTCCGCGACGGGAACGACCGCCAGCTCGACCTGCACTGGCACGCCCTGCACACCTCCTGCCAGCCCGGCGCCGACGAGGACTTCTGGGCCGCGGCGCGGCCCGTGTCGCTGCGCGGCGTGGCCACCCGAGCGATGTGCGCGAGCGACGAGCTGCTGCACGCCATCCTGCACGGGCTGCGCTGGAACGACCTGCCCACGTACCGCTGGGTGCTCGACGCCGCGCTGATCGTCCGCTCGGGAGGGGTCGAGTTCGACCGCGTGGTCGCGCAGGCCCGCCGGCGACGGGTCGCGCTGCCGCTGCGCACGGGGCTGCGGGTGCTCGAGCGGGTCGCGGGCCTGGAGGTCCCGCGCAGCGCGCTGCGGGCGCTGGCCCGCCCGGCCCCGCTCCAGCGGATCGAGCTCGCCGCGGAGATGACCCGCCCGCGCGACCGCGGCGCGCTCGGGTGGGCGGTGCTCTACCAGCAGCAGGCCGCGCGCCGCGAGCTCCCGCTCGGCGTGCGCGCGACCCCGCTGGGCCACGCGCGCGTCCTGCGCCAGCGCCGCGGCAGGCCCGCCGCGGCGCTCGAGGCCGCGCTGGACGGCCCGGCCGGGGGGGCGGCGCAGGCCGACCTCGACCTCGCCGACAGCGAGGTCGTCCACCGCCACGTCATCGACGGCCTGTGGCGGCCGGACGGTGAGGCGCGCGGGAGCTGGATGGCTGGCGCGCAGGCGCGCCTGCGCCTGCGCGCCGACGACCGCGCTCGGCTGCTGCGGGTGTGGGCCGGCCCGCCGCTGCGCCCGGCGGGCGCCACCCTGCAGGTGTCGGTGCAAGGGCGCCCGCTGGCGCCGATGACGCTGCACCCGGGGCGCCACGCGCTCGACGGCGAGGGCGCGGTGGTGCCGGCCGACGTTCTCAACGGACGCGAGGAGGTCCAGGTGGCCCTGCGGACCCGCGCCGTGGCCGCCCCTACGCGGCTGGGGCTCAGCGACGACGATCGCCGTCTGGGCTTCCTGCTGCGGCGGGTGAGCCTCGCGCCGGCGGCCGCCTGCCCGCCGGACGCGGAGTTCGCGCTCGGCGCCGGGAGCGGGGATGAGCCGTGGCTCGCCGGGGGTTTCAGCGATGCCCACGACGGCGGACGCTGGACCGTCGGCCCGAGCGCGGGCGTGCTGCTCGACCTCGGCGTCCCCCTCGCCGGACGGGAGCTGTGGTTTGAGTCCGGGCCGGTGGTGCCCGAGCTCCCGCGCCTCGCGGTCGCCGTGCTGATCAACGGGGTCGAGGTGGCGACGCTGCGGCGTGACACCGACCTCGTGCGAACGGTCGTCACGGTCCCGCCGGCCGTGGCGGCGGCGGGCGGCACGCAGGTGCACCTGGGCTGGCGGATCAGGCGGCCGCGCTCGCCCCGCTCACTGGGACTGTCGGAGGACCCCCGTCCCCTGGGGCTGTTCCTCCGACGGGTGGGCGTGACCTAGTGGCACCTCCTGTAAATCCGCTCCCGCTTCGCGGCTGCAAATCTTCGCCTGGCGGCGTCCTCGGGAGCCGGAATAGCGCTGCTATTCCGGCTCCCTGCGTCCTGGCCGTGCTCGATTTTCGCTCGCGAATCGACGACCGGATTTACCGGAGGCACCACTAGTAGATGGGATTCTGCGACGGGCCGCTCGGGCTGCTGGTGTGCAGCGTCGCGGTGTCCTTGGTGTGCCCGGAAACCAGCGTGAAGTGCAGCTTTGAGCCCGACCGAGAGGCCTCGACGGTCTCGGAGCTTCCGGAGACCTTGAACTTGTAGGTCGAGCCCGACTTCGACGAGTAGGTGATGTTCTCGGTCTTCCCGGACCCGACCTTGACGTGACCGGCGGTCTTGTCGTGGGACACGCTCGAGTCGATGACGAGCGTCACCGCCTTGCCGTGCTTGTCCTTGCCGCTCCACGAACCGGATACCGACGTCGACGCCAGTGCGCTCGCGCACAGCGCCAGGCTGCCGGCACCCGCGATGAGGATGGGCCGAACTCGTTTCATCTCGCACCTCTCGTTGGTTGACTCGTAGACCTTTCCCAGTCGACCGGGGGCGCACACGCCCGCCGGTTGCCGGATTTGCGTCTCATAGGGACCACAACCCGGCACGCGGCGCGATGTCGCGGCGGCAGTATTCTGTATTCCGATGAGCGTTCTGTGCACAGAACCATGAGCGCTAAAGCGGCCGCCGAGCGCCCCTACCGCGTCCCGGCGGTCAACCGCGCGATGGCGGTCCTGCGGGCGCTCGAGCAGCGCGGGCCGCTCACCCTGGGTGAGCTGATCACGCAGACCGGGCTCAACCGCAGCACCTGCTTCTACCTGCTGCGCACCCTCTGCGAGGAGGGGGTCATCGAGCGCGACGCCGACGGGCACGCCTTCCGCCTGGGGATCGGGCTGGTCGAGCTCGGCGCGGCGGCCTCCGAGCAGCTCACCTATCTGGGCGTGGCCAAGCGCTGCCTGGCCGAGCTGCTCGAGGAGATGAACGCGACCTTCGTGTTCTACCGGCGCGTCAGCGAGGAGCACATCGTGCTCGTGGACAAGCTCGAGCGTCCGAGCCGCGTGCGGATCACCGTGCCGCTCGGCGCCCAGCTGGCGATCCAGGGCGGCTCGTTCGGGCGCTGCTTTCTGGCCCACGACCCGCCCGAGCTCGTCGACCGGCTGCTCGCGTCGGGATTGCCCGCTCGCACCGCGCGCAGCGTCACCGACCCCGACGCCTTCCGCGCCGAGCTGCCCGAGGTCCGACGCCGCGGCTGGGCGGTCGACCACGAGGGCTTCGCGCTGGGCATCAGCACGATCGCCGCGCCGCTGTTCGGCCCCGGCGGCGAGATCCTGCTCGCGCTCGCCGCGGTGACGATCACCAGCCTGCTCGACGAGGCCACGACGAAGGACTGGGGGGCCCGCCTGCGCGCCGCCTGCGATCGCATCGCCGGCACGCTCGCCCAAGCGTCCCCGCCGTGGGAGGGGCGACTGACTTGACCGCGGCGCTGTGGTTCGAGGACCTGCGGGTCGGGATGCGCGAGGTCTCGCCCTCGCGCACGATCACCGAGGCCGACATCGTCGCCTTCGCCGGGCTCTCCGGCGACTATCACCCGCTGCACACCGACGCCGAGTACGCGCGGCGTCGCGGCCACCGGGGTGTGATCGCGCACGGCCTGCTCGTGACCGCGGTCGCCTCCGGGCTGTTCAGCCGCACCGACCTGTCCCGCGGACTGCAGGACGCGACCGTCGCGCTCGTGGGGATCGAGACCCGGCTTTCCGCGCCGACGCTCGCCGGCGACTCGCTCACGGTCACCGCCGAGGTCACCGAACTGCACCCCACCCGGGACGGCGAGCGCGGGATCGTCGCGATCACGCGGACGATCACCAACGAGCGCGAGGAGGTCGTGCAGACGATGGTCTCTACCACCTTGATCCGTCGGGAGCCGGACGCGTGATCGCCCTCAACGACGAGGAGCGCGCGCTCCAGCAGAGCGTTCGCGGCCACCTCGAGCGCGAGGTCGCTCCGCTCGTGGCCGAGCACGAGCAGTCGCGCACGTTCCCGGTGAAGATCCTGCCCGCGCTGCACGAGTTCGGCTACGTGCGCGGCATCCTGCCCGAGGCCGACGGCGGCGACGGCATGAGCCACGCGATGCTCGCCGTGCTCATGGAGGAGGCCGGCCGCTGCTGGGGCTCGCTGCGCACGACGCTCAACATCTGCACCGTCGTTCCGCTCGTGCTCTCGAGCGTGGCCACGCCCGAGCAGAAGCAGCGCTGGCTGACGCCGCTGCTCTCCGGCGAGCGGCGCGGCTGGTTCGCGATGACCGAGGCCGGCGCCGGCTCGGACGCGGCGGCGCTGCGCACGACCGCCACCCGCGAGGGGGACGAGTACGTGCTGCACGGCTCCAAGCTCTACATCACCAACGCCACCTACGGCGACCTCGGGGTCGTGCTCGCGAGCACCGACCGCTCGGCCGGGGCGCGCGGGATCAGCGCGTTCATGGTCGACGGACGCGAGTCCCACTACGAGGTGGCCGAGATCCCGCACATGCCCGTCCGGGCGACGAGCAGCTGCGAGGTCGTCTTCGACGGCACGCGCGTGCCGGCCGCCAACCTGCTCGGCGAGCCGGGCCGCGGCCTGTCAGCGGCGATGGCGGCGATCAACATCGGCCGCCTGAACATGGCGATGGGCGCGGTCGGTCTCGCCCAGTGCGCGCTGGAGCACTCGATCGAGTTCGCCCGCAGCCGCGAGCAGTTCGGGCGTCCGATCGGCGGCTTTCAGCTCGTGCAGGAGATGATCGTGGAGATCGCGACTCTGACCCAGACCTCGCGGCTGCTCGGCGTGCACGCCGCGCGCACGCTCGACGCCGGGCTGCCGGCGCGCCTTGAGTGCTCGATGGCCAAGCTCCACTGCGGCGAGGCGGGCAGCCGCGCCGCGACGCTCGCGCTGCAGGTCCACGGCGGCGCGGGACTCATGGAGGAGTCCACGGTCGAGCGGCTCTTCCGCGACGCGCGCGAGGCGACGATCCCCGAGGGCACCTCGCAGATCCAGATCCTCTCGATCGGCCGCGAGCTGCTCGGACTCTCGGCGATGCGCTGAGGCCGGCAAACCACCACGACCAGGAGCGCCCTGTGAGTAGCCCACCATCACCCACCCGCGGCACCGCGATCGCGGTCTCCACTCCCGACGCGATCTACGTCCGCGACCACGACCTCGTCGAGGACCTGCTCGGCAGGATCGACTTCACGAGCATGATCTTCCTGCACCTGCGCGGGCGCCGGCCCGAGCCGGGGGAGCTGGCGGTGGTCAACTCCGTCCTCGTGGCCGTGATGGAGCACGGCCTGACCCCGAGCTCGATCACCGCCCGGCTGATCTACGGCAGCGCCCCGGAGGCGCTCCAGGGCGCCGTGGCCGCCGGCCTGCTCGGTGCCGGCAGCGTGTTCCTCGGCTCGATGGAGGAGGCCGCCCGCATCCTGCAGACCGGCGTGCGCAGGATCGCCTCCGGCGACGTCACGGCGCGCGAGTACTGCGCCGAGGCGATCACCAGTCGCGTCGAAGCCGGCATGACCGTTCCGGGCTTTGGCCACCATATCCACCGGCCCGACGACCCGCGCTCGCCGCGTCTGCTGCAGATCGCGCGCGAGCAGCAGGTTCCCACCGCCCACGCCGAGCTGCTCGGTACGCTCAGCGAGGTCATGGACGAGATCAAGGGGCGGCACGTGACCGTGAACGCCACCGGCGCCGTCGCCGCGGTCCTCTCCGACATCGGCTTCCCGTGGTCGGACATCCGCGGCTTCGCGCTGATCGCGCGGGCCGCCGGCCTGGTCGGGCATCTCTCCGAGGACCACGAGAGCCCGCTGGGCATGGACATCTGGAAGCTCGTCGAGGACGGGGTCCCGTACACGGGCACCGCTGGCCGGGGGGACGTGGCCTGATGCCGATCACCCTGGACGTGCAGGACGGCATCGCGCGGCTCACGCTGGTCAGCGGCGCCACGCGCAATCCGATCAACCCCGACTTCACCGCCGCGCTGCAGGCCCACGGCGCGGCGCTCGCCGCCCGCGAGGACGTGCGCGTGGTGGTCCTTCGCGCCGAGGGCCCCGCGTTCTGCGTCGGCGGCGATCTGGACTGGATGGCCGCGCTCGACCCCGAGGAGGTCGAGCCCGAGCTCTACGACCTCGCCGCCGGGCTGCACGTCGGCATCGAGGCGCTGGTCACGCTCGACGCGCCGCTGCTCACCGCGGTCCACGGCGCGGCGGCCGGCGCCGGGCTCAGCCTCACCTGCGCGTCGGACGTGGTGATCGCCGGCGAGTCGGCGATGTTCACCGTCGCGTACACCGCGGCCGGCCTGTCTCCCGACGGCGGGTTGACCTGGTATCTGCCGCGCATCGTCGGGCTGCGCAAGGCGACCGAGCTGATCCTCACCAACGCGCGCCTGAGCGCCAGGGACGCCGCGGAGATCGGGATCGTGACCCGCGTGGTCCCCGACGCCGACCTCGACGAGGCCACCGAGGCGATGGCCCGCGCGCTGAGCGCCGGGGCGACGGCGGCCTACGGATCGGCTAGGCGGTTGCTGCGCGAGTCGGGCACGCGCCTGCTCCACGAGCACCTCGCCGACGAGGCGACGACCGTCGCGCGCCACGCCGCCGGAGTCGACGGCCGCGAGGGCATCTCCGCGTTCGTGAGCAAGCGACGGCCTGCCTTCCAAGGGCGGTCCTGACTACGCTCCGCCGCGGCCGATCAGCTGGTCGGCCATCTCGCTCAGGTCCTTGCCGCGCGGGCTCGGCCCCGAGCTCGCGCGCGGCTGATGATTCACCTACAGGACCGCTACCACGTCATCGTCCCGGACTATCCGGGGTTCGGGCAGAGCCCGCCGTTCACCGGGGCGACCACCTTTGACGCCGTCGCCGACGTCGTCGAGGCGTTCACCGTGGCCAAGGGCCTCGAGCGCTACAACCTGTACATGTTCGACTTCGGTTCACCGGTCGGGTTCCGGCTGGCGACCCGACACCCCGAGCGTGTGCACGGCCTCGTGCGCCAGAACGGCAACGCCTACGAGGTGGGGCTCGGCCCGGGGATGCAGGCGCTGAAGCCCTACTGGGCCGACCGGGCCGGCCACGAGCAGGCGATCCGCGGTTTTCTGACCGTCGGTGTCACCCGCTCGCAGTACGTCGACGGGGTCGCCGATCCCGCGACGGTGAATCCGGACCTGTGGGAGCTCGACCAGCGCGACCTCGACCTGCCCGGCCGCGACCGGGTGATGCTCGACCTGCTCTACGACTATCAGCGCAACGTGGCCCTCTATCCGTCCTGGCGGGAGTACATGCGCACGCATCGCCCGCCGGCGCTGTTGCCGTGGGCGTGCAACGACGGCTTCTTCCCGCCCGAGGGCGCGCAGGCCTATCTGCAGGATCTGCCCGACGCGCAGATTCACCTCCTGGACACCGGCCATTTCGCGACCGCCACCCACGCGCGGGAGATCGCCGCGCTGATCGATGGGTTCCTGCGCGAGGCGGCGATGGGGTAACCGAGCGGCGCGCCTGCCCGGCGACGCGGGTGGTTTTTTTGGGTGAAGGCCCGAGGCGCGGTCTCTGGCCGGGGAGCCGGCGGGCACTAACATCCCCGCGGTGAGCGCACCGCACGAGGAGTCGCGGCGCTGGGTGGAGCAGCTCCGCGAGGGCCATCCCCGCCGCGAGGAGACGATCGCCCGGCTGCACGAGCTGCTCTCGCGGGTGGCGGTGTACGAGCTCGGCCGCCGCCGGGGCCAGCTCGGCTCGATCGCCGGGCCCGAGTTCGACGACCTCGCCCAGCAGGCGGCCCACGATGCCCTGGTCATCGTGCTCGCCAAGCTCGAGGAGTTCCAGGGGCGCAGCCGGTTTACGACCTGGGCCTACAAGTTCGTGATGTTCGAGATCTCCAGCAAGGTGGCGCGCCACGCGTGGCGCCGGCAGCCTCCGAGCCGCGAGGAGCTCACCTGGGAGCGGCTGCCGGACACGCTTGCGCCACGTCCGGGCGCCCAGCTCGAGCAGCGCGAGCAGCTCGACGCGCTGTCGCAGGCCATCGGGGGCCTCAGCGACCGTCAGCGCCAGGTGTTCGTGGCGATCGCGCTCAACGACGTGCCGATCGACGTGCTCGCGCTGCAGCTGGAAAGCAGCCGCAACGCGATCTACAAGAACCTGTT